>JAJRVT010000105.1 GCA_024277175.1 Chloroflexota bacterium | reverse complement strand
GCCTACATCGACCGCGCCTGGGAGGTGATGGAGCAGGTGGGATTGACTGCACGGGCTTACATGCCGGCCCGCACCCTGCCCCACGGCGACCAACGCAAGCTCGAACTGGGCATGCTCCTGGCCCCGGACCCGGCGGTGCTGTTGCTGGACGAACCCACGGCCGGCATGGCGTCCGAGCAGGTGCCGGAATTGCTGGCGCTGATCGAACGCATCCAGGCCGCGGGCGACAAGACGGTCATGCTGGTGGAGCACAACATGCACGTGGTCATGAGCGTCTCCGATTTCATCACCGTCATGCACCAGGGCAAGGTGCTGGCCGAGGGAACGCCGGCCGAGATCGCGGCCAATGAGAAGGTTCAGGCCGCGTATTTGGGGACGTTGTACGCGACATCGGAGACAGAGCAAGGATAGACCGCGAATTGAGCGGATTGGGCGGATCAGGGCGGATTTTTTCTGAGAAAGATCCGCCTTGATTCGCTCGATCCGCCCAATCCGCGGTCTATGAGAAATTTTCGACATGAACAATCTGCTGGAAGTTCAGGATATCCACACGTTTATCGGCCAGTTCCATATTTTGGAAGGGGTGACGGTGGGCGCGCCCGAGGGCGGCATTGTCGCGCTGCTGGGGCGCAACGGGGCCGGCAAGACGACCACGCTCAAGTCGATCCTGGGGTTGACGCCGCCCAGCCAGGGGCGCGTCGTCTTCGATGGCCAGGAGATCCAGGGGCGCGCGTCCTACGATATCGCCTCCCTGGGCATTGGCTACGTTCCCGAACACCGGGCCATCTTCCGCGACCTGAGCGTGGGCGAGAATCTCAAGATCGCCGAGCGCAGGCGGGGCGATCTTGAGCGCAAGGAAGAACTGATCTTCGGTCTCTTCCCCGATCTCAAGCGCCTGATCAAGCTGCCGGGAACGAGCCTCTCCGGCGGGCAGCAGCAGATGCTGGCCGTGGCCCGCGCCCTGGTGCCGGACAACAGGCTGCTGCTCATCGACGAACCCAGCGAGGGACTGGCCCCGGTCATCATCGAGAGCATGATGGAGGCCATCCGCCAGCTATCCGGCGACAGCACCATCTTGCTGGTGGAGCAAAACTTCATCGTTGCCAGCCGCCTGGCCGAACGCTATGTGATCATCGAAGAGGGGCGTTCGGTCAAGGCCGGGCTGATGGCCGATCTGGTGGACGACCACGAGACCATCCAGCGCTACCTGGGTGCGGCGTGATGGAACGCGGATTGAGCGAATTGAGCGGATCTTCACGGATTTTTTAGAAAAAATCCGGCCCTTTCAGCCTAATCCGCTCAATCCGCGTTCTATCCTGATCTGATGAGGAATCATGATCGACGTATTGCGCAAGAACCGAGTTCAACTCATCACCCTGATCGCGCTGGGGCTCTTTTTTCTCTTCGCCAGCCAGGGGATGAGCAGCAAGGACTGGGTGGTCACCATGCTGCGGGGGCTGGCCGTGGGCGCGATCACCTTCCTGGTCGCCTCCGGTTTCTCCATCATCCTGGGGCTGATGGACGTGCTCAACCTGGCCCACGGCGCGCTCTTTATGGTCGGCGCCTACCTGGGGTGGAGCGTCTACGTGCGCCCGGACACGTTTATGGACCTGCTGACGCCCCTGGCGCTGGTGGGTGCGGGCTTTGCGCTCTCGCCCCTGTGGGACTATTGGCTGACGCAGCTCTCCTTACGCCCCGCCCTCCCGCGCACCTGGCCGTGGGTGGGGTTGGCGCTCTCCCTGGCCCTGCTGGGCTTTACGCTGGCGCGCGCGCCCATGGCCGCCTGGAACCCGGAAGCCTACGCCGAGAGTCCCATCGTCTGGACCCAGGCTTTCGAGCAAGGCAAGCTGGCCGCCATGATCCAGCCGGCCACATTCGACGGCATCCCACCGTGGGCCGGCCTGGCCGGCATGATCGCAGGCGGGCTGTTGCTGGCCATCAGCCTCGCCGGTTTTCGCCGGGCGCGACGGGGCGAAGGAACCCTGGCCCCGCCATCATGGGGACGTCCGTTGGCGATCTTTGTCCTGCTCCTGATCGCAGGGGTGGGCCTCTATCTGGTCAACGACCCACTGACCGCCTTTTTGCTGGGATTGAACACCACCTGGCTCTTCCTGATCGCGGCGCTTGTGGCCACCCTGGCCGGGGCCGGTCTGGGCGCGCTCATGGAGATGACCTTGATCCGTCCCCTCTACGAGCGGGCCATCTACCAGATCATGCTCACCTTTGGCCTGGCCTTCATCATCACGGAGATGGTGCGCTCCACCTGGGGACGGAGCGGCTTCACCATGCCCAAGCCCTCCCTGTTCGCGGGCACGGGCGAGGGCTGTCCGGCCACCAGCCTGGGCGGCTGGCTGCAAAACCACTGCGCCATCATCATGGTGGAGATCGGTGGCGAGACCGCGCGCATCCGCACCTACAACGAAATTTTCGTGACCCTGGTGGGGCTGGTGGTGCTGATCGGCGTCTGGCTGCTGCTACAACGGACCCGGCTGGGCATGATCATCCGCGCCGGCGTCCAGGACGGCGAGATGGTGGAGGCGCTGGGCATCAACGTGCGCCGGGTCTTCACCCTGGTCTTTGCGCTGGGCGTGGGGCTGGCGGCCCTGGGCGGCGTCATCGCCGCGCCGGCCACGGGGCTGTCCATCAGCATGGGGGCCAGCGTGCTCCTGGCCGCGCTCATCGCCCTGGCCATCGGCGGGCTGACCTCCTATCCGGGCGCGGCCGCGGGCGCGATGCTGGTGGGGCTGATCCAGCAGTTCATCATCAAATATGGCTCCATCGGCATCCAACTGCCCTTCATGGCCGAGCCGTTCAAGCCATCGCCCACGGTGGCGCCGGCCACCACCGTCCTGCTGATGGTGGTCATCCTCCTGATCATGCCCCAAGGTCTTTTCGGACGCAAGGAGTAAGCCATGACCACACCCAGCCGCAGCGACGGTCGCGCCGTCCGCCCGGAGAAGCGCTCCTTCATAGCCCGCTGGCTGGCCGATAACGGCCTGCTGACTGCGATCGTGCTGGCGTTGGCGCTGCTACCCTTCGCGTTGGCGCTGATCAACGGCCAGTCCATAGCCAGCCTGGTGGTCAACGAATCGGGAAGCGCCAAGTTCATCCAAGGATTGCTGATCGAGGTCTACATCCTGGCCGTCTTCGCCATCTCCTATGACCTGGTGCTGGGCGTGGCCGGGCTGCTCTCCTTCGGCCACGCCATGTTCTTCGCCGTGGGCGCGTACCTGACCGGCATCCTGCTCAAGAATTTTGGCTGGCCGTTGTGGATGACGCTGCTGGCGGTGATCGGGGCCGGCGTGTTGCAGGCGCTGCTCTTTGGCGTGGTCCTGCCCCGGGTTCAGGGCATCACCTTCGCGCTGGTGACGTTGGGCTTCGCCGCGGTCTTCGACATCATGATCAAGTCCCGCGAGCTGGCCGCATGGACGGGCGCGGACGTGGGCTTGCAGGGCATCCCCCGTCCCGATCTGCTCAACCCCAACACCCAGCGGCTGCGCTTTTACTTCGTGGCCCTGGCCTTCGCGGTGGCGGTCTATCTCTTCTATCGCCGCTTCGTCAACTCGCCCACGGGCCGGGTGTGCGTGGCCAGCCGGGAGAACCCGGACCGGGCCAAAATGCTGGGCTACAACATCTTCTACTTTCAGTTGGCCGCGCTCACCATCGCCTCCATCACCGCCGCGCTGGCCGGGATGCTGAACGCGCTCTACAAGCCCATCGTCAGCCCGGAGATCGCCAGCCTGGGCTTCACCGTGGACGGCCTGCTCATGGTGCTCATCGGCGGCATCGGCACGTTGAGCGGGGCCATGGTGGGGGCCGGCGTCTTCCGGCTGATGGATTTCTACTTCGCCAAATGGTTCGGCGAAAACGCCAGCTTCCTCATCGGTGTCATCTATGTGGCCATCGTCCTCTTCCTGCCCTATGGGATCGTGGGCACGTGGCAGCGGCGGTCCATCTCGCGCCGGAAGGGGTGGCGACGGCTGCTCTGGTTCACGCGTGAGTCTTGAACCGTAGAGCCATCCCAAAACTTTCTCCAACAGTTGCCGAAAACCGCATCATCCGCTACAGTAGGCGCGGCTTGCAGCCGCACAGTCGCCGGTAAACATGCGATAGTCATGAACGGATGAGGATTCCACTTTACACCAAGGACGCGCTGACGGGCATGGCCAGAGTCATCATTCCCCAGGGCGGCTGGACGAGCCTACGCAAGGCGGAGTTGCGCGCGCTGCTGGCCGAACAACTCCAGAATTCTGACGAATTGAAAGGGATTGTGGACGATCTGAGCGATGACGAGCGCCAGGCCTTGGCCGATGTGCTCGCCAACGGCGGCGTCCTGGCATGGGAGACGTTCGATGAACGCTACGGCAACGACCTGGAGGAGTCGATCTACTGGCATTATCGTGCGCCCTCCTCCATCATGGGGCGCCTGCGGGTGCGGGGCCTGATCGTCGAAGCCACTGTGGACGGTGAACTGTTCGTCATCATTCCGACCGAACTGCGGCCGCTGTTGACGCCGCTCGTTGAATAGAGGAAAACCTCATGAAAATACTCATCATCAGTTGCTCGCTACACCCCAACAGTCGTTCCCATCTGCTGGCCAACCACTTCATGACCGACGTTCAGGCCCTGGGCGCGGACGCGGACCTGATCGACCTGCGCGATCTCGATATCCCCTTCTGCGACGCGGTCTCCTCCCACAAGACGCCAGACGCAGAATCCGTGGCCGCGGCCATCCGCGAGGCGTCGGCCGTGATCCTAGCCGTACCCATCTACAACTTCGACGTCAACGCCGCGGCCAAAAACCTGCTGGAGAACACCATGCGGGTCTGGACCGAGAAGCTGGTGGGGTTCATCTGCGTGGCCGGCGGGCGGTCAAGCTACATGTCGGTCATGGGGCTGGCCAACGATCTCATGCTCGATTTCCGCAGCCTGATCATCCCCCGCTTCGTCTACGCGGTCAGCGATGACTTCACGGGCGATCGGGGCGACGACATGGCCCTGGCCTCCGATACGGTGCGCGAACGGCTGGCGGAACTGGCGTCCACCACGGTGACGCTGGCGGGGGCGTTGGAGGGGGTGTATGGCGAGGCATGAGACGTGACTCGGTAGTAGGCGCGGCTTGCAGCCGCACGATCGCCAGGAAACGGGGCCGCGTGGATTGCGGAGACCGCCCCAGGCTGAAGCCATGGGGCTATGAAAGCGACGCCTCATGAATGGGGCTGGGCATGCGCATGTTCTCCGTCCCCCCAAAACAGCCTCGAACAGTTGCCGAAAATCACATCATCCGCTACAGTAGTGCGACATCCCTGCCGCACGATCGCCGGTGGGGCGGTCCGTGTGGATTGCAGCCGCGTCCATGATGAATCTCTGGCAGACCAGCTCGTGCGGCTACAAGCCGCGCCTACGTCAGCGTGCGGCTACAAGCCGCGCCTACGTCAGAGACGCCTACGCAAACACCCAAAAACAGGAACAACAGAGATGGCGAAGCGAAGCGCGAAGAACAACGCCAAGAACGAACCCATCGAGAAGCAACTGTGGAAAGCGGCCGACAAGCTGCGCAAAAACATCGACGCGGCCGAATACAAGCACGTGGTCCTGGGCCTGATCTTCCTGCGCTATATCTCGGACGCCTTCGACGCCCTGCACGCCAGGCTGGTGGCCGAGGAAGAACTGGGCGCGGACCCCGAAGATCGGGACGAGTACCGGGCCGAGAACGTCTTCTTCGTGCCGCCGTCCGCACGCTGGAGTTATCTCCAATCCCGGGCCAGGACGCCTGAGATCGGCAAGGACGTGGACGCGGCCATGGACGCCATCGAGCGCGAGAACCCCAGCCTGCGCGGCGTGCTGCCCAAGGTCTACGCCCGCGGCAACCTGGATCCCACCAACCTGGGCGGGCTGATCGACCTGATCAGCAACGTGGCCATGGACCAGGCCCGGGAGCGCAGCGCCGACGTGCTGGGCCACGTGTTCGAGTATTTCCTGGGCGAGTTTGCGCTGGCCGAAGGGCGCAAGGGCGGCCAGTTCTACACGCCCAAGAGCGTGGTCAAGCTGTTGGTGGCCATGCTGGAGCCGTACAAAGGGCGGGTCTTCGATCCCTGCTGCGGCTCCGGGGGCATGTTCGTCCAGTCGGAGAAATTCGTCCTGGAACACCAGGGACGCATCAACGACATCTCCATCTACG
>JAJRVT010000104.1 GCA_024277175.1 Chloroflexota bacterium | reverse complement strand
TCGTAACTATTCACCATAGACCGCGGATTGGGCGGATTGGGCTAAAACTGCCGGATTTTTCTTTGAAAAATCCGGTTTGACCCGCTCAATCCGCCCAATCCGCGGTCTATTTAGTTCGTGCCTGAATAGATACCCGCGTTCCAACGAAGCCTGGCTGTGGATAGTGGTGAGACGGGCGTGGCTGGGACAATAAAAAACGCCCGCAGATGAGATCGTTGCGGGCGTCGAGGGGAAATCGGGTTCAAGCATGGCGACAGGTCCGGTCTGGTCCCGGCCTGTCGCGGGAGGGCGCTAACAGAGCGAGGGCCTGGCCGGCATTGCCGCTGCTGACCCCGGTTTCCAGCCCAAAGCCCGGCCCGTCGTCCACAGTCTAATGCCGTTGCAGCCGGCAACATCGCCAAGGGTGATGAAGCGGCGCGTATCGTTCGTTTGTGTGACAGTCGATTGTCTGGCAGGTGACATCCATGCGTCCCCTATCCGCCCGTTTTCGGGACCGGATAAGGGCACAGGACTGTCCGCCATACTGTCAGATTCCGGCTGACTTTCAGCCGTGGTTGAATGGTTTTCGTTCATCTCACTCTCGAAAAAGGCCGCGCTCGGGGGGACGTACGGCCAACAATGTTCAACTTTGGGGAGGATAGCACTATCGCCGGGTTGCGTCAACTGGAGCGGTGACAGGATGACAAGGTGACAGGGTGACCGTTAGCCTCGCCGGTGTGGAATGCACTTGCCACTTGCAACCTGCCACTTTCCACTTAGAACAACAACAGCGGCAGGCCGACGCCCACAAGCCAGATGATGAGCAGGATCAGCGCCAGCCGTCCGCTTTCCCGGATCAGCCGCTGCTCCAGGGCCGCGGCCCGCAGCAGGTTCTCCATGAACATGACGCCGATGAGCCAGATCGCGCCGAAGATCAGCACGGAGAGTCGGTTGACCACAGGCAGGGTGGCGCTGCTCCAGCCGGCCGGGCGCAGCGCGGGCTTGCTGATCATCCACGCGGCCAGGGCCAGGGTTGCGCCGTTCCACTGCCAGGCGGCCCAGACCGCGGCGATCCCCAGGACAATCCAGATGGCGTAGACGGCAAACCACGTCAAGGTCGAGGGTTTGGTTTTCATCATGACGCCCCATCTGCTCCTGTAAGCTGGCGCAGGGTCTCTTCGATGGCGGTGACCGCGGCCGGGAGCGCGGCCTGCACGGCTGGCGACAGATCGGTGCCCTGCTCGAACTGTTCACACTCGACGCCGAAGATCAACAGGCGGCGAGGCAGGCGATGGAGCGTGCGCGCCAGTTCGACGATCTGGCCCACGTCCAGGATGTGGGAGGAACTGGGGCTGCGATGGCTGGCCGGCAGGGGATCCTTGCTGACGTCCAGCCGGTGCAGGGTTCCCGGCCGCGCGCCGGAGACCACGGCGTCGATCATCACCACCGCGTCGGCGCCGGACCAGTGGCCGAACCAGGCGGTGATGTACCCGCTGCACTCTACGACCCGCACGCCGGACAACCCGCGCGCGCGGATCGCGCGCGCCAGCACCAGCCCCACCCGGTCGTCGCCGCGCAGGTCGTTGCCAACGCCTATCAGTAACACTTCGTCCGCTGCCGGGTTTTTCATGGTTTCCTCACTTGAGTGAAGCGAGCTGGCACAGGGTGGCCCCAACCGTTATATAGATCGCTTGCCCGTTTCGGCCCCCCGGCCCCCAATCCTGGGGGAGGCTGGCTTGGCTTCTGGCCTGGCTGGCAAAACGTTCCCCCAAGGTTGGGGGTTAGGGGGCTGCCCCTCATTTCATGACCGGGCGCAGTTTCAGCGCCAGTTGCAGCGAGAAACGCGCGTCCGGGTCGTTGAGGTTCAACTGGGTGATGGTGGAGATGCGTTCTAGGCGATAGGTCAGGGTGTTGCGATGAATATGCAGTCGTTTGGCCGTCTGGCTCAGGTTGCCGTGGCTGGCGAAGAACCCCTCCAGCGTGGCTACCAGTTCGCCGTTGTGATCCCGGTCGTGGGCGATCAGCTTGCCCAGGGTCTTGCGGAAGAAGCGCCGGGCCTCATGGGTGTCGCCCAGCGCGGTCAGCAGTTGGTAGAGCCCCAGATCGCCGAAATAGGTCACGGGCGCGGCCTGCCACGCCTTGCCCATGCGCCAGCTCTCCCGGGCCTGATGCTGGCTCTGCATCCACAGGCTGGGGGAGACCGCGGGCCGGCCAATGCCGATGATCAGCTCGGTTTGGGGGGCGTGGCTGAGTAGCTCACGGGCGAATTCATTGGCCACCCGTTTCAGCTCGCGCGCGCTCTTGCGATTTTCGATGGGCCAGAAGAGGAGCATGCCTTGGTCCCGGCGGCTGTAGGGAATGTTGACCGCCTGTCTGTCGATGAAGCGCAGGAGGGGTTGGGGCCAGTCGGGCGCGTTGGCGGCCTCGATCACCAGCGCTGCGTGGGGGATGGTCAGGTCGTAGCCCAGGGACGCGCCCCGCTGGATCCAGGCCTGCTCGTCGGCGATCTCGGCCGCTAGCAGCTCATCGACGAAGGTGGCGCGCATGCGTTCTTCGGCCACGTCCACCGCGTTCTGTTTGGCCCATTCCAGGGCCGCGGCCGCCGCGCCCTGGAGGGCCGCGATCTCCTCGACGGCGCTGATCTCGTGGTCCGCGTGGCTGCTGTGGCGCAGCAAAAGCGTATAGCCGTGGACCGCATCATTGGCGTAGATGGGGGCCACAACCACCTGGCGATAGTCGCCGTCTTTGCTTCCTGCGGCGCTTTCCAGCGGCAACGCGCCCACCGCATTGGCGAGCCCGTGGACGAATTGGCGCGCCGCCCAACTGCGCAGGGTGGTGACATTGGGCAGCGCCGCCAGCACAGCCTCGCGGGCGGATGTGGTCATCTCCCCAAAGCCCGCATCCGCAGCAAGTTGGCCATCATCGCGCAGGAGTGCAACCGGCGTCTGGGCGAAGCGATGGAGATGATCGGCGATCTTGGGGAGGCCGCCGCCGTCCAGTGCGGTCTGGTTGAGCTCCCGTTGCAGGTCAGCCGAACGCTGGGCGATGTAGCTGTCCCGGTCCACGATCAGGCGGATGACGGTGCGCTCCACCTGGGAGATCTCGACCTGGTCGGGCAGTTGAAAGATGGGTAGATTGTGGTGCGCGGCCACGCTGACTACGTTCGGACTGACCGCTCCCCGGACGGCCATGGCCGCGATGTGCGCGTCCCGCAGGCTACGCACGACCCGTTCCAGCCGCATCTGCGGATCGAGCTTGCGCAGGTCCTCCATATCCACTAACGCCAGTTCATTGCCGTCGAGTTTGGGAAAGGCAGGCGGGCTGGGGCGCAGGCTGCACGCCCAGCTCACCGGGCGCGCCAAGTGTTCCTCTCCGGCTAGTAACTGGGAACCAGCCGGCAGCGCCAGCCGGTATACGTCTTCGATCGTTGCAGAGCTTCTGTACATATTGCACAATCCGTCACGATGAACTGCCATGGAACGCGGATTTGCCGGATTTCGCGAATTTTCGCGAATTTTTTTGTCTTTATCCGTGTAGATCCGCCCAATCCGGTAAATCCGCGTTCTATCCTTTTCTCTCTCCGGTGAATATCCTGGGATCAGTATAGAGGCGCGCGTCTACATATGCAAACTTGATGGCGTTATAGTTGGGCAAATTGTATAGTGTGAGAGGGTGGAGGAGGGGATTTTTCACCACAAAAGGCGCCTGCTCAATAAAACGGGGTGCGACGTCAAAGAAGTCCGACTTTTGTCAAAAGTCGGACTTCTGCGTGGGCGCCTTTGTGGTGAGTCCTACATCTTTTCTTTTATGCGTTGGTGGCGAACCAGCCCACCGTCGCCCCCCAGACGGCCATGGACACCGCAAAGCCCGTGCCGATCCAGGATGGATTTTGTCCGATGAAGCTGGCCAGGGCGAAGAACGCGACCGCCGCCAGGATGGTCCCCAGGATGCTCCCCAGCAGCAGCCGGCCGATAGACTGGGTGCGGTCCAGCACGCCCACCAGGATCGGCCACAGGATGATGCTGACGACGGGAATGATAAAGCCCAGGAGGCCGCCCAAAAGGGCCTTCCAGTCCTTGGCGAGTTGGCCCATGGCCATTTGGTAGCCCAGGACCGGACCGACGCCGATCAGGATAAAGGCCGGAATATAGAGAAAGGGCATCTCGGCCTGGAGGGTGAAGACGGTGATGAAGGCGATAACGGCGGTGAAGATGGCAGCGTACAACGCCCCCATCCACGGGTTGGCGTCGGCCTTGGAGTTGGCGTCAGAATTGTTCGCCGTCATGGTGGTCAGCGGGATCATCGCATTTCACTCCTTTGTAACAAAGTGGAGGGTTGAGACTGATTGTAAAATAGTGACTACTTTATATCATGGTTTGCAGAAAAATGAAAGCGCGGAAAACGGCCAATCAGGCGGGCAACTCCTCCCATTCCTCCAGCAGCCAGCCGCCCACGGTCAGGTAGAGGGTGGGAACCCCTTGCCGCCCCAGGATCAGGACCAGATTGTCCTCCTCATCCACCGCGATCTCCTCCAGCCAGACGCCCTGATCGACTGCGGTCAGCAACAGCTTGGCCATGGGGTCCGCACCCGTCACGGGCGGCGCGTCCAGGTCGGTGAACGCGCTGACGCCATACAGCTCGAAGTAGACGCCCTCGTCCAGATAGAGGTCCAGATCGAATGTAGTCTGGCGCTCCGGGTCGATCTCTGCTTCGGCCGATTTCTCGGCCAGCGCATCGGCCAGCGACTCCTCCCACAGCGCCACGTGGACCACCCGCTGCCCGGTCAGATCGCTCAGTTCATCGTACAGTGCATCGTCCACGCTGGTGAGGAGGGGGACCTCCCCCTCCTCCCCGCGCCCGCGTTTCCCATTACGATTGTCCATCATCACCTCAAGTTGCAAGTGGCAAGTGGCGAGTTCTACACCCGCCGTTTAACGTTTATCACTCGTCACGTTTCACGTTTCACTTCTCACGATCATCCGCGTCGCAATCACCATTGCTTCCTCGAAAAACTGGCCGCCGGCGGAGAAGTGGCTGAACTTGAATGGCAGACCCTGGTCCAGGAAGGGGTTGGGCCCGTTCATCAGGTGAAAGTGGAGGTGGGGACCGGGCGAGTGGCCGCTGTTGCCCACATAGCCGATCAGGTCGCCCCGCTCCACCATCTGTCCCTGGCTGACCGCGAGCCGGCCCTGGCGCAGGTGGCCGTAGAACGAATACTCGCCGTTGCCGTGGCTCACGGTGACCGCGTTCCCCAGCAGCCGGCGGGGATCATCGCTGAAGAGGCGTGTATCCGCGGGGACGCCAGGCTGCCCGTCGGGCAGAAAATCGATGGCGTAGACCACTTTGCCGCCGGCCGTGGCGTAGACCGGCTGATTCCAACTGTAGTGATCCTCCAGCGCCAGCCCGTCGCCGGCGAAGAAATTGTTGTCCGTTCCCAGCTTGACGAAGTCAATGGCGTAGGTCTGGCTGAAGACCTCCTGCTTGTGAAAGTCGCTCCAGTCCGCGGCCTGGATGGCCCACCACACGCCTCGCAGGGGGAAGTGCAGATCGGTCTGCTGCTGGGGAAAGGTGACCGGAACGGTCATGTGGGCCTGGATGGTCTCATCGGAGTCCACGGGCTGGGCCAGGGCCGTGATCTCGATCCGGTCCAGCAGTTCATAGCCGGGCAGTAGAAACTGGATGCTGCGTAGAGCGATGCCGCTGTTGGGCTCCAGGCGCGTGTTGTCCTCGCCGATGCGGGCGCGGATGGTGCGCGATGACCAGCGTTGCTCGAAGATCAGTTGGCGCTTGCGATAGCCATTGAAGACCAGCCCCGCCAGGTCCACCGGCTCCTCGAACGCGGTCACGCCCACATCCAGGGCCGCCTCCTGGATCGGGCCGACGGTGGGGAAGGGCATCTTGTCATAGAGGGCCGCAAAGATGGCTTTGGGCCGGCTCTCCAGGATAATTTTCGCCATGATTGTTGCACTCGTTTCTTGTTTGAGATAGACCGCGGATTGGGCGGATCGAGCGGATTTACGCGGATAAAAACGAAAAAATCCGTACAAATCCGCTCGATCCGCCCAATCCGCGGTCTATTTTCATCGCCCTTGCTTCACCTGGTGGCTCAACGGGGGGCGGGTGGAGATCAGGCGCATCAGGGGAGCCTTTCTGGACTCGTCGGCGTCGCCACCGATGGCGGCCAGCAGCGCCACCGCTTCCACCGGCGCGATCCGGTAGATGCTCTCCTCGGTTTCCAGCCGGTCCAGACGACCCCAGCGATCGACCCAGTGGTTCAAATAAAGGGTGTGGCAGCGACGGCAGCGCCAGATGCTATGGGTTTCGACGTCGCCTTCCTGGGTTCTGACGGAACGGGACCAGAGGTTGGCCATGCGCCCCTGGCAGGCCAGGCAAGGCTCCGTGCCCGCGCCGGCTCCGCTCTGCTCCACCACCGGTTCCCTGGCAGCCCCCTTCTCCTTCTTGCCGGACCGTTTCAGCCGCTGCTTGAATCGCTTCCAGGTTGTGCTGGACGCGGCCTCCTCCTGCTTGCGGACCACGGCCGCGCGTGGCAACGTTTCTCCCACCGCTTTCGGGAGGGCGGGGGACCGGGGACCGGTCGCCTCCCGCCAGTAGACGCAGTCCAGCGCCAGGCCGGACTGGGTGGTCAGGGGGATAAGCGCGGGCGGCGTCTTTTCCACGTCTCCGCTCCAGCCGCACTGGCCGGTGGGCAGGCGGTCGTCGTTGAGCTCGCCGCCGGGCCGCCAGTGCTGGCAGGTGGCGCAGGCGCGCAGGGCATAGCCGTGGGCGCGCAAGGCCGCGTCCAGTTGCGCCGGGGTTTACAGGGGTTCAGGCTCCGTCAGGCGTAGCAGCGGCTCCTCGTCCGGCCGCCCGTTCGCGCCCAGGTGGAGCGCGCACGCCCGCGGCTCCTCGCTCCACAGGACCCGCGCCCAGATGATTGGACCTTCCCGGTCCAGGGGCTGGAGATGGACGCGCTCGAACTGGATGCTGCGCGCGCCCGGCGAAACGCCCGACATGGTCTCCAGGTTGAAGAACTGAAAGTCGTCTGTCATTGTGTCTCAGCATTCGGCAAGTATCGATTCAGCGAGCACTATTGGAACGCGGATTTTACCGGAATTGAACGGATATTCACGGATTTTTACAAAAAATCCGTGAATATCTGTTTTCAATCCGTGGCGATCTGCGTTCCCACGAATTCCGCTTACCGTCACTTCCCATTTTCCTCATTAATCAGCGACGCGGCTTCGACGACCGATTCTTCGGGCGTCATGACGCCGTTGAGCGTCTTCACGATCATGTCGCCGGCGTAGCCCCAGACCGCATCCATCTCGGAGCGGGTGGGAATGGCCTGGGCCGTGGCCGCCTGCTGCTGAAAACCGAGCACGATGGGATCGGTTCCCATGTCCGCCTCCTGGGCCGCGGGCAGGCGGCGGGCCGCGGAAGCCCAGATGCTCCCGGCGTCGGCGTCGGTCAGCCCCCGGGCGATGAGCAGCGCACGCTGGCTTTGCGCCTCATCCAGGGTCGGGTTGAGCATGACGCCCTCGGCGCTGAGCCAGGGCTGGGCCGGGCCGGCCGGTCCCGCCGGCAGGAGGGTCACGCTCAGGTCGTCGCCCAGCGCGCCCCGCAGCTCGTCGATGGCCCACGGACCGTCCACGAAGAAGGCGAACTCGCCCTTCTTGAAGCGATCGATCAACATGCCGTAGTCCAGATCCACAAACGTGCCGGGTGCGTCGTTCATCTCGTTCACCCAGCCCAGGAAGCCGGCCGCGTCGCCCCCCTGGTCCAGCACGACGACACCCTGATCATCCATCAGCGCCGCGCCATAGGCGGGCAGGCCCCAGTAGAGGTGATAGAGGTTGGCGTAGAGGCCCGCCCCCTTTTCCGGCGCAGACTGGGCCAGGGCCAGCATAGCGTCGGTGGTCGCGGGCAGTTCTCCCTCGCCCACCAGGCCGCGGTTGACGAAGAGGCTCACCAGTTCATAGGAAAGGGGCAGGCCGTAGAGTTGGCCGTCGCGGGTCAGGTTGGCCAGGGCCGCCGGCCAGTAGGCCTCGGCCGCGCCGGGATCCAGCAGATCGTCCAGGGGCTGGATCGCATCGGCCTCGATCATTTCGTTGAGCCACCAGGTGGGCGCGGCCACCAGGTCCGGCCCGCCGCCGGCCAGCACCGCATCGGTGTAGGCCTGGGGCAGGTCGTCGTAGGCCACGAACAGGGTGTCCACGGCCAGCCCCGGATATTCACCCTCCAGCCGGGCCAGGATTTGGCCCAGCGCGTCCGCGTCCCCGCCGGAGAAGCTGTGCCAGAGGACCACGTTGCCACTGGTCACGTCCGGCGTGGCAGTGGGCAGGGCCGTCGGTTCGGCTGTGGGTTCGGCCGCCGGTTCAGCGCTGGCTTTCGCCGCCGGTTCCTCTACGGGGGTCGGCGCGTCCGCGGCCTGATCGGCTGCCGCAGGGCCCGCCTCCTCTGCATCCGTTGCTCCGGCGTCGGGGACCGCGGTCGCGGGGGCGACTGTGGCCACGATCGGTTCGCCTGCGGGGGCCGAATTGCGGTTGCAGGCCGCCAGCAGGAGCAGGGCCGCCATCATCATCAGGAGGGCGGGGGATAACAGGGCGTTGCGAAAAGTAAACCGGGATGGGTGGTTTGATCTGTTCATAATCCTCTTTCTGTCGAAATAGACGCTATTCGGCCCCCGGCCCCCAATCCTTTACATTGAGTTGGCTAAATGTTCGATATTTGTATCAACATAAGAATTTTCGTGCTGTGGCCAATCTGTAATCGGAACACCTTCAATATAGGCGATAGCATCCTCAAAATGCTGATAAATTGT
>JAJRVT010000103.1 GCA_024277175.1 Chloroflexota bacterium | reverse complement strand
TGGGCGTTGTTGCGGCGAGATGTACGTGAGAAGAGGTTGATTGGCGTCATGGCGGTTCCCGGGAAAATTGAAAGGTGAAAACTATGCGTACTGTCCAAATTCCAAGCCGGCTTCAAAGAACGCTTCGATGTTTTCGGGCGGCACTTCTTGTGAAATATTGTGGATGGTGGCGTACAGGTAACCTCCGCCAGGGGCCAGAGCCGTGATCTGCCGGCGGGCGTCGCGTCGGATATCCTCGATTGTCCCGAAACTCAGGATTTCATTGTCAACGCCGCCGCCAAAGAAACCCATCTCCGAACCGAACTCACATTTCAGGCGATCCGCTTCCATGCCCCGGGCCGTGTACTGCACCGGGTTCAGGCCGTCTATGCCTATCTCGATAAAATCGGGGATGATCTCCGAAACTGCGCCGTCAGAATGAAGATACACTTTGGCGTCCGTCAGTGTCCTGATATGCGCCACCAGACGTTCCAGGCGGGGCTTGTAAACTTTGCGGAAGATTTTCGGTGAGAAGAGCAATCCCTGCTGGCCGCCGTAGTCATCGCTGATGCCGACCATCTGCACCCGATCGCCCACCGCTTCCAGCAAAATGGTGTAATAGGGCTTTAGATATTCTTCCAGCACCCTTTCCGCCAGCGCTTCTGTGTAGTCGGGGTGGCGAAGCATATCCATGAACAGGTCGGTGGGGCCGCGTAAGCTGCTACAATACTCATAAAGCCCCCAAGGTCCATCGGCCACCAATCCATAGCCGGCGTCATAGAGACGGCGCGCCTTCTCTTCCAGACCGGTGACATCGATGTGGCGCGCCATGTCCGGGAACCTGTAGCGGGCTAACTCTTCTGGCGTTCCCTCTTTGAGCGGCGATTCCGCCAGGTTGTAAAATCCGCCAAGCGACTCAAAGCGACGGCCCAGCGCATCCACATAGGTTTCCCCATCTTCGCTCCACTGAATTGGCCATTCTTTGGGCAACAGCCACAGCACATCGATGTCAAAATGATCGTACAGCCGCGGGTCGGGTTCAACAATCTGGAGAATATTGTCAATAATGGGCGCCGGTTCGGTCTCGGCGTATCCCAGATAGTCCAACAGATTTTGATGCGCTACTTTATGGATCGAACATGACGGCCCGCCAAACGCCATGGGAACCCGGTCCGGCTCCCTGTGATTGAGCGCGGCCACGAACCTGTCGCGGTGGCTTATCTGCGTCGTTGTGGATTCTGCGGACATTTTCTGCTCCTGGCGAGATCGGAGATTGAGCGGTTGAGGATCAAAGATTGGAGGCGCCAACATCGCACCCCCAATCTTTAATTCTCAATTTCCTCCTACTGCATGGTCTCGCCCACTTCTCGATTCAGCGTGTCCAAAGTCTCTTCCAGGGTGGCGTTGCCCTGGAGGAAGTTCAGGATACGCGGGTAGGTGATCTCGTACCAGACCAGGTCCCGGTCCGGGAACGCGCCTTCAGGCTGGGCGTACTGGAGCAGGTCCAGGAAGGGGCCGAAGTGGGGGAACTGGGCCACCAACTGATCGGCGGCCTCGCCCGTGGCGTTGGCCTTGAGCGCCGGCAGCGTGCCCGACGCCAGGTTCCACTGCACCGCGTTGGCGGGATCCAGGGCCGCGAACTTGACGAAGTCCCAGGCCGCGTCCTGCACCTTGCTGTTGGCGGAGACGGAAAGCCCCCAGCCGGAAGCGGCCACCAACGCCGGCTCGTCGCCGATGTAGGGCAGCTTCACATACTGGGTGGCCTCCACCACATCCGGGAAGTCGTCCTTGTAGTCGGCCACCACCCAGGGACCCACCAGCCCCATGGCGCAGGCTTCCTCGAAGTAGCAATCGCCCACCCAGTTCTCCGTATCATTGAAGAGCACCGGATCGACCACGCCCTCGTCTATCATCTTCTTCATCAGTTCCAGCGCCGCCTTGCCCGCGTCCGTGTTGACGTCATAGACGCCGTCGGTCAGGTACTGGCCGCCGTTCTGGAGGATGAGCGAATAGAAGGTGGCCGGGATCGCATCCGAGGCCGTGAAGTGGTAGCCGGCCCGGGTCATGACGCCGTCCTGGACCACGGCCAACTGCTTGGCGTCGGCGATGAAGGCGTCCCAGGAATCCCAGCCGTCGGTGATGTTCTCCAGCCCGGCGTCCGCGGCGATGGCCGTGTTGACCAGGGTGGCGCCGTACTCGATGTTGAACTCCTGGGGAACGCCCCAGAGCTTGTCGTTGCAGTCATAGCCGGCCAACTGGGCGGCGAAGATCTGCTCCTTGGCCTGGTCCATGCTGAGCACGTCAGCGGGGACCTCGGCCAGGTTGCCGCCGTCGGCGTAGCTGCACACCCAGGAGCCGAACATTTGCAGGATGTCGGCCTCGGTGCCCGCGGGCAGCGCGGTCTGGAGGGTCTGGATATAGGTGTCGTAGTCAAAGGTCTCGAACTGGATGGTGACGTCGGGGTTCTCGGCCATGTAAGCGTCGGCCAGCGCCTCCAGGCCGCTGTTGAAGGCGTCGTTCTGGTGGGTCCAAATGCGTAGGGTGACCGCGCCTTCGCCACCACCGCCGCCTTCGCCTGCGGGCGCGGCCGCAGGAGCGGCTCCGCCTGCGCAGGCCGCCAGCACAAGGGCCAGCGCCAGGATGGTCATCAGAATGACAAGCTGTTTCTTCATGTTGGGTTTCTCCTTGGTGCGAATGGGTTGGGGAACGCGGATTTGGCGGATGGAACCAGATTTTCACGGATTTTTCCTGAAAATTCGTGAAAATCCGTTCTCATCAGCGACACTCCGCGTTCGACGAAACTGGGTTGAACAGACGAAACGAACAGTAACGAAACTACTTCACAGCGCCGGCCGTCAGGCCGCGCATGATGTAGCGCTGAAAAACCAGGGCCAGGATCACCGGCGGCAGGCTGGCCAGCACGCCCGCGGCCGCGATGCGCAGATACTCCAGCCCCAGCTTGGTGCTGAACTCACCGATCAGGACCGGCAGCGTCTTGGCGTCGACCGTGGTCAGGATGAAGGCGTAGAGATACTCATTCCAGGCGGCGATGAAGGCGAAAACCGCCACGCTCACCAGACCGGGGCCGGCCAGGGGCAGGATCACGCGGAAGAGTGCACCCAGGCGCGAGCAGCCGTCGATCCGGGCCGCGTCCTCCAGTTCGGAAGGGATGGAGGCGAAATAGCTACGCATAAGCCAGACCACCAGGGGCAGGATAAAGCTCAGATAGACCAGCACCAGTCCCATGTGGGTGTCGAGCAGTTGGAAGCGGCGCAGGAGCACGTAGATCGGGATGACAATAGCGAGGGGCGGCAACATCTGCGCGGTCATCATCAGCGCCATGGACGCGTTGGATCCCGGGAATTTCAGTCTCGCCAGGGCATAGGCGGAAAAGACGCCCAGCGTCAGCGCGATGAAGGTGGCGGAAAAGGCGATGATGCTTGAATTCTTCAGCGCATGCAGGAACAGAGCGGCGTTTTGGTTCGCGCCGCCGGCGCTGACGAAAAGCTCCCGGTAATTGTCCAGCGTGATCCGTCGCGGGATCCATTGGAGCGGCACCTGCAGGAGATCGATCCGGTATGACACCGACGAGATGATCAGCCATACATAGGGCGCAACCGTCCAGATGATGATGATCAGCACCGCCAGATAAAGCAATACCCGCCGGATCAGGCGCTTGGGCTTGGATGTGATCATGGGCTAGTACTCCACAATGCTGCGATAGGCGGCGCGGATATAGAGGAGCGCCGGAATCAATACGATCAGGCCGGTCAGGTAGGCCATGGCCGCGCCGTAGCCGAAGCGCAAGGACCGGAACGTCTGGGTGTAGATGCGCAGGGAGAGCAACTCGGTGGAGCTGGCCGGCCCGCCGCCGGTGACGATATAGACCAGTTCGAAAGTCTGAATGCCCCAAAGCATCTGTAGAAAACCGATGACCATGATCACGGGCGTCAGCAAACGCAGGGTGATCTTGGTGAAGCGTTGCCAGGCCGAGGCGCCGTCCACCGTGGCCGCCTCGTAGAGATCATTGGGGATGCCCTGCAACGCCGCCAGAACCAGCAGCACGGTGAAAGGGGTCTCCTTCCACACATTGGCCAGAATGATCAAAATCCGTGCGCTGGTGGGATGAGCCAGCCAGACCTGGTAGGAGTCGATGAGTCCCAGTTGGGTCAGGAGGGCGTTGAGCGCGCCGTAGTCGGCGTTGTAGATCCAGTGCCACATGGCGGCGTTGACGATAGAAGGCAGCGCCCACGGCAGGATGATCAGGCCGCGTACGAACCCGCGCCCTTTGAATTGCTGGTTCAGCACCAGCGCGATGGCTACCCCCAGGATCAGCTCGAAGATGACCGAAATCAGGCTAAATCCCAACGTAATCCGCAACGAGCTCAGAAAACG
>JAJRVT010000102.1 GCA_024277175.1 Chloroflexota bacterium | reverse complement strand
GTTCTTGGTTCATGGGCTGACGATTTCCGTTGCTTGATACGACTTGCTTGACGTTCATATTCGACTCCTTGTTCGATAGAATTCTACAGTAATTTCTTCGAACAAGTTGTCTCACCTATTATAGGCACATAGGGTGGCCCGGAAAACCGTATTCACGAAGAGCTGACGCCCTTCCTCCGTCATCTGTTTCGGCCCATCCTGGAAGCCCCAGAAGGTCCACCAGCCGTTCTCCTGGGCCAGATCCGTGTAGCGGTTGTCGTTGTCATTCAGCCCGAACAGAGTCACGCCGAGCGGGATCTCGTTATTGGTGAAGATGTCCACCCGCGGGCTGTTCTCCTCGTACAGTTGCATGAACTTGAAGCGGTTCATATCGAACTCGTAGGGATATTCCCAGATGGCGTCGCCGAAATTGGTCACCCGGATGGTGGTCCCCTGGCCGTGGGCGCCGTTGGGGAAGCCCAGGGTCAGCTTCAGCTTGCCGAAGAAGGCGTAGCCGCCCTCGCCCAGGCCCAGCACCGGTCGCTCGTGCTGGACGATGTGGCTGAACGCTTCATCGCTGCCCCACTTGTCCTGATTGCCCGTGTCCGGCCCGACGATGACCAGGCTGTAGCGTCGGAGGTCCTGGTCCGGCACATCCGCCACCGGGACCACATCAACGCCCACGCCGTTGGCCTCCACCAACTGCTCGTAGGCCCGTCCGGTCTCCTCGTCGTTTGCGTAGACGTAGAGGACCCGAGGCCGCAGGCTGAAGCCGGTCTCTGCATAGAGCTCGAAGGGTTTGCCCTCCAGCGTATCGCCGGTGGCCATGCCGCGCACCGCGTACGCGCCCTCCCGCCGGCCGTCCAGATAGCGGTTGGCGTAGATGCCGTCATTCGCGGCCCCGTCATCGTGCTTGCCGTCGTCATAGAGGACCAACTGATCGCCGCCCTCGAAGGAGGCGGGTCCGAAGACGTTGACCACCACCTTCTGGCCGGCCAGGGGCTTGCCCTGCTCGCTCAGGAAGCCGATGATGTGGATGGGTGACTGGACGATCTGGTCCATTGGCGGCGTGCCGATACGCAGCAGGAAGTTGATGCTCGTCTTGGCGCTGACCCAGAGCATGTACTCGTTGTCCGGCCCCGACTCCACGAACTTGACCGTGATCCGCCACGTTCCGCCTTGGGGTTTCTCGATGATACAGGTCTCATGGGTGGCGTCAGTACGGCAGAACGGGTTGGTCTTGGGGTCGTACTGGTACTGCTTGCCGGCCGGATCCGTCACGATCAGTTGCAGCATGTGGGGGGCGACCGACCAGTTGAGCGCGAAGGTCAACCGGGTCAGGCCGTCCGGCACCTGAATGGAATAGTCGTGGCGGCCATTCTTGTCGAAGGCCACGCCCCGTGCCTGGAAGATGCGGTTCTCGGCCAGGATGTTCTCCGCGAACTGCTTGTAGTTGTCGGCCAGGCGATTGGGGAGGGTGGACGGCCAGGCGTCGATGCCTGTGACCTGGACCGCGGCCACGCTCTCCGCGCCGGTCGTTGATTCAGGCGCAGCCTCGGCCGCGTTGGCGCTGGTGGCTGTATTGGCTACGGTAGCCGCAGCCAACGCCGCGCCGTCCTCGGTCACGGCCCGGAACTCGCCGCCGTTGTCGCTCGCGATCTGCTGCAGGAGCGCGTGATGGCCGGCGCTGCTCGGCCCCACGGCCACGGTGTGGACGATGGTGTCGGTCGGCTCGATGACGCCCTTGACGGTCGGCGTGTCATAGTAGGGCGTCACGTTCTCCATACCGTCGCTGAGCAGCACGATCACGTCCAGCAGGCTGAAGTCCGCGGGCGCAGCCGTGACCTGGGCCTGGCCCTCCAGCAGCCCCTTGCCGATGGCCGTCATGTTGGTGGGCGAGAAGCTGTCCACCGCAGCCTTGGCCGCGTTCAGCTCCGGCGTGGCCGGGTCGGCCGAAACCTCCGTGGTGGCGTAGGGCGTGGATGTGTTGGTGCTGAAGCCGACCACGGCCACCCGGTCGCCTACCAGGGATTGGTCGATGAAGAGGCGGGCCGCGTTCTGGGCCGCGCCCATCTTGTCATAGGAAGACATGCTGCCCGAGTGGTCGAGGACAATGGCCCGGTCGGTCACCTCGCGCTCGGTGAAGAGCACGGCCCGGGTCTCAGAGTCCTCGCCGTGGCCCAGCCAGCGCACGGTCAGATCGTACTTGCTCCCCGCGCTGTAGACGCCCGACTGGGGCCGCACGTTGAGCCAGAACTGGTCGCCCACGGGCAGGCCGCTGATCACGTTGGCGCTGGTCCCGTCGATCTCCACCGCGAAGTCGCTGGCCTCCGCGTCCACCAGCGAACTGCTGGTGTCGGCGGCGTAGGGCTGGACCGCTTCCACCACCACCAGGATAGTGTTGGGGTTGGCCGGATCGCCGGCCTCGGCCACGTTGCCGGTCTGGGGATCGACGATGTTCAGGGTGCGGAAGTCGCCGGCCAGGCTGTAGGGCTGGGCGTTGCCGTTGGGCAGGGCCGACGCGGTCACGCGGATGGTCCACGCACCGGCCATGGGATTGTTCACCACCACCTGCTCCACGTTGTCGCGCGTGTTGACGTCCCGGCGGGCCGGGTTGTTGTTGATGTTGGCCTGGGTGATAGGGTCCTGTGCGCCGTCACCCGGATTGGCCGTCAGCGGCAGGGCGTCCAGCACCCAGGGGAAGTTCTGGGTGTTGTCGGGCGCGATCAGGAGCAGGTCCAGATCGTTGACCAGCTTGGCCGCGGTCTCGGCCGTGCTCGTGTCGCCCGGCTCGTCGTCCCAGGCCAGGGTGAAGCGCAACTCCGGCTGGCCGGCTGTGACCTGGATGGTGAACTCCTCCACCAGGTCCGTGGGCGAGACCGAGTCTTCCAGGAATGACTTGGAACGCACCGCGGCCGTCGCGGCCTCGGCGTCCACCATGCCATAGCCGGTGGTCCAGTCCGGGCCGGCCGCGTAGTTGAAGGTGCAGTTGCAGTCGGGGTCGTTGAAATCGGTGGTCCCGATCATGTCCGCAGCCGTGTTGACCAGCAG
>JAJRVT010000101.1 GCA_024277175.1 Chloroflexota bacterium | reverse complement strand
ATTATCAGCTCACAGCTGGCTTCCATCGTTATGTGGTTAGCAACCAGGTCAACAAGCTGTTGTTGCCAGCCTTGATGATCCATTATCAAGAGCAGGGAAGTTGGGAGGGCGTCGATGCGGTCTTTCAACGGTTGCCTGGTCATCAACGTGGCAAGGGGATGGGCCAAGGAGCCGGGCATCCGCCTGAATACACCCTGGCGGATGCAAGCGGAAACGTTGTCTATGATGAAACGGGAGAGTATCGCAATCTGTCTGTTTCCCAACGGCGACGGGCTATCCCCATTGTCGTCAACGAAAAGACCGTGGGCTATCTCCTGCTGACATCTCCCTCAGGTGAAAATCAAGGACGCGCCGAGCAGGCCTTTTTCGATCTCATCGCCCAATCCTTGTTTTGGGCGGGGATCGTCGCGGCCATATTGGCCTTGTTTGTGGGCTTTCTGATGGCCCGACATCTTTCCGCGCCGCTGGCCCGGCTCGCCAAAGCGGCTCGCGCGCTCTCCCAGGGCGATCTCAGCCAGCGCGTGCCGGTCTCGGGCAGCGAGGAGATATCCGAAGTTATGGCCGCGTTTAATGAGATGGCCCAGGAACTGGAACGCTCGGAGAAGTTGCGGCAACAAATGGTGGCCGATATCGCCCATGAATTGCGCACCCCGCTGAGCGTAATTCAGGGCAATTTGCAGGCGCTTTTGGATGGGGTGTACCCATTAACGCGAGAGGAGATCGCCCAGGTGTATGATGAGACCCTCACGCTGGCCAGACTGGTCAATGATCTGCGCGCGCTCACACAGGCTGAAGCGGGCCAGCTCAGCCTGAATCTCGGACGCGTGGACACCCATGCCCTGATTCAACAGGCGGTAGCGGTTTTTCAAGAGGCCGCTCGCGATAAACAGATCGACCTCCAGGCGGAGATCGCCGAACATACGCCGTCGCTTTGGGCGGATGAACATCGCGTGCGCCAGGTGTTATATAACCTTATGGCCAATGCCTTGAGACACACGCCTCCAGGCGGCGCCATTCGCATTCTCTCAGAACCGGCCAGGCTGACCGATGGTAGACCAGGGGTGAAGATTGTGGTGGCCGATACAGGCCCAGGGTTAACTGCCGAAGAGCAACGACATGTGTTTGACCGATTTTGGCGCGCGGATTCATCGCGTTCTCGCGATAAAGGGGGATCGGGCTTGGGGTTGACCATCGCCCGGCATCTCATCGAGGCCCAGGGCGGCGTCATCGGCGTGGAGAGCGAGCCGGGCCAGGGCGCGCGGTTCTGGTTCATCCTGCCTGCCGCTGACGGTCAGGCAGCTGCATAGAATCGATAGCCTGTCTTCGGGCATGGCTGTTTTGGTTGCCTATCCATCATTCCTTTCATCGAGCTTCTATCTGAACAACGGCATGCGACATGGAGTCTATCCTCGGCGTTGACATCGGCGGCACTTTCACCGATCTGGTGCACATCGCCGATAACCGCATCCACATCTACAAACTCCTTTCCACCAAAGCGGATCCTTCCATCGCCTTTCTGGAGGGCATGATCGCGCTGGAAGCGTCCCCCGAGGCCGTGGTCGCGCACGGCGCGACGGTGGCCACCAACGCGGTGTTGGAACACAAGGGCGCGCGCACGGGGTTCATCACCACCCAGGGCTTTCGCGACGTCCTTTACATCGGGCGGCAGACCCGGCCCGCGCTCTATCGCCTCTCCTTCCCGACTCGCTGGGCGCCTGTGGCCCGCGAAGACGCGTACGAAGTCCCCGAACGGGTAGAGCCCGATGGTCGGGTGATCCTGCCCCTGGACGAAACCCGAGCCGCGAGCATCCTGGATGAGATGCATGAGAAGGGCGTCGAGGCCGTAGCCGTGTGCCTGCTCTTTGCCTTCGCCAACCCCGAGCATGAGGAGCGCATCGGCCAGCTGGCCCGGGAACGGGGCCTGTTCGTCTCCCTCTCCTCCCGCATCCTGCCCGAATACCGGGAGTTCGAGCGGGCCAGCACCACGGTCATCAACGCCTACGTC
The DNA here is from genome assembly GCA_024277175.1 of Chloroflexota bacterium. Lineage (GTDB taxonomy): Bacteria > Chloroflexota > Anaerolineae > Caldilineales > Caldilineaceae > JAJRVT01. Next base: position 1,625 of record JAJRVT010000101.1, on the reverse strand, counting down.
TCCCCCATCATGGCCCGCTACCTGGCCAATCTGGAACAGGGCCTGCACGCCCGCGGCAACCGCACCCTGTGGATCATGCAATCCTCGGGTGGGATCATCAGCGCGGGCACGGCCCGAAACGAGGCGGTGCGCACGGTGCTTTCCGGCCCGGCCGCAGGCGTGACCGGCGCCTTCCACGTGGCCCGGCTCGCGGGCTACGACCACATCATCACCCTCGATATGGGCGGCACCTCCACCGATGTCTCCCTGGCCGATGGCGCCATCCGCCGCACCACCGAGGGCGGCATCGAGGACTGGCCCGTGCGTGTGCCCATGATCGACATCCACACCGTGGGCGCGGGGGGCGGCTCCATTGCCTGGGCCGATGCCGGGGGCGCGCTGCGGGTGGGGCCCCAGAGCGCGGGCAGCGAACCGGGTCCGGCCTGCTACGGCCGCGGGGGACGGGATTTCACCGTGACCGACGCCAATTTGCTGTTGGGGCGGATGTCCGCGGCCAACTTCCTGAGCGGACGCATGCGCCTGGATGTGGACGCGGCCTGGGACGCGGCGCAGCGTCTGGGCCAGAGACTGGGGTTGGCGCCCCTGGACCTGGCCGAAGGCGTCATTCGCGTGGCCAACGCGCGCATGGAGCAGGCTATCCGGGTCATCTCCATCGAACGGGGCTTCGACCCGCGCGAGTTCACCCTGGTGCCCTTTGGCGGTGCGGGGCCCATGCACGCGCTGGAGATGGCCGCGGCCCTGCACATCCCGCGGGTGCTCATCCCGCGCTATCCGGGCGTCCTCTCCGCGCTGGGCCTCACCCTGGCCGATCTGGTCAAGGACTACTCCCGCACGGTCATGTGGGCCATGGATGACGTGCGGGCGGAGGATCTGGCCCAGGGTTTCGCGCCCTTGCTGGACCAGGCCCGCGCGGACCTGCGGGCCGAAGGCTTTGCGGACGAGGCCATCCGCCTGGAACAGGCTCTGGACCTGCGCTACAAGGGACAATCCTTCGAATTGACCGTTCCCCTCGCGGCATACGATCCCGCGGCCGCGGTGCAAGGTTTTTACGAGGCCCATCGCCGCCGCTACGGCTACGCCCGGGAGGGCGAGCCCGTGGAGCTGGTGAACCTGCGCGTGACGGCCCGCGGCCTGCGTCCCACCCCGCCCATGCCCCGCCATGCCCCCGCCCCCTCGCCCGATCCCGCCTCCGCGCAGGTGGGCCGAACCTCCCTTCGCTTTCTGGGGCAGACCTACGACGCGAGCATCTATCAGCGGGCGCGGCTACAACCGGGCCATCGCCTGGCCGGCCCCGCGCTCATCGTTCAGGAGGACGCCACCACCGTCGTGCCGCCGGGCTGGGCCTGCCACGTGGACGCCTGGCTCAATCTGATCTTCGAACGCGTAACATAATACACCCCGCGTCATAAATGACCGGTGGCAAGTCGCAAGTAGCAAGTGGCAAGTTGTTATCAGTGCGATGTACGTTGATGTCTTGGAGGCTGTATGGACCAGCAAACAGATTATCAAACTTGGCTCAAACAGATTCCCGCCGCCATCAAGCAAGATTCGCTCTGGAATTTTGAAGTTTACCGCAAGGCGTTGTACCTGGCGGATTTAGCTTGGTTTGACGCAGAATCGCTGAT
>JAJRVT010000100.1 GCA_024277175.1 Chloroflexota bacterium | reverse complement strand
GTTTGGCCTGTCCCCCCTGTTTTCACAGATCCTTCATAATCGCTTCAATATCGCCACATATTTCCCTGTTATACTGGGATTGAACGGCGAATGAACGCCGTTGTCACGCTCCTTCACTGTCGAGCGGATAATGAACGATTCAAACGTCATCCCGCCGCCATCGCGCGGCGGATGTGGCGAAAGGAGAAGGAATATGAGCCTTATTGAAAAGATTAAGGTCCTCTTTCAGGCCAAAGCCCACGCGACCGTGGATGCGATGGAAGACCCCAAGGCCAGCCTGGACTACAGCCTGGTCAAGTTAGAGGAAACCCGCCGGGAACTGGGACGGGGCCTCATCGAGGTCAGCGCGGCCAAGCGCCGCCTGGAAGCTCAGCAGGAAAAACTCGCTGCGGCGAGCGTCAAATATGGGGAACAGGCCAAGGCCGCCCTCGAGTCGGATCGGGAAGACCTGGCCCGGCTGGCCCTGCAACGCAAGCAGGAAAGCGAAGCCCGGCAGGAAGAACTGGCCGCCAGCATCGCCAGCCTGGAGCGCCAGGAGGTCAGCCTCAAGGAGAATCAGATCAAGCTTGAACGCAAGATCGCCCAGTTCCGCTCCCGCAAGGAGGAGTTGAAGGCCGTCCATGATTCGGCCCAGGCCCAACTTAAGGTGCAGGAATCCCTTAGTGGCGTCTCGGCGGATCTGGCGGATGTCGGCAATACCATCCAACGCGCGGAAGCCCGCATTGCCGAGATGCAGTCCCGGGCCGACGCCATCGACGAGCTGGTGGCCCAGGGCGTGCTCCAGGATGTGCTGGAGCCGGACGTGGATGACATCGACCGAGAACTGGCCCGCATTGGCCATAACCAGGCCGTGGAGGAAGAACTGGCCCGGTTGAAAGCCGAAGTCGCGATCTAGGGGGCTTGACGGGAAGCGCAATAGATAGACTGCTGATTGAGCGGGTCGGACTGATTTTTTCGAATTTCAAACAATCGCTTCGATCCGCCCAATCAACCCGATCCGCCCGCTGTCCATTGCAAAGTGAGAGCGGCGTGATATTTTCAAAGGAGAGACCATATTATGTGCGGAACACATATTGTCGGCGGCCTGCTTAGCGAGGCCGTGCATGAATCCCGACGGAATCAGAGTGGCTACGCCCCGCAGCCCGCCCCCCAGCCCAGCGTGCAGCAGGAGGTGAAGGTGATGTACGCTCGGGGCGACATCCCCTCTGCCACCTACCACCGGTTGATGGAGATGGCCCAGAACGGCGAGCTGAGCTGGGCCGATCTGGAACGGATGCGTGGCGAGGGTGGGGCCGTGGTTGCACCTGTGGCCAAGCCTGCGGCTCAGCCGCGGGACGTCGATATCGTGCGTAGCCTGAACCGGCTCTACACCCATCGCTCCCAGTTGGAGGCGGCCCAGCAGGAATCGGAGCAGGTGCTGCAGCAGTTGGAGGCCGACGCGGCTCGTTTGCGCCAGCAGGCCGAAGAGGCGGCGGAGCGGGCGGCCCAGGTTGCGGACAGCGACGAAGCCACGGCCCGGGCCTATCTCTCCACCCGTCAGGAAGCCCTGGACCGGGTGCGCGCGCTGGAAGAGCGAATCGCCTCCCTGCGCGAGGATCTGAGCCGCATCGAGACCCTGCGTCATGAGTTGGCCACCAAAGAAGCTGAACTGAAGGCGCTGGAAAAACGTAGTCAACTGGCGGATCTGGAAGCCAGTATTCGAGAAGATCTGCTGGTTTAAAGAGCGTGAAGCGTAAAGACGTGAAACGTGATTGGTTGGCGGAGATCAGGGAGATTGGAAATTGAAGAGAGCGGGGTGGCGGGGACGCCCGCCCAATCTCTCCAATCGCCAATCTTCCTATCGCGTTGACTTCACGTTTCACGTCTTCGCGTCCCGCACACCTAAAAAGGAGTTTTTTGATGGCGTTCAGACGTACATTTTGGATCGGGCTGGTTGTTGTTTTGGGTTTGTTGACCCTGGCCGCCTGTGGCGGATCCAAGGAGGAGCCGATACCTACGCCTACGGCTATTCCTATACAATCGACTCGAGTCATGGAAAAAGCGCAGGTTGCGGAAGAGGCGCCGACCGAAGCGCCTCAGACAGGGGCAGCCAGCGATGCAGCCGGCCAGGAAGAGGCAACAGCGGACGCTGAAATATCTTCCAACAGCGAAGCCAATGGGAAGGCGGATGATGGGCATGCGGAAGACGCCGCCGACCACGCCCCAGATGAGAGCGCCGGCGATGAAGCTATGAATGGCGCAGATGATCACGCAGCGGATGAAGCTACTGGTGGAGACCACGAGGCCACGGATGATCATGGCATTAGCGGCGAACATCAGGATGACGAGGCGACCCCCGTGCACCCACACGTGGAAGTCCCTGACGAGTACGCCCATATGGAAAACCCCGGCGTAGGTGATGAGGCCATCGCCGCCGCCGGCCAGGCCCTTTTCGAGGCCAACTGCGCCTCCTGTCATGGTCCAGCGGGCGCGGGCGATGGCCCGGCCGCTCCGGCCTTGGATCCGCCGCCCGCCAACCTGGCCGATGCGGCGATGATGAGCTCGCTCTCGGACGCTTATCTCTTCTGGCGCATCAGCGAAGGCGGCGCCATGGAGCCGTTCAACTCCGCCATGCCGCCGTGGAAATTCCTCACCGAGGAGCAGCGTTGGCAACTCGTCAACTATATCCGCACGTTTACTGAAACCCCTTGATATTCCACCCTCACGTTAATAGTGCATCCCACGCCATGGGGCAATTCCGCGGATCAGCCGCACCCCATGGCGTGGGATGGACGTCAAAAGGCGTCAAAAGGGGTGCATTCGGATTTAGGGGCGCTGGCATGTGCCGGGGAGTTCTGAACTCCCCGGCACGTTCGAAGTACACGAATTTCGCCCCCAGCCCAGAATGCACCCCGTCAAAAGGACCGGATTGACAAGCCCTGACCGGAATGCAATAATAGTTGTGTTCACCGAATCGTCACGACTACGGAAAGGGAGTTATCCATGCACCTGCAACGCGCCTCTTCTGAACCGCTCATGCTCCCCGACCCCACATCGACATGGGAGACCTACAACGTCTTCAATCCCGCTGTCATCCACCACAACGGCATCTTTCATATGCACTACCGCGCTCAAGGGCTGGACTGGATCAGCCGCATCGGCTACGCGGTCAGCGAGGACGGCCTCCACTGGAACCGCATGCGCGAGCCGGTGCTGGCGCCGATCGACGGGACCGACTCCCGAGGCGTGGAAGACCCGCGCGTGACCGAGATCGACGGCGTTTTTTACATGTGCTACACGGCCTATGGGCGCGAATACAGCGGCGCACCCACCCATGACGGCGGCGGCATTTGGCCTATGATCGCGCGCAGCGAGAATCTGATCACATGGGAGCGCATGGGACCCATCGTGCGTGGCGAGAACAACAAGGATCATGTGCTCTTTCCGCGCAGGATCAACGGACGCTATGTAGCGCTCCATCGCCGCTGGCCCAACGTCTGGATCGCCTATTCAGACGACCTGCTCACCTGGCGCGAGGAGGACATGGCTCCCCTCTACGGCCCGCGGACGGATGACCCCGACGCCTGGGACTTCAAGAGCGTGGGCAGCAACGGCGTCCCCATTGAGACCGAGCATGGCTGGCTGCTGATCAACCATGGCTACAACGAGGATCACATCTACAAGTTCGGCGTCTGCCTGGTGGATCTGGACGATCCCACCCGCGTGGTTCGTCGCCCCAAACGCGCCATCTTTGCACCCCAGGAACTCTGGGAGTTGCGGGGCGATGTGCCCAACGTGGTCTTCTCCAACGCCAACCCGGTGGTGGATGACGTGGTCTACGTCTACTACGGCGGCGGCGATCACGCTATCGGCCTGGCCACGTGTCGGCTGGACGAGTTGGTCGACTTCGCGCTGAACGGATAAAAAACGAATAGAACACGGATTGAGCGGATTGGGCGGATCGACGCTGATTTTTTTATCAGCGTCGATCCGCCCAATCCGTAAAATCCGCGTTCTATCAAAAATCGGAAAGGAACGAAGATGGATGTCATCCAGGCCATGCACCAACACCGCTCTATTCGCGCCTATAAATCGGATCCGGCGCCCGACGAAGTGTTGAATGAAATCCTGGCCGCGGGGATTCGGGCTTCATCGTCGGGAAACATGCAGACCTATTCCATCATCGTGACCCGGGATCGGGCGTTGCGGGAACAGCTTTACGAGCCGCACATGAAACAGAGCATGGTGCTGGATGCGCCTGTGCTGCTCACCTTCTGCGCCGACTTCCACCGCATGCGCCGCTGGCTGGAGATCAACGACGCGCCCGTCCATTTCGACAATTTTATGAGCTTCATGATCGCGGCCATTGACGCCACTCTGGTCTCGCAGAATGTGGCGCTGGCCGCGGAGTCGAAAGGATTAGGCATTTGTTACATGGGCAGCACGCTGGCCAACTGCGATCAGATCGGGCGCATTTTGCAGTTGCCCAACCAGGTGGTTCCGGTGGTCGGCTTTTCGCTGGGCTATCCCGACGAGGATCCTGCGCCCCGGGACCGCCTGCCCCTGGATGGGCTGGTTCACCAGGAAACCTATCAGGAATACACGGATGAGCGCATCCGGGAGGTCTATCGCGAGCGCAATCAGAAAGGGTGGGAGCGCTACATGAGCTATCCTGATCTACGCATGATGGTGGAGGAGGCGGGGGTGGAGAATCTGGCTCAGCTCTACAGCGCGGTGAAATACACGCGCCAATCGCACCGCGCGTATTCGGCCAAGATATTGGACTATCTGGCTGAACAGGGGTTTATGGAATGAGTGTTCACCTTCCTGGAAGCTCCAAGCTTCCAGGAAGGTCGAGGTCATCGACCGGGCGGAAGGTGATCTTGCAACCAGTCCAGCGTCACCTCAAACGCTTCCTCTTCCCACACATGGGCGCTGTAGACGTGATCCGCGCCCTGGATCCAGTGGAGGAGAGCCCGCTCCTCGCCCATGGCCTGCAGGTAGCGCTCAGCGTGATCAGGCGGCACGGCCTCGTCATTGGTTCCATGGACGATCAGGGCCGGGCCTGCGTAGCGCCGCACGCTGTCCAGGGGCTGGACCTGGATCAGGGTGTCCCGAAAGGCCGGTCCCAGCAGCAGCCCGCCCAAATCGAAGCAGCCATCCGGCTGGGGTCCCAACACCCCGGAAGCGTCCTCTGCGTGCGGCCTCATATGCTTGGCCAGGCCGGCAAAATCGGACACCGCAGACCAGAGGATCAGCCCGGCTATGTTCGGGTCACCTCCGGCCACGGCCGCGGCCACCCCGCCGCCCATGCTCAGGCCAAGCAGGGCCACCCTGTCCGGATCGACCGCGGGGTGGCGGCGGAGCCAGGCCAGGGCGGCGCGGGCGTCGTCGATTTCCCCGGGTACGGTCATCTCCCAGAAGTTCCCCTGACTTTCCCCCGAACCGCGAAAATCGAAGCGCATGGCCGCGTAGCCGGCCGCGGCCAGACGGCGGGCCATCTTGACGAAGAGAAAGTGAGGCTCTATGCGAGTGCCCGTGAATCCGTGCAGCATGAGGACGGCGGGGGCTGGCTTGTCGCCCTCCGGCGTATGGATCATGCCGACCAACTGCTGGCCGTGATTGCGGAAGGTAAGAGGCGTTTCAGCCATGGTGACCTCCAATATTGGCGACAAACTCGTCGAACCGGGCCAGCCCCGCCTCCAGGTAGTCCAGGGGCAAGGCCGACTGGATACGCAGGTGGCGGTCCAGCCCGAAGGCGTCGCCCGGAACCATGAGCACGCTCTGGCTGGCGCGCAGGGCTTTGGCGAACTCAGTCGATCCCATGGTCAGACGATAGCGGACGAAAGAAAGTGCGGACGCCTGGGGCGCAACCACGGAGAATATGTCCGAATGCCGGGCCAGGTGCGCGGTCAGCACATCATAGCCGTCCCGGATCAGGCCCCGGGTGCGGGCGATCAGTTGAGGACGCACCGGGGGCGAGAGCGCGATTTCGGCCAGCCGGTTGCCCAGCATGGACGCGCTCACAGCCGCGTATTCGTGGCGACGCCAGAGGGCCTGGATGGTCTCGGCCGGCCCCACCATCCAGCCGATGCGCAGCCCCGGCAGGCCATAGGCTTTGCTCAGGCTGTTGAGGGCGATGAGCTTCTCATAGCGCCCGTAGAAGGTGGGCGTCTCCTCGGCCTGTTCCCGTTCCGCGCCGGCGTAGACCTCATCCGCCAGCAGCCAGGCGTCGGCGCGACGGGCCGCGTCCACCACCGCGTCCATCTCCGCGGGGGTGAAGATGTGGCCGGTGGGGTTGTTGGGGTTGACCACCGCCAGCACCTTGGTTCGCTCCGTGACCAGTCGCTCCAGCCCCTCCAGGTCCAAGGCCCATCCCTCTTCCTCCAGCAGATCAACCGTGCGCACGGTGACGCCCATGTTGCGCGCGATGCCGCCGAATTGCAGATAGGTGGGCCGGGTGGTGACGATCTCATCGCCCGGCTGGAGCAAGGTGGTCGCGGCCAGCAGGTTGGCCTCGGACGCGCCCACGGTGACCAGTATGTTCTCTTCGCCCGCGCCCGGGTAGCGGGCCGCGATCCGCTGGCGCAGGAGGGGCGTCCCGTTGACGTGGGGATAGTTCAGCGGCGTCTCCAGGAGCGCGCCGGCATCATCTCCGGCCATGGCCAGCAGCTCACCCAGGGTCACCGGGTGCACGCCGCTCTCGGTGAAATTGTATTCGACCGTCTGCTCATATTCGGAAAGAAAGCGTTCCAACTCGAAGGGGTGAAATTGCATGATAGCTCCGGTTCATGGTGTGGGGCGTGATCACTGGAATAAGCTTACCCCAAAGGTGCGGGGATGCAAAACGGAAGTGCTTGACGCAAAGTCGCAAAGATGCAAAGGGGCGCAGAGAAAAACTGGAATCTCTCTGCGCTCCTCTGCGCCTTTGCGGCTCTGCGTCAAAAAATTCAATGGCCCTCTTCACTCCCCGGTTTGCTCCCCTCGCCGGACGTATTATAATGAACGGCGTCGCATCAAACCTGTAGGCGGGTGGAGGAGGGAGATTCCTGCGGATGTTCGTTGTCATCGGCACGACCACGGTTGACCTCTTTGTGCTTAGCCCGGACGCCGCGCCCGATCAGGCTGCGGACGGGTTCCGGGCCGACAACCTGGTGTTCACCTCCGATCCCCTGCGCTTATCCATGGGCGGCAACGGCGGCAACAGCGCCTGCGTGCTGGCCGGGCTGGGCGCGCCAACGGCTCTGTGCAGCGCGGTGGGCCACGATCTCCTGGGCGACATGCTGGTGGATTGGCTGAGCGCTCGCGGCGTGGTGCTCGACGGCCTGATCCGCAGCCCGACTTACGCCACCTCCACCTCCGTCATCATCATGGCCGACGCCGCCAGTCAGCAGGTCTACCATCACCTGGGCGCGACCGCAGCCATCGCCGCCAACGCGATCCCGGAGCGGCTGCTGACCGGCGCCGACGTCCTGCTGGTCACCGGACTCCCTCTCATGGCCCGTCTGCGGACTGAGGGTGGGGCCGCGCAGGCCCTGGCCGTGGCCCACAGCGCCGGTGCGATCACTGCGCTGGACATCGGGCCGGCCCTGGACGCACCGGTGACCTTGGATGAGCTGACGCCCATGCTCGGCCAGATCGACTACCTCATCGCCAACGAGCATGAACTGGCCGCGCTGGGGATCGGCGACGACTGGGAAGCGACCAGCGCGCGCCTGATCGACGCTGGCGCTCGCCATGTGCTCATCAAGGGCGGACGTCGCGGCGCTGCGCTACGAAGTCCAGACATGCGCATCGACGCGCCCGCCTTCCCAGTGCGCGCCGTCGTTTCGGTGGGCGCGGGCGATTCATTCAACGCCGGCTTTCTCTATGGCGTGCAACAGGGATGGTCGCCGGCGCGCGCCCTCCACTTCGGCGCAGCGACCGCGGCCCTGGTCATCGCCGGAGAAGACGGAACGCTCGGCGCGCCGGTGTTGGCGGAGGTGGAGGGGAAATTGAGGATTGAGGATTGAGGATTGAAGATTGGAAATTGGGAGATTGGAGATTGAGGAGATTAGGGAGATTGGGATGCGGGGAATCTCCAATCTCCCTAATCTCCAATTTCTTCCCACAAAAAGGACGCAAAACCCATGACTCTAACCCCGCGTGAACGCGTGCTAACCGCCATCGCCCATCAGGAGCCGGACCGGGTTCCCCTGGCCCTGTGGGGCAGTTGGTACGGCGTGACCGACAAACTCTATTACGCTGTGCTGGACGCGCTGGGCTGGGACCCTGTTCCCCCCTTCCGCCCGGACCTGCTCCACTCCGTCAACTACTACGACGACCGGCTGCTGGCGCGGCTGCATGTGGACGTTCGCCACGTGGATTCGGGTGCGGTGACCGCGTGCAGCCGGCTCGACGCCAGCGGGACCGACGCCTTCGGCATCCGTTGGGACGCGAGCGGCCTCTATCGCACAGCCAGCCATCATCCCCTGGAGGGAGCGACGCTGGAGGAAGTCCTCGCCCACCCCCTGCCGGATCCGGATCAGGTGATCCAGGCGGAAGCGATCCGGGCGCGGCTGAAGACAATCAAGGCCATGGATCAGGAGTACGCCATCGTGGGGCGGGCCGTGGCCTCCTATGGCTTCTTCGAGATGGCTCAATCCCTGCGCAAACACGAGCAGCTTTTCCTGGACCTGGTGCGTCAGCCGGAGATCGTCGATGCGCTGGTCGCCCGGCTCTACGACTTCTACGCTGGCCTGACCGACCGTTTTCTGGACGCGGCCGGGGCGGACCTGGATATCCTCGAACTGCCGGGGGATGACTTCGCCGGCAACGCCGGCCCCATCATCTCGCCCAAAATGTTCGACCGTTTCTTCAAGGATCCTTACCGGCAGCTGATCGCACGCATCAAGGAGCAGCACCCCCACATCAAGGTGACCTACCACTCCGACGGAGTTATGGCCGCGTTTCTGCCCCGCCTGATCGAGATCGGCGCTGATATCTTCCATTCTTGCGAGCCCCTGCCCGCCTGGGATCTGGGCGAGATGAAGGCCCTCTATGGCGATCGTCTGGTCTTCATGGGCGGCGTGGACGTGCGCGAGGCATTGCAGGGCGATGAAGCGCGCGTGGTGGCCGAAGTCAGGCGGCGGCTGCGCGAGCTTGGGCCGGGAGGCGGCTACATCCTGGCCCCGGCCAACCATATTCAGTGGGACGTCCCGCCGGCCAATCTGTTCGCGCTCTATGATGCGGCGGAGAAGTGGGGGCGGTATCCGTTGAAGGCGTGAAACGTAAAGGTGTGAAACGTGAGGACGTGAAACGTGAAGACGCGAGACGTGAGGAGAGGATTGGGCGCATATGGGTGTGAATGAGTTTGAGGGCGGGGATTCGTTTCCGCAGTCTGAGAATTCTCAGCGATCACGGCGGGAGGGTGAGACGGGCCAGCCGGCGGGGCGACTGGCGTACGTTGAACTGCGTGAGATCATCGGGCTGTCGCTGTGGGCGGGGCAGATGCTGCTGCAAAACGGCGCTTCCAGCCTGCGCACCGAGGAGACCACCCACCGCATCGGGACCGGCCTTGGCTGCGACTGGATGGACGTGATCATCACCCCGGACAGCATCGTCGTCACCGCCACCGACGGTGAGGATTTTCGCACCAAGGCCCGGCGGGTGGTGCGTCTGGGCGCCAACATGGGTCGGATCACCGCGCTCTCCGAGCTGGGCCACGCGGTGGCGGAAGGCCGGGCCGACCGCGGAGAGGTGCAGGCCAGATTGCACGCGATCGACGCCGCGCCCAAGGAGTATAACCGCTGGCTGGTGGTCTTCCTGGTCGGGCTGGCCTGCGCGGCCTTCAGCCGGCTTTTGGGCGGCGACTGGCCGGTCTTCGGCGTCACGCTGGTCGCGGCCTCTGCGGCCATGTTCGCGCGCCAGGAGATCGAGAAACGACACTACAATCGCTATCTCATGGTCGCGACCGTGGCCTTCATCGGCGGCCTCCTGGCCAGCAGCGCGCAGTTGGTGACCGACGCCGCCAACGTCAATATCGCCATCGCTGCGACCGCGTTGCTCCTGGTGCCCGGCGTCCCTCTGATCAACTCGGCCCAGGATTTCATTCGCGGCTACACTGGCAACGGCCTCCGCCGGGGCGTGTCGGGCTTGCTCATCTCGCTTACGATCGCGCTGGGGCTGGTGCTCGCGATCCAGTTTGCGCAGATGTTGACGCCATGATAACCGAACTCGGGCCCATAATCACTATATTGCTGGATGCATTCTGGGCGGCGGTGGCGGCGCTGGGCTTCGCCGTCCTTTTCAACGCGCCCCGCCGCGCCTTGCCCGCCATCCTCCTGGCCGGCGCGCTGGGCCACGCCACCCACACCGCGTTGGTGATGCTGGGCGCGAGCGTGGAGATCGCGGTCCTGGCCGGCGCCGTGCTGATCGGGCTGCTGGGCGAACTCCTCCAGCGGCGTATGCGCATCCCCCGCGTCGTCTTCACCGTGCCCGGCGTGATCCCCATGGTCCCCGGCAGCCTGGCCTTTGGCGCCATGGAAAAGCTGCTGAGGGTCTTAACCGCGCCGCCGGACGTAGCCGCCGAACTTCTGGCCAGGGCCAGCGTGGATATCATCCACACCGGCTTCATCTTGATGGCCCTGGCTGTGGGCATCTCGCTCCCCATCCTTTTCAGACATCAAAAGCCGGTGGTCTGAGATGATCGATGCGGTTGTGATAGTGTAGCCTCCATGTCTCCCGTCTCGGGTGCGCGACGTATTCGAAGTGGCTGACGCCTGTGTTGTGGGCCCAGATTTCGCAGCGTCGCCAGGGTCCAATGTTGAAGATATGGTCGAACGCACTCTCGATCACGCCGCCGTGACAGACGATGATGATGATCTCGCCCCGGCTTCGGTCGATGAAATCGAGTTCATCCAGTTCGGATCGCGACTGGATTCGCTCCCGGTGGTGTTGCACCAACTCCTCCACGAAGATGCCGACCCGGGTGCGAAAGTGCATGAACGATTCTCCGCCTTCTAAGGTCGGCGTGGTCGATGAGAAGGGGCGCTCGCTGGCCCAGTATTCGGCGTATTCCCGGGGCAGGGCGTCGTTGGGCCACGGCTGATGATCCAAGCGGTTGTTGCCGATCTCTCGCAGCCGGTCGTCGTAGTGGATGTGACAGCCGCAGACATTGGCCAGGATCTGGGCGGTTTCCGAGGCCCGGCGCATGGTGCTGGCGTAGAGCGCGTCCACATAGGGCAACTCGCCGGGGAGCCAGGCGGCCAACGCCTCCGCCTGCCGCCGACCCAGATCGGTCAGCCCCTCGTCCACATTGCCATTCTCCCAATCCTTCAAATTGACGTAGCTTTGGCCGTGGCGAATAAAATAGAGTTGCATAATTTTTTCTCCGGTTGACTATGAGCGCCCCTCTTATCCCGCCATTGTAGCATGCCCGTCCGCGCCATCAAACATCCCGCCCGCCGCGGACAATTTGGCCATCCTTCCCCATATCCGCTATGATCAGGCGGCCGCCCCCACAGACCAGGAACCGGAGATCATGACAAACACAAGCGAACGCCTCTACTACACCGACGCTTACCGCACCACCTTCACAGCGCACATCACGGATCTGTCCGTCGTAGATGGACGCTCCACCGTGGCGCTGGATCAGACCTGCTTCTACCCCACCTCCGGCGGCCAGACCCATGACACGGGCGTCCTGGGCGATCGCCGGGTGGTGGACGTCTTCGTGGATGACGCAGGAACGGTCCGCCACGCGCTGGACGCGCCCCTGCCCGCCGCAGCCGTGGGACAGCCCATCCAGGGCGAGATCGACTGGGAGCGGCGCTATGATCACATGCAGCAGCATTCCGGGCAACATCTGCTTTCCCAGATCTTCCACCGTCTCCTGAACGCTGAGACCCTTTCCGTCCACTTCGGCGCGCAGAGTTCGACCATCGATCTGGACCTGGAAGAACTGGACGAAGAGGCGCTACTGGCGGTCGAAGACGAGGTCAACCGCCAGGTCTACGCCAACCGGCCCGTCCGCGCCTATTTCGTGAGCCAGGAGGAATGAGCTCGCGTTCCCCTGCGCAGGCCGCCCAAGGTCAGCGGTCAGGTTCGCATCGTAGAGATCGAGGGCTATGACTTCTCGGCCTGCGGCGGGACCCATGTGGCCCGCACCGGCGAGATCGGCCCTGTGCGCCTGGTGCGCCGGGAGCGCAGTCGCGGCCACGTGCGGGTGACCTTCCTCTGCGGCTGGCGCGCGCTGGCGGACGCGCGCGAGAAGGCGCGCCTGGTGAACGAGATCGCCGCGCTCTTCAGCACGGATCCGGCCCAGGCTCCGGCATTGGCGGCCCGCAACCTGGAGCAACTCAAGGCGGCCGATCGCCGGGTGCAGGAACTCTCGACTCAACTGCTGACCTACGAAGCCGACCGCCTGTGGACCGAAGCGCCCGACCTCGGCGATCGCCGCGTCGTCGCCCGCTTGCTGCCAGACCAGGATTCCGCGGGGCTCAAGCTGCTGGCCAACCTGCTCCAGGCCAAACCCACGACCGTGACCCTCCTGGCCTGCCCGGCCGGCGGCGGCAAGCTGACCGTCATCTTCGCGCGCAGCCCGGATGTGGACGCGGCCATGGGCGATCTTCTGCGGACCACGCTGCAGGCCTTCGGCGGAGGGGGCGGCGGCCGGCCCGAATACGCCCAGGGCGGCGGCGTCCCCGCGGATCAGGCCGCGGCGCTGTTGGACTTCGCTATCGAACAGTTGAGCTGCACAATAACCATCGGATAACCAGAAAGACAGGAGTCAATCGATGAGCGTTACCGCTAAATCCGCTCTGGTCGCGTTGGAGTCGACCGTTATTTCCCATGGCCTTCCCTATCCTCAGAATGTAGCGTTGGCCCGTGAAATGGAAGAGATCGTGCGTTCCCGCGGCGCTGAGCCGCGCACTGTGGGCGTCATCGCCGGCGAGTTGTTAGCCGGGCTGAACGATGAACAGTTGGAGCGTCTGGCCACCAGCCATGAGGTGCGCAAAGTCAGCCGCCGGGACCTGCCCATCGTCGTCGCCCGCAAGCTGGACGGCGGAACCACCGTGACCACCACCATGTGGATCGCCCACCGCTTCGGCATTCAGGTATTCGCCACCGGCGGCATCGGCGGCGTCCATCGGGGTGACGGCACGGACGTCAGCGCCGATCTGCAGGAACTGGCCCGGACGCCGGTGATCGTGGTCTGCGCCGGCGCCAAGGCCATCCTCAACCTGCCGGCCACCCTGGAATACCTGGAAACCTTTGGCGTGACTGTGGTCGGCTATGGAACCGATGAGTTCCCGGCCTTCTACAGCCGCAGCAGCGGACTGCCCGTGGATGTGCGTTGTGACACAGCCGAGGAAGTGGCGACCATTTGGCGGGCCAAGCAAGATCTGGGGCTGGCTGGCGGGTTGTTGGTGACGGTCCCGGTTCCGGCGGAGGATGAGATGCCGGCCGAGGAAATCGAGCCGGTCATCGAGCAGGCGGTGGCGGAGGCGAATGAGCGGGGGTTGCGTTCGGCCCAGGTCACGCCCTTCCTGCTGGCGCGCATCGCTGAGTTGAGCGGCGAACGTAGTTTGCAGGCCAATCTGGCCCTGCTCAAGAACAATGCCCGCGTGGCGGCGGAGATCGCGGTGGCGCTGGCACGATAAGATAATAGAACGCGGATTTGGCGGATTGGACGGATAACACCGGATTTTCTTTAAAAATCCGTATAAATCCGCCAAATCCGCGTTCTATCCAATCTATCCGAAAGTCGGCTCTGGCTCCGCTGGCGTGTGGCCGATGAGGGTCAGGAACTCTTCCCGGTCCAGGACTTCCTGCTCCAGGAGGGTCTGGGCCACCAGGTGTAGCTTGTCCCGATGGGTGATCAGGACTTCGCGCGCCCGCCCGTAGGCGTCCTCGACGATGCGCCGCACTTCCCGGTCCACCTTACGGGCCACATCCTCGCTGTAGGGGCGCTGTTCGCCCAGGTCCATCCCCATGAAGGGGTTGCTCTCGCCCTGCTGGAGTTGCATGGGACCGATGACGTCGCTCATGCCAAAACTGGTCACCATGAGCTTGGCCAGTTTGGTGACCCGCTCCAGGTCGTTGGCCGCGCCCGTGGAAGGCTCATCGAAAATGATCTCCTCGGCCACGCGCCCACCCAGCAGCCCAGCCAGTTCATCCTCGTATTCGGCCTTGCTCTTGAGGGTGCGATCCTCCTCTGGCAAGGGCATGACGTAGCCAAGGGCTTGGCCGCGACTGACGATGGTGATCTTGTTGACCATGTCGGTGTGGCGCAGGGTCTCCATGACGATGGCGTGGCCGGCTTCGTGATAGGCGATGGTGCGCCGGTCCCGTTCGTCCAGCACGCGGCTGTGGCGGGCCGGGCCAGCCATGACCCGCTCGATAGACTCGCGCATCTCGTCCATGGAAATGGAGCGCTTGTTGCGTCGCGCAGCCAGGATAGCAGCCTCGTTGATCAAGTTCTCCAGGTCCGCACCCACCATGCCCGGCGTCTGGCCCGCGATTTCGTCCAGGTCCACATCCGGTGACATGGGTTTACCCCGGGCGTGGACGCGCAGGATCGCCTCGCGGCCCTTGCGATCCGGCCGGTCCACCACCACCTTGCGGTCGAAACGACCCGGACGCAGCAATGCGGGGTCCAGAATATCGGGGCGGTTGGTGGCGGCGATGATGACGATATTGGTTTCGCTGGCGAAGCCGTCCATTTCCACCAAAATCTGGTTTAGGGTTTGCTCGCGTTCATCGTTGCCGCCGCCCATGCCCGCGCCGCGGTGACGGCCGACTGCGTCGATCTCGTCGATGAAGATGATGCAGGGTGCGTTCTTCTTGGCTTGGTCGAACATATCGCGCACCCGGCTGGCGCCCACGCCCACGAACATTTCCACGAATTCAGAGCCGGAACTGCTGAAGAAGGGCACGCCGGCCTCACCAGCCACAGCCTTGGCCAGCAGGGTCTTGCCGGTGCCCGGCGCGCCCACCATCAACACGCCCTTGGGAATGCGCGCTCCCAGCGCGGCGAACTTCTCCGGCTCGCGCAGGAACTCGACCACTTCCGCCAGTTCCTGCTTGGCCTCTTCCGAACCGGCCACATCCTCAAAGGTTACGGTCGGCCTGTCGGCGGCTTCCATCTTGCGGGCCCGGCTGCGACCAAACTGCATGGCCCGGTTGGGTCCGCCGCCGCCCGCCTGGCGCATGATGAAGATGAAGAAAATAAAGATCAGCGCCATAGGCAGGAGCATGATCAGCCAGTCGAAAATGGCGCTGCTGTTGGGTGCGCTGCTGACTTCAATGGGCAGCGTCTCCAACTTGTCTTCGGGCACGCCCAGGGATTTGAGGGTCTTGAGGAGACTTTCGGAATCTTCCTTGCGCGTGCGCAGGGGCTCATCACCATTTTTCAATGTGACGGTGACCAGTTCGCCCTGGACTTTGATATCGCTTACATCGCCGGCGGTGACGCGTTGTGCGACCTCGTTGAGGCCGACCATCTCGGATGTGTCCGCCGGGCGCTGGAAGAGGAAACGCGAGCCAAAAAGCGCGATGACGATCAGCAGGATCCAAAACCAGCTGCGCGACAACATATTGGGGTTGGGGCCGCCCGGTCCCGAGCCGTCGTTACGATTATTTTGGGGCGGTTGGTTGCGATTATCTGCCATCTGTAATTTATGATTCCATTTTCGTGCAAAATTGGCGACGATTCAGTCAGGTTTTGATAGATCTCGGGGTAAGTGAAACAAACCGAATTTTTGGAAAAATCTGTAAAAACCCGCGCTCTCCTGTGACCGCTGAATAGTCACTATACGATAAAGATCGTCGCGAATCAGTAAGCTCCCTTGCGGGCGTCAATCCAGCGCGTCCAGAATCGGCTTTACTGTGAATCCGACGCGATGGGTCTCGGCGTGGTGGACCGGGGGCAGATCCGGCGAGACGAATTCATTGGGCGTGGACGCCTCATCGGGTTTGTCGCTGAGGCAGAGCAACACGGCCCCTCGGGCTTTGAGCCATTCAGCCACTTCCCACACCTCTTCCGTTAACGTGATTTCGGTGGCCAGCAGTTCCTCGACATCGGCGTCGTCAGCGACGTTGCCCATGCGTTCCAGGGTGGTGATGAATTCCTGGCGTCGAAAGCGTTTGAAGGGCGTCGGATCGCCATTGCGGACGCTGGTGACCACGGCGTCATGGGCCTGTCGCAGCATCTCGCCGCCCACGTTGTTGATCATCATGCGCGTCTCCACATGGCGGGTGAACTGATCAAAATTGTCCAGGCTGCCCTCGGCCACCTCCTGCTTGATCTCGTCCAAAGAGACCAAATTGGTGCTCAGGACCAGGCAGATATAAGCCAGATAATCCTGGTTGTCCTCGGTCAGACAATGGTAGCGGGATTGGTTCAACTCCCGGTAGGCGTCGACGAAATGGCTGGCGTCGAAGTTGCGTCCCAGCAACGCGCTCAAGGTGCGCGCCGCCCCCTCAATACGCGCCTGATCGATGACCTGATCGTTACGCCCCTTGGCTCCCAGCGCAGTCTTGTCGATGTCGATCACCAGCAGCGTGCGTTCATCCAGGTGGAAGCCCTGATCCTCGCGCAGCCAACGCACCCACTCCCCAATCGCCACCCAACGATTGGCATTGTAAATGCCGTTTTCCTTGTCAATGGAGACCACCGGCTCTTCCTGGAGCCGGTCCGCGCCGATGAAGCATGAGCCGCGCCAGCCGCTCTCGGCCTGCATAGCCAGGAAAGCGTTGCCGTCATTGAAGAGGGTGTCGCCGATAAAAAGCAACTCTTCCAGAGGCTGGGTGTAGCCCGCCACCTCGCGCGCCGCGTTCGCGTACCAGAGGGCGACTTTGGCGTAGTCCGGATCCTGCTTGCGCGGTCGGGCCGTGGAGGGGAGACCCGCTCCCCGGAGGGCGACCTTCACATTGGGCATCCGCGAATCCAGCGGTTTCAGGTTGCGGTAGATCACCATGTCGCCACAATAGTCCGCCAGGCGTGCGCGCCCAAACGATTGCATTTCCGATTTTTCACCCGCTGCGACTTTTTTGGTGGTAGAGAGCGTGTTCACATCATCCCCCTGTTGAACTCACAAATCCGGCGTCCCGGGCCATTCCGGGAGTGTAGTCAGTTGTCGCCCCATTGCGATCTGCACGCATTCGCCTGCGCAATCAGCGGCGCTCCACAAACGGCTTGTTCGGTGTGAACGTTCTGCGTTTCTCTTCAATATTTCGGGGTGAAAGAAACCGAATTTTTGTGTCGCCATTTCAAGGGTCGCATATATGCGCAAAAATTCGATTTATCCCCCGCCTTCTTGAGAAGACGCCGTTCTGTCATTATTATAAACGCGTGTCACACGAAAAGCATATACAGAGACCCGCTCAATTGCGTGTACTCACCCGGCGTAGCGACTTCAATCGCCGGGAAGCGACCGTGACCCCTTATCAATAGGGCGAACCGGGCCGCTTCCCGGTCGCTCTCAGACCGTCTGCAGCGCCCCTGCGACCTTGCGTTCGCCCACATAGCCCAGGGCGACCAGCAATTCGGCGTTGAGCAGGCTGCCACCGGCTGCGCCGCGGATGGTGTTGTGCCCCAAAACCACGAACTTCCAGTCGAAGAGCGGATCCGGGCGCAGGCGGCCCACCACAGTGGCCATGCCGCGTACGCTGCCAGCCATGCGGTCCATACGCGGCTGGGGACGGTTGTTCTCCTCCCGGTGGATGATAGCCGGCTGGGGCGCGCTGGGCAGACCCAGTTGTTGCGCCAGCGGCCGGTAATTACGCCACGCATCCAGGAATTCATCCTCGCTAGGCGTGCGCTCGAAGGCCACGCTCACCGCCTCCAGGTGGCCGTTGCGGACGGGTACCCGCATGCACTGGGCGCTGACGGAGATGTCCGCGTATTCGATATGATCGCCGGCGAATCGCCCCAGTAGCTTCTGGGGCTCCTTCTGCTCCAACTTCTCCTCTTCACCGCCGATGAAGGGTACGATATTGTCGATCATGTCCATGCTACTGACGCCGGGATAGCCTGCCCCGCTGACGGCCTGCATGGTGACGACAGAGACCTGTTTGACGCCGAAACGCTCGTGCAGCGGATGCAGTGCGCTGACCAGGTGGGTCGTGCTGCAATTGGGATTGGTGGTGATGAATCCGCCCCAGCCCCGCTTGCGTTTCTGGGCGTCCAGCAACTTGATGTGTTCCGGGTTGACCTCCGGGATCAGCAGCGGCACATCAGCATCGTAGCGATGGGAGCGGGCGTTGCTGCACACGCCGTAGCCGGCCGCAGCGAAACTTTTCTCGATTTCAGTAGCCGAACTGGCCGGCAGTGCGCTGAAGACCAGCTCGCAGTCCAGCCCCGGCTCACAGGCCTGCACCGTCACACCGTGCAGATGATCGGGCATATCGCCCCGCAACACCCAGGTGCAGGCCTCGGCGTAGGGCTTACCCACGCTTCGGCCCGACGCGGCCAGCGCCGTCAACTCGAACCAGGGATGCCCCTGGAGCATCTGTACGAACCGTTGGCCCACCGCGCCCGTCGCGCCCAGCACGCCAACTTTTATTTTTGAATCACCCATGGTGACTATGTTCTCCTTGTCAGGTCATTCACTCTACCAGCGTCTTTGTGATGCTTGCAGTAGAGTCCTCATTCACTCGTAAACGCCAACTCGATAACGTCACTCAGGACGCCGGCCGCAGTCGCGTCCACGCCCGCGCCCCGCCCCTGGAGCACCAGTGGGTTGGGGCTGTACCAGCGGCTGTGGAACTCGGCCAGGTTATCGGTCCCCGTCAGCCGGCCCAGCGGGCTGTCCGCGCTGACCACCGTCGGTCCGACGAAGCAGCGGCCGTTCTCCACCGTGGCCGCGTAGCGCAGCACGCCGTCCTGGGCCGCGGCGTCCCGAATCGTGGCCTCCATGGCCTTGTCCAGTTCAGGCAGCGCGTCCAGGAATTCGTCCACGCTCAGGTCGTCCAGGTTCGGCGGGTAAAGGCCGGTGACGTCCACATCGGCCAACTCCAGTTCCCAGCCCAGGCCCCGGGCCAGGATCAGCGCCTTGCGGGCCACGTCCATACCGCCCAGATCGTCGCGTGGGTCGGGTTCGGTATAGCCCAGTTGGTGGGCCTCGCGGACGATCTCGCTCAGGCGACGGCCGGTTTGCAGCCCGGTCATGACATAGCCCAGGGTGCCGCTGAACGCGCCGGCCATGCGCGTGATCTCGTCTCCGCTGGCCACCAGCCGATTCTGGGTGGCGATGACCGGCAACCCAGCCCCCACTGTGGCTTCCCAACGCACGCTCTGTTGGAAGTGGGCCGCTCGCTCTCCGTCGGTGACTCCGGCTTGGGTAAGCCGGTTGTACACCTCCTGTGTATGGGTCAAGGGCTTCTTGTTGGCTAAGACGATCTTATATCCCCGCTCGCGTGTGGCGAGCAGGGCGGG
>JAJRVT010000099.1 GCA_024277175.1 Chloroflexota bacterium | reverse complement strand
TCGGGTTGTGGCTGAACCGCTTTATTCAGGCCTATTTCTTTCAGATTCGTGACTTAAACAGCCAGGCCCGGCTTATTCTCGACGCCAACCCCACTTATCGGGTTCATCCTCAGGGTGCGCCCGCGGTGTGTGACTTGGGCGAGACGATCAACGACTTCGCCGACCGCTTCCAGACGTTGGTGGAAGAGCGTGACGTCCAGATCCAGCAGGCTCAGGCCGATCTGGAGACGGAACGCAACCTCCTGGCCGCGCTCCTTTCCGAACTAAGCAGCGGCGTCCTGGCTTGCAACCAGGATGGACAAATCCTGCTCTACAATCGCAGCGCGCATGGCCTGTTGGACCAGCCTCAAGGCGAGACCGGCGTGGGGGGCTATGTAGGGCTGGGGCGTTCCGTCTTCGGACTCCTGGACCGCCACGCCCTCACCTACGCGTTGGACCGGCTTCATTACCGCATCGCCCGCAACGAACCCGGCGACGATCGAGTGGTGACGTTTGTGACCACGGCGGCCAATGGACGCTTGTTACGGACGCGAATGGCCGAGTTCCGCGTCGGCGAAGGAGACGCGCCCGGTTTCGTCATGACGATCCAGGACCTGACCCAGTCCATTGACGTCAGCAGCCGGCGCGATTTCATCCTCCAGCACTTCACCGAACAGGTGCGCGCCCGCCTGGCCAACGTCCGCGCCGCGATTGAAACCATCGAAACCTATCCGGACATAGACCCCATCCAACGCGCCCGTTTCCACCGGGTTATCCAGGAGGAAGCTCAAACGCTGGGCGAAGAGTTGGATGCGGCCATGGGCGCCTACGCGCGGGATCTCAAAGCCCAATGGCGGCTGGAAGCCACCCATGGCGGCGATATTCTCTGGGCCATCCAGAACCGCTTCACCCGGGAACTGGGTCTGGACGTGGTCTCGGACCAGGTGGACGAACGCCTGTGGCTGAGGATCGACTCCTATACGCTGGTGCATAGCCTGACCCACGTCCTGCGCCAACTGCGCGATCGTTTTGACATTCGTTCGGCCCGTCTGCGCCTGAACGTCCTGCCGTCGATTCGCGAGCAAGCTCCCCTGGCGGCCCTGGATCTGGTCTGGCAAGCAGGGAGCCGGGATCCATCCGTCTGGCGAGACTGGAGCCGGGAAGCGTATGTGGTGGCGGATGAAGACGCGACGCTAACGCTGAAGGAAGTCGCGCTGGAACATGGCGGCGAGGTCTGGTTTCAGGTGGATCAGACGGCCGGGGAGGCCTATTTCCGTCTGCTCTTGCCTATGTTGGACGTCCAGACGCGGCCGCAGCGACCAGCACAGGAAAAACCGGCGACAACCCCAATCGAGCTTTCACTCCGCTCCAGCCGCCCTGAGTACTATGATTTCGACCTTTTCCACCAGGCTGGACTGGACCAGGCGTTGACCGCTCGCCCGCTGAAGACGCTGATGTACACAGCGTTCGACACCGAGACCACGGGGCTGAACCCGGCCAGTGATGAAATCATCAGCATCGGCGCGGTGCGCATCGTCAACGGTCGCATCCTGCGCCAGGAGATCTTCGACCAACTGATCGACCCCCACCGCCCTATCCCCCGGGTGGCTACCGAGGTCTGTGGCGTCACCAACGAAATGGTGCAAGGGCAGCCAACCATCGACCAGGCGCTGCCTCGATTCGCCCGTTTCGTGGAAAACACAGTGTTGATCGCCCATAATGCAGCTTTCGACATGCGCCTACTTCAGCAGCAGGAGGCCACGACCGGCGTTCGCTTCGTCAATCCGGTGCTGGACACCCTCCTGCTCTCGGCCGTGGTCCACCCCCGCGAAAGCGACCACAGCCTGGAGGCCATCGCCCAACGGCTGGGCGTGGACGTCCGCGGGCGGCACACCGCGCTGGGCGACGCCTTGGTCACAGCCGAGGTTTTCCTGGGGCTGTTGAAACTACTTCGAGGTCAAGGGATCGTCACCCTGCAGCAAGCCCTGGACGCGTCTAAAGAGACCTACTTGGCGCGGGTGGATTATCAATGATCATTGATAATTGATCGTTGATGATTTTCGTAACCCCCTCTGAATTGCCATGCAACCGAATCACAATTATGATGATGTAGCCTGTAAGTCGCTACTGACAACCGCCTACCCAAATTTGAATCAGAGGAGAAACAAAAGATGGCTAATTCGATGCCCGACGGCGTGGAAATTCTGGGTCCAATCACAGATGCGGTCGACCAGGTGCTGACCAGCGAGGCGCTAGCCTTCGTCGCCGATCTGCACCGCACCTTTAATCCCAGGCGCCAGGAATTGTTGCAGAAGCGCGCTGAACGCCAGCGAGCCATTGATGAGGGCGAACTGCCCGGATTCCTGCGCGAGACAGCCGACATCCGCGCCGCGGAATGGCAGGTTGCGCCCACGCCGGCAGATCTCAACGACCGCCGGGTGGAGATCACCGGACCCACCGACCGCAAGATGATGATCAACGCCCTCAACTCCGGGGCCAAGATCTTCATGGCCGACTTCGAGGATTCGCTCTCGCCCACGTGGGAGAACATCATCAACGGCCAGGTCAACTGTAGCGACGCCATCCGCCGCACCATCGAGTTCACCAACCCGGACGGCAAGGTCTACCAGCTCAACGACGAGATCGCCACCCTGATGGTGCGCCCCCGGGGCTGGCATCTCAACGAAAAGCATGTGACCGTGGACGGCGAACAGATCTCCGGCAGCCTTTTCGACTTCGGCCTCTACATGTTCCGCAACGCCCAGGAACTGCTCGACCGGGGCAGCGGCCCCTATTTCTATCTGCCCAAGTTGGAGAGCCATCTGGAGGCCCGGCTCTGGAACGACGTCTTTAACCACGCGCAGGATGCGCTGGGCATTCCCCGGGGCAGCATCCGGGCCACGGTGCTGATCGAGACCATCCTGGCCGCGCTGGAGATGGAGGAGATTTTGTTCGAGCTGCGGGAGCATTCAGCCGGCCTCAACGCCGGGCGCTGGGACTACATCTTCAGCGTCATCAAGAAGTTCGCCAGGTGGGAGGACCAGGTGCTGCCCGACCGGGGCCAGGTGACCATGACCGTGCCTTTCATGCGCGCCTACACCGAGCTGATGATCCGCACCTGCCACAAGCGGGGCGCGCACGCCATCGGCGGCATGGCGGCCTTCATCCCCAACCGGCGGGACCCTGAGGTGACGGAGAACGCACTGGCCAAGGTGCGAGAGGACAAACTGCGGGAGTTTGGCGATGGCTGTGATGGCACCTGGGTGGCCCACCCCGATCTGGTGCCAACGGTCATGGAGGTGGCCAACGCCTACCTGGGCGATAAGCCCAACCAAAAGGATCGGCTGCGGGAGGACGTCTACGTGACCGATGAGGAGATCACAGATATCGAGGCGCCCGGCGGGACCATCACCGAAGCCGGCGTGCGTCTCAACGTGAGCGTGGGCATCCAGTACATCAACTCGTGGCTCATGGGCAACGGGGCCGCGGCCATCAACAACCTGATGGAGGACGCGGCCACGGCCGAGATCTCCCGCTCCCAGATCTGGCAGTGGATCCACCACGGCGCAAAATTAGACGACGGTCGCCCGGTGACCCGGGAGCTATACATACAGATTCGCGATGAGGAATTAGAGAAGTTGGGCGGCGCGGATCAGTGGCGTTTCGGCGACGCGGCCGCGCTCATGGATCAGCTCAGCTTGAGCCCACGTTTCATCGAATTCCTGACCTATCCGGCCTATGCGTTGTTGGATTGATGACAAGATGATAGGATGACAAGGTGAGGGAGCGACAAGATGACAGTCGGCGTTATCTTTTCACGCCCCCCGGCCCCCCAACCTTGGGGGAGAGTCACCTTGTCATCCTGTCATCCCTTCACGCTTTTCACAGCACCTTCACCACCACATTATCATTGCGCCATAACCCTTCCAGGTCGTAGTAATCCCGCATTTCCTGGGTGAAAAGGTGGATGATCACGTCGCCATAATCCAGGACCGCCCAGCCGCCACCACCGTTTTTTACGCCATCCAGGTGTAATGGACGGATGTTTTGCTCCAGTTTGAGACTGACCAAAAGCTCGTCCTCGATCGCATTGGCCTGACGCTCATTGTGGACGGTGGCGATCACGAAGTAATCGGCCAGGGACGTCTGCTCATGAATGTCGAGCAGGACGATGTCCGACGCCTGCTTTTCCTCGACGATATCGACGATTCGCCGAGCGAGTAAATTGCTGTCCAGAGAACTCCTCCTGCTTTCCTTATTGTGGTTGCTTCCTCGTTTACAGTTCAACCGATTGTGAAACAGTCTAGCACAATTGACGATTCCTCTCAACCGGTAACCGCCCCCAAACTCAGAAGGCGGTCATCATCGCCTTATCCTTTGGTTTTTTGTCAGTTTTCTGTTATTCTGTACGTACGGAATTTCTGCATATACAGAATAACAGAATTTCTATGTTGACCCTGTCGCTGATAACGGAGAATACCTGATGAACATTACCCTACAAATGCGTCAGCGCGGCGCGTTGACGTTGCCCATGGAATTACGCAAAAAATACGACATCGAAGCGCGCGACACGTTTTATCTGGTGGACCTGAATGGCGTCTTCGTCC
>JAJRVT010000098.1 GCA_024277175.1 Chloroflexota bacterium | reverse complement strand
TCCGCCCGGTTGCGCTCGCTGATGAGCTTGCGCCGGCGTTCATCCTCGGCTTTGTGGGCCTCGGCCTCGGCCACCATGCGCTGGATTTCCTCCTCGCTCAGGCCCGAGCTGGCCACGATCTTGATAGACTGACTGCGGCCCGTGGCCTTGTCCACCGCGCTCACATGCAGGATGCCGTTGGCGTCGATATCGAAAGTGACCTCGATCTGGGGCACGCCCCGAGGCGCGGGCGGGATGCCATCCAGGATGAAACGGCCCAGGATCTTGTTATCCTGGATGAGGGGACGCTCGCCCTGGGCGATGACGATCTCCACCTGGCGTTGGTTGTCGGCCGCGGTGGTGAAGAGTTGCGTCTTCTTGGTGGGGATGGTCGTGTTGCGCTCGATCATGGGCGTGGCCACGCCGCCCAGAGTCTCGATGGAGAGAGTGAGGGGGGTCACATCCAGCAGGACGATGTCCTTGACGTCGCCGCCCAGCACGCCCGCCTGGATGGCTGCGCCCACGGCCACGACCTCATCGGGATTCACGCCCTTATGGGGCTCCTTGCCGAAGAACTTGCGCACGGCCTCCTGCACCGCGGGCATGCGGGTCATGCCGCCCACCAGAAGGATGTCATCGATGTCCGAGGGGCCGAGCCCCGCATCTTCCAGGGCCTGACGGATGGGCCCCAGGGTGCGTTCGATGAGGTCCTCGGTGAGCTGCTCCAGCTTGGCCCGGGTGAGGGTGACGATGAGATGTTTGGGGCCGGAGGCGTCCGCGGTGATGTAGGGCAGGTTGATTTCGGTCTCCAGCATGGTGGAAAGTTCGATCTTGGCTTTCTCCGCCGCCTCCTTTAGCCGCTGCAGCGCAGTGCGGTCCCGGCGCAGGTCGATGCCGTGCTCCACCTGGAAGATGTCGGCCACCCAGTTGATGATGCGTCGGTCGAAATCATCGCCGCCCAGGAAGGTGTCGCCGCTGGTGCTCAGCACCTCGAACACGCCGTCGCTGATATCAAGGATGGAGATGTCAAAGGTGCCGCCGCCCAGGTCATAGACCGCGACCTTCATTTCCCTATCGCCCTTGTCCAGACCGTAGGCCAGGGCCGACGCGGTGGGTTCGTTGATGATGCGTAGGACCTCCAGGCCCGCGATGCGGCCCGCGTCCTTGGTGGCCTGGCGCTGCGCGTCGTCGAAGTACGCGGGCACGGTGATGACGGCCTGGGTGACGGGCTCGCCCAGATAGGCTTCCGCGTCCGCCTTGATCTTTTGCAAGACCATGGCCGAGATCTCGGGCGGGGAATACTCCCGGCCATCCATGATCACCCGCACGTCGCCGTTGTCGGCTTCGCTGACCCGATAGGAGACGTGCTTGATGGCCTCCTGCACCACTGGATCGTTGAATTTGCGGCCCATGAAGCGCTTGACCGAGAAAATGGTGTTCTCCGCATTGGTGATGGCCTGGCGGCGGGCGATCTGCCCCACCAGGCGCTCCCCAGATTTGGGATTCACCGCCACCACCGAGGGCACAAGCCGCCCCCCTTCCGCGGAGGTGATGACGGTGGGCTCGCCGCCCTCCATGACGGCGCACACCGAGTTGGTGGTTCCTAAGTCGATACCGATGATCTTTGGCATGGGGGTCTTGTCCGTATTGCGTAATGCGTGATGCGTAAAAGTTGGAATGGGTTGCTGCCCCTGTTACGTGGAAAGGCGGGGCAGGGTCGCGTGTCTACTCCGCCACGCTGACCAGGCTGGCCCGGATGACCTTGTCCTTGAGCTTGTAGCCCTTGCGGAATTCGGCGACGATATGCCCACTTTCCACCTCGTCGCTGGGCGTCATGGTCACGGCCTCGTGCACCTCGGGGTTGAACTCGCCCGACGCGTCGATGGCTTCCAGTCCCTGCGCCTCCAGGATTTTTTGTAGCTTGCGGTAGATGAGCTCGAAGCCCTCGACCCAGGCTGCATGGGCCTCCCGGTCTGCCTCGGGGATGGCGTCGAAGGCTCGTTCGAAGTCATCCAGCACGGGCAGCAGCTCCAGGATAAGGCTTTCGTTGGCCAGGGCGATGCGCTCCGCGACTTCCCGCTCCTTGCGGCGGCGGAAGTTCTGCAGCTCGGCCTGGGCGCGCAGATATTTGTCCTCGTAATCAGCCAGCGCCTTTTCCGCGGCCTCAGCTTTGGCCCGAGCCTGATCCGCAGCCTCCCGGGCTTCCTTCAATTCCTGGATGAGCGCAGCCATCTCAGGGCTGAGCTCACCCTCGGCCTCTGCGGCCTCGACCGCGGCGGCTTCCGCCTCATCCACGGCTTCCTGCGCTTCGGTCAGCTCCTCTTGCGCCTCCGCGGCCTCTTCCAGGCTTTCGATGACTGGTTCTTCGGACACGATTTCACCTTCCACAGCTTTTCGTTCAGGTTCTTCCTGGGGATTGCGTTTTTTTTGATATTGTTTGGTCATGGTTTTCTTTCGGCTGGGACTGAGGTTTGGAGTGTGTTGATGTCCTATGATCCGATGATTTTACAAAAGGATTGGTTTCAGGGCTTGGGCGGAAGACGATGTTCGATCGCCGATGCCATCGCCCATGCTCCATCGTGCTGGCATACCGTTTCCGCATGGCGCGGACGGGGTGGTGGCCAATGTCTTGAATTCCTGCAACGATTTTATCACACGCCACCCCTTCTCACCGAGCTTCGACCTACTTCCCTGGTCGAAAAGCATCGCTTCTTCATCGCAGCGGTGCAGCATCGCCCGGGCTTTCGGCGATGGTCGATGGCCTTTTTGTTCACCCTACCGGCATCGCTCATCAACCGAAACGGCTGCAGGCTTCGGGTGATTGCTTCTGAAGATCGTCGACGGGGCTATGATGATGTGGGAGGAGCTGTATCAGCCTGTGGGGGCGACAGTGGCAGCAGCGCCAACCCCAGGGCGATGACCAGCGGCATCCCCTGCACCCAGAGGTTGTCGAACTGATTGTGGATGGAGAGATGCACGAGCATGCCCGTGACGCCCACGGCGATCGCTTTTTCCAGGCCCCTGCGCTGCAGGCTGGCCCGAAACGCCGCCCACAGACTGCCCAGCCACAGCCACAGGTAGCTCACCGCGCCGAAAATGCCCGCGACCGCGGCATAATGAAAGAGCACGTTGTGCGCATGGCCCAGACTGGCCTTCCAAATGCCGATGGCGTAATCAGGATAGACGAGATCCCAGTTGCCTACGCCGATCCCCAGCCAGAAGTGATCCGCGAACATCTCCCACGCGGCTTGCCAGTGCGCCACCCGCTCCAGGATGGAGAAATTCGCGTCAGTCACGGGGACCCCGCGCACGTTCCATGTGCCGAAATAGCGGGTGATGTCCGCGACGCGGAGGGTGATGCTTGTGGGGAGGATGGGCCATGCTGTGACCAGTCCCGCGGCCAGGACCAACAGCAGGCCCAGGCCCCAGACGGAACTTAGGGCCAGCACCGTCGCAGTGGAAGCCATCACCCCCAGCCACGCCCCTCGCGACCAACTCACCACGATCCCCAGCCCAATCACCCCCGTCATCCCCGCGATGAACAGCAGCAACCCTATCCGCGCCCATCGCCTGCTCCTCATCCACGGAATACTGAATACTGAACACTGTTTACTGAATGCCGCTGCAAGCGCCCACAAACTCAAACTCATCCCCAGGGGCAACAACAATCCCAGATATCCTGCATAGGGATTGGGCTGGCCGAAGGTGCCGTAGGCCCGCAGGAAGCGTCCCAACAGGTAGGCTTCGGGCCCGATCTGGAATACGAACTGGCGGATGCCGATGAGGGCTTCGAGGCTGCCCGCGGCCAGCAGCGTCAGCAGGAGGGGGAGACGATGTTTGGGCGTAAGCAGCTGTGCGCCCAGCCAATACACGACGATGACCTCGGCCCATTTCACCAGCTCGGGCAGGGCCGCGATCAGGCTGCGGGCTGGAAGGGTGGAATAAAGGAGGACGGCGACAAAGGGAAGGAGGAACCACAGCAAGGGCGCTGGACGGCGCTTTTCCCCCAACGCGGTGAAGCGCAAAAACCAGACGAAGAAGCTGGCTCCGACCAGAAGGTCGGCTGGGCCCACCGAGGCCGGGCCCAGGGGGACGCGGGCCACCGCGCTGAAGGGGATGAC
>JAJRVT010000097.1 GCA_024277175.1 Chloroflexota bacterium | reverse complement strand
GCTGTCGGGTGTGATGGTCAGCTCGATCCCTTCGAGGTCGAACTGGGCCGGCTTCGCGTCCACCGTCACCTCGTCTACAGTCAGCCCATAGAAGTCCAGGTTGAACGCGCTCAGGTCCTGGGTGGCCAGCGCGTCGATGGCCACCGTGGCGCTGATGGCATTGGCAGCCGGGTCCGCGTCCAGGATGATGTCATAGTGCTGGACGTCATAGCCGCCGTTGCCCAGGGTGGGATAGAGCGGGTCGCCCAGGCCGGGCGCACCCTGTGTCCCTGCATCTTCTCCGACAGCTTCTTCCCCGGCGTCAGCGACTTCCTCGTCGGCAGGCGCTTCTTCTTCCTTAGCGTCAGCAGCTTCCTTTACAGGGGTTTCTTCGACAGCGGGCGCTTCGGCAGGCGCTGGCGCTGAATCTTTGGCGCCAGCGCAGGCAGCAAGCGCCATACTGGCAATGACCAGAATGGCAATTATTTGAAGCAATTTTTTCATTTGAATTTTCCTTTGCTGCGTGACAGTCCGGTCGCCCAAAGCGAGTCCAAACGCCTCAAAAAAAATTTAGACTCGCTTTGAGGGAGATTGAGAAATGGGGAGATTGGAGATCGACGTCCCTTCATCCGGGACGAATCTCCAATCTCCCCATCTTCAATGTGTTTTGTCAGCCGCGGAGGCAACGTTGGTGATGCTCAACGCCGATTTGTCCGCCGCGTCGGCGTGAAATCAGCGTCCGTCGTCAGCGTTGGTCAGGCGATGAACGCGTCATCCTGCGTCAATTGGACGCTTCTTTCGGTCCCTTCGCTGTAACTTTGCCAAGCCCGTCCCCACTTTTGGTGACCTCAGGCTCGCCATAGTAGTTGACGCCACCCACGCCGCTGATCGTGACGTCCAGCGTCTCTGTCACCCAGACCGTGGCTTTGCCTACGCCTGCGACTTCCACACTGGCGGTGGCGCTTTGCAGATTTTCACCGTTATAGTTTCCAGCGCCCGAAATCTCCACGGTCTGGCTTTCGGCCTGACCGCTCAGTTGGGTCGTTCCCACGCCCGGAATATTTACATTGAGTTCTTTCACTTGCAGATCGTTCAGGGTGATATTCCCCGCCCCCTCCAGGAGGATATCCAGTTGATCTCCGCTGATGCCATCGCCCTCAATCTCGGCGGCGCCTAAGAGTGAGATTCCATCCAGCGCGGGCGCGACGATCTCATAGCTGATGGTTTTCTTCTTCAATAAGACGTTGGCGGCGGACTCAGGGAGCTCCACATGCAGGGCGCCATCCTCGACGAAAACATTCAACTTGTCGAGCAGGTCCGTAGAGCCTGTAACTTTGACGGAGGACGTTTCGCCCTGGGTGATGGTCGCCTTTCCGATCGCGGACATGACGATGCTGCTGAATTCGCCGAGATCATCGAACTGCAACTCGCCTGTCTCATCAGATGTATCAGAATCAGCCGGGGCTGCGATGGGCGGCGCGGTGCAGGCGGACAGCGCCACGACGGCCAGCGCGACGATTGTCAGGACGGCAGTGTAAAACTTGAGCGTTTTCTTCATGAAATTTCCCTTACTGTTGTAAAAAAGTGGAACAAACGTTAAATCTCCAAATTTAAGTGTACAGATTATCGCTACAAGAACGCTACAAATTCAGATCTTCCCATCTTCGTATCTAGTCAACGAACACCAGGGGAACGCGGATTTTACCGGATGGAAACGGATTTTCACGGATTTTTCAGGAAGAATCATATCTGCTCGATAAACCGGGGGAGAAACCAAGTTTTTACGAACATTCGTGATCTCCGAAGTGGCGGCGTGAAAAATTCGGTTTCTTGCGCCCCGAAAAATTGAGAAGATAGAATCTCGGCAGCGCCTAAGAGTGGAATTCCCTTCGCGGACATGACGATGCTGCTGAATAATCACCCTTTCATCTCTATTCGTTGAGTTGCCAGGAATCGCATTCATCCTGCAGAAAACAACGTAAATGGTCCACGGCTTGGGTTTTCTGGGTGGCGTAGAAGGGGACGAACTCATAGGCGATGGCCTTGTTGAGGGCCATGTCGGCATGGGCTTCC
The DNA here is from genome assembly GCA_024277175.1 of Chloroflexota bacterium. Lineage (GTDB taxonomy): Bacteria > Chloroflexota > Anaerolineae > Caldilineales > Caldilineaceae > JAJRVT01. Next base: position 5,824 of record JAJRVT010000097.1, on the reverse strand, counting down.
GCTGAATCCGCCCGCCCCCGCAGAAGTTTCTCATTCTCGATACTGTTCAATGCCAGCAGCGGTTCCTCCATGACGAATTGCAGAAAGGCGCTGATGGACATGTGTTCAATCTGGTTGTTGTTCTTTGGCGTGCCCACAAATTGGGGCGCAAAGCCGGTCAACCCCCACACCTCGGCTACATTCATGTACTCGCCCTGATCGTACTGCCACATGATGGGCAGGCTGTTGTGGGCGAAGAGGCCCTGGGAGAACATGGGCTTGCCGGTGAGCGGGTTTATGCGCGATGTGCCCGCGATCAGGCTCTGCCAGACCATCAGTTTTGCGCGGGCGTCGAACAGTCGCGCGTCCGCATTGTCCTCGTCAATCTCGCCGTAAACCGTACGGTTGTACGCCTCCGTCAACAGCAAGATGTCCAGGGCGGCGTCCAGGGCTGTGTCCTCGCCCGCGGCCTCCTGCTCTTTGAAGGCGAGAAATCGTTCGTAGGCCTGGGCCAGCAGACGAATGTAGGGGGCCGATTCGGGGATGGCCGCGGCGCGGACGGAAGTATATTCGTCCACACCTTCCTCGACCATGAGGGACGTGCGGACGTCCCAGAAGTCGGCTGGGATGCGGGCCCCGTTTTCAGCCGTGAACCGGTTCAGGGTCTCCAGATCGTGGGCATACTGCAACAGGGTGGCGGCGTCGACTTCCCGCTCCTGCAGGCGTTGCAGGTGGTTCTCTACGCCGGTGGAGTCGAGAACGCCCTCTCGGGTCAAGCCGGCCATAAGCAGTCGGTTGGCCGTCTGGGCCATCACCACTTTGTTCGCATCTTGGCTTACGGGCGTGGACACGACGGACGCGCCCATCCCCTGGTCAACTTCGACTGAGGTGGTCAGACGCTGGTAGAGCTGATAGGCGACGACGCCCCCCACGATCGCCAGCAGCGCGATAACAGGGATCAGCCACCGTAGATGTTTACGCATGGTCAGTCAACCAGCCCTAGCTCCGCCGCCAACTGGACGATGGATGTGACCAAAGCTTTCTTGGGGAAGGGATGGCCTAAATTCATGGAACCCAGGCGAAAGATGGGGGGAAAGGAAGGATAGGCCACGTCCCAGTGATGGCCGTGCAGCATGGCCAGGTGGGTGGCCATGGGCACATGCACCTTGGCCTGATGCTGGGTCAGTTGCATGTCGTTGTGCACGTCATACAGGTTCAACTCGGCCTCGCCCTGGGCCTGGAAATAGGGCACCTCCAGCACACTGGTGGCCCCTGTGATATCGAAGATCGGGATATCCAGGCTGTCGAGGATGTCGTAGTGCTTCTGATTGAACTCATCGCGGGCGTCGGTCGTCAGATCGTGGAGCGCCTCTTTGATGTCCATTTCATGGGCCCGGTTATAGGGCTTGGGCATGTTCATGACCGGGTAGAATTTCTCTACAACGCTTAACAGCGGCTCCTGGGCGGATTCGGTCGGCAGATGGCGCACCATCTTGTACATGTCATCGGCGATGTGGGAGCCGCCATTGGCCCCACAGATGTTGAAGACCGCGCGCACCCGCTCCTTCATTTCAGGATGACTCACCAGATAGGTGAGCGCATCCGGCCCGCCCTTGCTGTATCCGAAGAGGATGATCTGCTCTTTCACAGGCGCAGGCTCCTCCATGACGGTCGTGTCGGCCGCCAGCCCCAGGCCGTCATGAATGGCGCGGTCGATATCCGCCATGTTCGCCTGGCACCCGCGCAGGGGGTGGCTATCGGCGCGAATAATGGGGATGCCAAGCTCCCCCTCGACCTCAGGGAACGCATGCTGGAACGCCCGCACCGGCAGCAGGCCGTTGAGCAGGCCGGGCGCGAAGACCAGGGTGCAATTTTTCAGGGGGGCGTGCTGCGCCTCCGGCATCCTGATTCGCCATTCCTCCTCATTGACGTTGCGCAGGAAACGCTCGGCCACGCGCTGGCGGAGTGGGCGTTCGTCTACGTGTCTCAAGGTGTCATGGGACGCGGTTTCGAGTGCATTCGGGTCCTGGATGGCGGCGGTGAGGAAGAGGTCGCGCCAGCGCCGGGCGCACCAAGCCTTGACGTGGGGGTCGGTCAGGGCCGCGCGCTTGTCGTGGGCGATCACCCTGCGCACTTCGGCGATCAGAGATTTATAGTCCGTCTGGGTTTGCGATTCTTGCATGGTCTATAGTGATCCTTACTCCGTTGGCTCGACGCCTCAGCGGTTCACCAACCGCTGAGCTTCCACCGGGTCGTTGACAATGATGCCGTCCACGCCCAGCGCTAACAAGATTCGATGCCCCAGCGGATTGTCCAGCTTCCACGGCCACACCCACACCTGCCGTCCTTGCGCGTGGGCCTTTTTGATTAGCCAAGGGTAGAGGATGGCCGATTCTCCCATGGGGCAGATGATCTCCGCGTTCGCCGGCTGGGGGTTGCCGACGCCTATGGGGTATTTGTAGAGCGGGCAGACCCGCAGGCTCGGGTTCGCTTTTTTCATGTTCTCCAGGGCGTCCAGCCCAAAGGAGAGGGCCACCGTCTTGGTGACGTAACCGGCGTCTTCGATCTCCTGCAGGATTTCCATTTCCATGCCCGGATAGAGGTCGGGGGATTTCACCTCGGCCAACATGCCGATATCGCTGGCCTTGGCCAGAGCGGTGACAGCCTCCAGGGTCGGCGGTTCTTTGCTATCCGCCATCTGCAGGGCCGCGAACTCGGCCGCGCTCATCTCCTTGATCATGCCTGAACCATTGGTGGTGCGGTCCACCGTGTCGTCGTGCATGATGACCAGTTCGCCGTCGCTGGTGCGGTGGACGTCGAATTCTATCCAGCCTGCACCCACGTCGATGGCGTTCTGAAACGCGGTCATGGTGTTCTCCGGCGCCAGATCCGCACCGCCGCGGTGGGCGATAACGACGCGTTCTGATGGCGTCGGCCCTCGCAGTAGAAAGTAGAGTGCGTAGTAGGCGCCGATCAGGATGACGATCGCCAGCAGGGCTTTCCCGATCCACCGTAGCCAGTGGCGTGTGGCGGCTGACGATTCTTTTTCCGGGGCGACTTCTTCGGGATTCATGGACATGGACTCCTTCTCAATGGCGTTTTCTTCTACTGACACGGGGGCGATCCCCTGTTGTTCTTTGTATCATTACTCTTTGCCTCATCACCCCCAAACAGGTGTTGGCAGAGAGCATCGAGGAACTCTTCACGGCTACTGAAGCCCCTGCGTTCGCCCGTGGACGGCGTTTCGATGGTTAGCCGCCAGGCGGGCCTGCTGGCGTCAGGCCCCTCTTCTGTCCACGCACGTATGATGCAGGTGCGGTAGTACAACGGTTTTATTGACATAAGTTGGTCCCGTTTCCACTGGCCGGAAAACGTCAAGTTTTCCGGTGGGTGTGAGTGACAAGGGGGACAAACTAGTTGTCCAAATAAGCCGGGGGCGCATTCCGAGATTTGGTGTGTCAAAAAGGAGTTGCCCAACCTCCGGGAGGTGGTCTGAAATTGCCCGACCATAGGGGCGCCGTCGTCCACCTTCCGGAGGTTCTCAAATTCATCCATTTCAATCGAATGTCGGTTTAACCGAACAGCACCGTCAGCACGCCGGACTGAACCAACGTGATGAGAATCAGGACCGCCAACAAGGCGGCAAAGGAATAGTAAACGCGCGCCAGGGTTCCCCAGTAGCCCTTCACCCACGCGACGATGGCCAGCGCGATGACGCCGGCGGCTGCGGCCGCGGCGAGCCATGGAATGACAAAGGTGAACGTGTTGAATGCCCGGCTCAGGCCCAGGTAGAGATCGATTACGGACGCGCCGGCCAGTTGCGCAATAAGTCGGACGACGAAGACGATGATGAGCGTATCCAGGAGCACCACCAGCCAGGGGGCCACTTTGGCCCAGATGCTCTTCTCCCCCGGTTTCTTGCGCAGCCGGCTGATCAGCCAGCCAATGAACCAGATGATGGGGAACAGGAGTAACCCCAGCAGGACCAGGGCGGAGCCGACGGCTTTGGGTGCGAAGCCCACATAGGCCGCAGGATCCGTGGAGAGACCTTGGGGGTTGATCAATATATTGGCCAGCATGTGCAGGGGGATGAGCAGCGCGGGGGCCATCAGGGTGTTTTCGGGCGTGATGAACCTGGGCGGTCCCAGCTCTTCGATGCAGGAGGCGTCCGGCTCCTGATCCGGGTTGGCCAGGAACTGCTCTACGATGCTGTTGGGGCACTCGTCTTTCAGGAACGCGCCGTGGCCATTGGCGGGAAAGACATAGGCGTAGTCATTGCTCAGGGTCTCGCCCACGATCTCGCCGTTGACGGGCGGCGTAACCGGATCGAAGTTGCCGGAAAGCAGGAGCGTGGGAATGTCGCTGACCACGGCCTGATCCGCCTCCGGACCCAGACGCTCCACGTTCCAGACCTGGCAGATGGCCTGGTCCGTTTCCACCTCTTCTTTGGCTCCCTCCACAAAGGGTTCGCGCACGCCGGTCAGGTCCAACTCATCGGGTTCATAGTCGAAGTCTTCGGCGCACATAACCGAGTAGTACATTCCCTCGGCCATCCCGCGGTCGAAGTCGAGTGAACTCTTGAGGGCGGCGATCAGCCCGAACTCACCGTTGTGGGCGTCGTAGATGATCCGGGGCAGGGCGGGGATCATGTCGGTTTGGTAGAGAAGCTCGATGACGAAGCCGGCGAAGTCATCCCCATCGAAGACCGCGTCGTAGCTCTTTTGGGTCTCTGGATCGGTAAGCGAGAGGCGCGCCGGGGTCTGGTTGAGTTGCTCCCTGGTGTCCAGGAAGACCTGCTCCAGGTTCGGATAGGCCTGGTTGCAGCCGGGATCCGCGGCGCAGGCTTCGAAAAGCTGGGTGTAGCTGCGCTGTTTGGAGGCCTCGATCTCCTGGTTGGGACTGACCGAGAGCGCCACAATGCCGTCCAGGATGACGCTGCGCAGGAGGTCCGGGTGCAGGCGCATGAGGTGCTGGCCCAGCATGGTGCCATAGGAGACGCCGTAGTAGTTGATCTTGTCATAGCCCAGCACTTCGGCCAGGGTGGCGATATCATTGGCGTTCTCTTCGCTGTCATAGGCGGAGAGGTCCACGCCCTGGCTTTCCAGGGTGGCTTTGCAGGCTTCGAAGGCTTCGAGGGTCTGGCGGGTCTCCTCCTCGTCGCTCAGGTTTTCTTCCAGGGTGTTCAGGTCCTGGTTGAAGACTTCCTGGCAGAAGAGGAATGGATTTGAGCGATGGGTGCCCCGCTGTTCGAAGATGATCACATCGCGCTGGGCGCGCAGTTCTTTTCCCAGCCGGCCAAAGGCGTCCCCCGAATCCAGCAGCACCTTGTAAAGGTCGATGCCGGAGCCGCCGGGCCCGCCCTGGGTCAGGATCAGCGGGTCAGGCGCGGGGTTGTCGCTGGTGGACTTGAGGATGACGATGGCCAGTTGGATGGCGTCGCCGTCTGGCTGGTCGTGAAATTCGGGCACGGTCAGATAGCCGCACGCCACGCCCTCGGCGTCCGCCGGCACATCGAATTCAGCGCAGTCGACCGTCTCGAAGCGGGGGACTGCGTCTTCCTGGGCCAGCGCGGGCGTCGCACCAAGGGCGAACAGCACAACGATGATGAGCGTTCCTAAGATGGTTGCAAAGATGGTGGAAAGTTTCATAGTTCTTTAATGCTTTATAGTCATTTGCTCGACAATATTTAGCATCTATATAAGTCCTATACTTTTGCACTTTTGCCTGCCAGATTTGCCATCGAGCCGATTCCGGTGAAAAGATAATAATAGAGAATCTTTCACCGGAGGGAGATGATGGACTTACTCATTCCAGAAATTCTGTACAGCTACTTGTATTTGTTCAG
>JAJRVT010000096.1 GCA_024277175.1 Chloroflexota bacterium | reverse complement strand
GGCTTCTGTCTCTGGGATTCGGACCTGACCGACTACAAGGCCACCAACACGCCGGCAGGCCGGGACCTCATCGCCCCCCTGGTGGAGGCCGTGCGCGCCGAGGGGCTGAAGATCGGCTTCTACCACTCGCTCATCGATTGGCATCATCCCGACTTCCCCGTGGATGGCCTGCACCCCCTGCGCGATGACGTGGCTTTTCGCGAGGCGGCCCAGGGCCGGGATATGGACAAATACCGGGCCTATCTCTTTGGCCAGGTGGAGGAGTTGCTGACCCGCTACGGCAAGATCGACATTATGTGGTTCGACTTCTCCTACCCCGATCGGGATTGGGGCTGGTCCAAAGGCAAGGGCAGGGATGACTGGGAAGCGGAAAAACTGATGGCCCTGGTGCGTAAGCTCCAGCCGGGCATCGTCGTCAACAACCGCATGGACATTCCCGGCGACTTCATCACGCCGGAGCAGTATCAGCCCGGCGCGCCGCTGGAGGTGGATGGCCAGCCCGTGCTCTGGGAGGCGTGTCAGACCCTCAACGGCAGTTGGGGTTACGACCGGGACAACCTGGACTGGAAGTCGACTGAGATGCTGGTCCAGATGCTGATCGATTCGGTCTCCAAGGACGGCAACCTGCTGCTGAATGTAGGTCCCACGGGACGGGGCGAGTTCGAACCCCGGGCGCTGGAACGACTACGCGGGATCGGGGCCTGGATGCGCCTGCATGGCCGCGCCATCTACGGCTGTGGCGCCAGCGCTTTCACGCCGCCGCCTGATTGCCGCTACACCCAGCGGGGGGATCGGCTCTATCTGCACCTCTTCGCCTGGCCGTTCAAGCATATCCACCTGCCCGGTCTAGTGGGGAAGGTGGCCTACGCCCAGTTGCTGAACGACGCCTCGGAGATTAAGATGCTGGAAGCTGAGCTGGGCGCGACCGGCCATCTCACCCCTGCCGGCGTTCCTGACGATGCGCTGACGTTAGAGTTGCCGGTGCAGCGGCCAGGAGTGACGGTCCCGGTGATCGAGTTGTTTTTGAAGTGACGCCTTTTCGCCTGTAACAAAAATCTGGCGTTGGGTTTTCTGTGGCTGGCGGGAGGCGAGAGGCTATGCCGGGGAGTTCGAAACTCCCCGGCGCGTTATCACGAGACTGACGCCACGAACTCAGGAAACTGCGGCATCCACCTTCGCCATCTGACGACTTTCACGCCTGGCGTCGGCCTCCCGGGTGGCGTACATGAAGCCGATGAACATGAGCACCGCGCCCAGAAATTCGCCTATGTAGAGCATATACGGGTAGCCCGCGCGCTGGAACGCGCCCCCAAAGCCCGGCGCCATCGCGCCCACAGCGATGAAGATGTTGCCGATCACCCGGTTCAACAGGACTCGTTTGCGCCAGAAGAGGAAGGCCGAGTAGATGGCGCCGCCCACCAACATGAAGACGCCGTAGAGGTTGAAGAAGGGCGTCAGGGTGCGCACGCCAGGCGAGGTGATGGCATGCCCGCTGAGCTCGCCCCCGATCATCAGGGTGGGGTCCAGGGTGGCGGTGAAGACCTTGAACGTGGCGTAGATAGAACTGACTAACAGGATCCAGAAAAGGGTCCAGGCCACGCGCCGGGAAAGCAAGAGGAAAACCGTCCCCTGGCCCAACCAGGCCGCCACCAGCACGGCGCCAAACAGATACCAGAGGCGAAAAACCAGTGCGTTCCAGCCAAAGAAACCGTAGTAGGCCTCCATGGCCCCGCCGATGGCATAGAAGAGCAGACCAATGCCCCAAAACAGCAGATAAAGTCGATGCCGCCGGCTCCATCGTTGAAAGACGAAGTAGGCGAAAATGAAAGTGATGGTGGAGGACATGAGCGGCAGGACGCCATTGAGCAATTCAGCAGACATGAGAAGCTCCCTCGAAGAAATGAATGATAAGATAGATGGTTGATAGGCCGGATGCGCGGTCGCGAGCGTCAACCAGGCCAAAATCCAAAAAGAACCGCCAATGCAACTAACCCTAGCAGAATGACTAGAAAGATGAGGACGCCGAGGACGATGGGGATGATCCGTTCGTAAACGGAAGGGGCTTTGCGCGGAGGTCGTTGCTGCACCATGAGATCAGATCCTTTTCTTTGAAAACGCACTGAAATCTATGCAAATCTATGTAAATAATGAAAATTATACACCCATGATTATTCTGCGCAAAATTCATCCGTCCCTTTTCCACGACTTGAAAGCCCGGCCTGGACGCATAAAACGCCGTGACGCCGGGGCCGCAATTGACACACGCCTGACAATCTCGTATGCTTGCAGTCATCATAGCCAGCCGCAGTGCAAAATCACCCCAAAGGAAGAGTCATGTCAGATCAAAATTCCGGAAAAAAAAGCGTCCACGCCAGCCGTCGCCGCCGCTCAAGTTCATCCGGATCCCGGGAGCGGGCGGAGGCGCCCAAGCGCGAACGGGCGAGCGCACCCCGGCGCACGCAGCCTTCCCAGAGCTCAAGCAGTTCACGCCCGTCTAGTAGTTCGCGTCCATCGAGTTCATCGAGCGGGCAACGGCCTTTGCCCAGGCCCGGCGGAGGCGGAATCGGAGGCGGCGCGCTCAGCCCGCGCACCATTGTTTTCTTCGTCGCGGTGTTGATTGTCTTTTTCGTCTTTCGGTCCTGTTTTTCCTCCGGCAGCGGCGGAGAGGCGACGAATTTCCAGGCCCCGCCCCAGCCTGCCGCACAGAGCAACGCCTCTGGCCAGGAGGGCGCGTCTTCGTCCGCGTCCGGATTCGTCGATTCCACCTCGTCCGATGCCGCATCCGGCGCGGCCGCTGAGCCTTTCGTCCTGCCGCCGCCATCGGCCGAGGGCACGACCTGGACCATCATGCTCTATCAGGACGCAGACGACAAGATCCTGGAAAAGGACATCTTCGTGGACCTGAACGAAGCCGAGCGTATCGGCTCCACCGACCAGGTACAGGTGGTGGCCCAGGTGGATCGTTACCGCAAGGGCTTCACCGGTGACGGCAACTGGGATTCCACCAAACGCTTCCATCTGACCTATGACCCGGACCTGAACCGGGTCGCCTCCCAGGAGGTCATGGACCTTGGCGAAGTGAACATGGCCGACGGCCAGACGCTGGTGGACTTCATCACCTGGGCCGCGGAAAACTACCCCGCCGATCGCTATGTCCTGATCCTTTCCGATCACGGTATGGGCTGGCCCGGCGGCTGGACTGACCCCGACCCAGGCGGCAACGGTCCCGACCGCATCGCGCTGGCCTCGGCCCTGGGGGACGGCATCTTCCTCATGGAGTTGGACGACGCCCTGGCCCAGATCCAGGCCCAGACGCCCATCGACAAGTTCGAGATGATTGGCCTGGACGCCTGTCTGATGAGCCAGGTGGAGGTCTATGAGGCCCTGGCGCCCTACGCCAACTACGCAGTGGCCTCCCAGGAGACGGAGCCTGCGGTGGGCTGGGCTTACGCCGGCTTCCTCAAGGACTTGGCAGAAAACCCGGACATGGACGGCGCACAGTTGGGCCAGGCCATCGTGGACTCTTACATCGTGGATGATCAGCGGGTTCTGGACGACCAAGCGCGCGCAGATATGATGGGCGGACGTGGGTTTGGCCTGCCCTCGGCGGCTCAAGTGGCCGCGAAGCTGGAAGGCAACGCCACCCTGACGGCCGTGGATCTGAACGCTTTCCCCCGGGTTATGGATAGCCTCAACGACCTGGCCTACAAGTTGCAGGGAAGCAACCCCAAAGCCGTGGCCCAGGCCCGCACCTACGCCCAGAGCTTCACCAGCGTCTTCGGCAAGAGCGTCCCTCCCTCCTATCTGGACATGGGCAACTTCGCCCAACTGTTGGCCAAGGCGACCAACGACCCGGCGATCACCCAGTCGGTGAACCAACTGCTGGCCAGCATTGACCAAGCCGTCGTTGCCGAGAAGCATGGACCCAACAAGTCCGGGGCGACTGGCATTTCTCTTTACTTCCCCAATTCCCAGCTTTACCGCTCCCCTGTGGCCGGTGCGGAGTCCTACGCCACCGTGGCCGACCGCTTCGCCCAGAACTCGCTCTGGGATGAGTTCCTGGCCTATCATTACACTGGCCGTCAGTTCGGCCCCGCGGAACAGCAGGCCGCGCCCGCCCCGGGCTCCCAGGTCAAAGCGCCCGGGGCCGGAGCCGTCCAGATTTCACCCCTCATCCTGTCTGCGGATGAAGTGGGCATCGGCGACGCCATCAACGTCAGCGCCGACATCCAGGGCGAGAACATCGGCTATATCTACTTCTTCGTCGGCTACCTGGACAAGGAGGCCAACTCCATCAACGTGGCCGACATGGATTACCTGGAAAGCTCCGAAATCCGGGAGGTGGACGGCGTCTACTACCCGGACTGGGGCGCGGACGAGTTCACTCTGGACTTCGACTGGGAGCCGGTGGTCTTCGCCATCGACGACGGCCAGATCAAGGCCGAGGCTCTCTTCAACCCGGAGACGTACGGGGCCAATTTCGAGGATGCGACCTACACGGTGGATGGCGTCTATCAGTACACGGACGGCGAAACCCGCTACGCGCAGATGCTCTTCCAGAACGGCGAACTGAAGCAGGTCTTCGGCTACACTGGCCCTGACGGCAACGGCGCGCC
>JAJRVT010000095.1 GCA_024277175.1 Chloroflexota bacterium | reverse complement strand
TTCGTAGGGTTTTTCCTCATCATGCTCACAGGCTACCCGGTCGCATTTTCCTTTGCCGGCGCTTCGCTTCTCTTCGTCGTCATTGGCTTGGCGGTGGGCGCGTTCGACCTGAACTTGCTGCGCTTGCTCCCCAACCGCTGGTTTGGCGCCATGAACAACTTCACCCTGGTGGCCATTCCATACTTCATTTTTCTGGGGGCGGTTCTGGAAAAATCAGGCATCGCAGAAGAGTTGCTACAGACGATCGGCCTCCTGCTAGGACCGCTGCGGGGCGGCATGGCTATGGCGGTGGTGATCGTGGGCACACTGCTGGCCGCGACTACCGGCGTGGTAGCGGCCACGGTGATCATGATGGGCATGATGACCCTGCCGATCATGATCAACTACGGCTATGACAAAAAGCTGGCGGCTGGCGTGATCATCTCGTCCGGCACCCTGGCCCAGGTCATCCCGCCCAGCCTGGTGCTGATCGTGCTGGCCTCCCAGATCGGCGTCTCCGTGGGCGATCTCTTCCTGGGCGCGCTCATCCCCGGACTCATGCTCTCCGGCTCCTACTTGCTCTATGTCGCCTTCGTGGCCCTGACCCAACCTGAAAAGGCCCCCGCCCTTCCCCTGTCCGTGCGCACGGTTCACGGCAAAGCGCTGGCCCTGCGCGCGGTCAAAGCGGTGGTTCCGCCCCTGTTGCTGATCTTCGCCGTTCTGGGCAGTATCTTTTTCGGCATCGCCACCCCCACCGAAGCCGGGGCCGTAGGCAGCGTAGGCGCAATCCTCCTGACGGCCATGAACAGGCGGCTGAGTTGGAAAATGATGCTGGACGCAGCCGACTCCACCGCGCGCATCACTGGCCTGGTGCTCATGATCCTCTTCTGCTCCAGCATGTTCGGCCTCATCTTTGACGGCCTGGGCGGCAAACACCTGATCACTGAGTGGCTCACCCACGTGCCCGGCGGCATGATCGGCTTCATGATCATCAGCAACATCGCCGTCTTCTTCCTGGGCATGTTCCTGGAATTCATCGAGATCGCGTTCATCGTCCTGCCCCTCTTCGTGCCCGCGGCCCAGCTTTTGGGCATCGACCTGGTCTGGTTCGGCGTGGTCATGGGCATCAATCTGGAACTGGCCTTCATCACCCCGCCGGTCGGCTTCTCCCTCTTCTATTTGCAGAGCGTGGCCCCCAAAGAGGTGACCACCCGGGATATTCACCGCAGCGCATTCCCCTTCATGGCCATTCAGGTGGTGATTCTTGGCATCGTCATCGCCTTCCCGGAGACGGTGCGCTGGCTGGTCGACTTGGCGGTGCGATAGGAGATATTTTTTTCAATAGACCGCGCGATGGAGCGGATCAGGCTGAAGCCTCCGGTAGCCAGTCCGTGCGGTTTGGAACCGCACGGACTGGCTACCGGAGAGCAGGCGGTTCAAAACTGCCCCTATGACAGCGTAAGTTTGCAAACCGAGCCGTATCTTCTCAACAGAAATGCTGTGGTCTCCGTCTTTCGAATCTGACGGAGACCACAGCATTTTCATTGTTGTTGGGCTGGCGTTAAAGAAGTCCGGCTTTTGACAAAAGCCGGACTTCTGCATATTGAGAAGATACGGCGTTCGTCAACTACACGCCGCGCGCACGAGCAGAATGGGACAGGGCGCGTGGTGCAGGACATGGTCCCCCACACTGCCGTAGATAGCGCGCCCCAGACCGCTGCGACAATGGCTGCAGATGACGATCAGATCGACGCCGTTGTCAGCGGCGAATTCAATGATAGCCTCGGCCGGCGAATGGGCCGCCCCCACCCGTATCTCGATCTGTTCCGGCGGAAGGTCCAGTGTGGCGGCGAACGTCTGCAAACTCCGCCTGGCGCTTTCAGCTTCTTCGTGCAGCCGGCGCTCCTGGCCCGCCTCAATCAGTTTGCGATCATCGACCACCAGTGCGGCGGTCTGAAACGGGGTAGGCGGAGCCACCACAGTGTAGAGAATCAATTTGCTCCCAAACCGCTGGGCGATGGCCTCCGCTTCCGGCGCAGCCTGGACCGCGATATCCGAGCCATCCAATGTGAGCATGATTTTATCGAAAGTGAAAGACATGGGCGCACCTCACTACAGTGGATTGATTTTTATTGGCGTCTATCAATATCATAGCACGAAACCGGCCAATGAATAAACACAATAGCCAGATGACGGGGAACGAACGATGCGCCTGTTGCCCTGGACCGCGCCCTTATGATAGACTGCCCCGCCAGCGATCGCCCTATCGAACGAACCCAGTCGCGAGGAGAATGCGCCATGGCCCAGCCATCCACCGTAAAGATGCCCAAATCGATTTTTGACGCCATCATCGAGCATGCGCGCGAGGGCAAGCCCGAGGAGATCTGCGGCGTGCTGCGCGGCCGGGGGATGGACGTCTACGAGATCTATCGAGCCCGCAACCTGGCCGACGATCCCATCGAGAACTATATGGTGGATCCCCAGACCCTGCTGCTTCAGTTCGAATTCGAGGAGGCCGGCGACGAGATGATGGGCGTCTACCACTCCCATCCGGTCTCGGTGGCTTATCCCTCGGCCACCGACGCCTGGAACGCCCACTACCCGGAGAGCCTCTACTTCATCTGCTCCCTGGAAGACGACGACGCCCCCGTGCTGCGCGCCTTTCGAATGACGCCCCATTTCCTGGACCTGGATATGGACGCCCTGCGCCGCGCGCTGGCCTTCGAAGAGGTGCGCCCGGGGCTGTTCGGCTATTTTCAGCCAAAAACGACGCCGGCGCCGCCAGCGCTATCCAATGTGATCCACCAGGCTCCACCACCGTTCTATATCGTTTTTCATATTGCGGACAAGGCGGACGCCCGCGTCGTCAGCATAGAGGAGCACCCAATTGCGGTGGCGTAACCATGCCAAGCAAATGGATCGCCTGTATGTGTAAGATCCCTCTCTTGACATCCTCACCCGCTCGGGCTATACTTTGCCGCGTAAGTCGCACCGCTTGTCTGTGTTGAACGTTGGAGTTGTGTTTACCCATGACGACCCTGATCTACGCACGTAACCTGTATCGCTGTTGCTTGTGTCTCTAGCGGGCAAGTCAGCATGGCGCTGGCTTCCCCGCAATCGGTGACGCCAGCGATGGGCCGCGCTGTAGATCAGATTCCCATTCCCGAACGCCTTGCAGGCAAAGGGAGGGGAGCATCATAGGAGAACCGCCGGGTGGATTATACTCTGCCTGGAACGCGTTTTCCCTATCTGACATACAGCTGATTACGCCGAGTTCATCGCATGATGAACTCGGCGTTTTTTGTCCGATGTCTACGCCTGTTCGAGGGTAAGCGGAGGAAACCCGGCGACGCGGCGACAAATGCGTCCTTGCGAGGTTAGCTCGCATACAGTACGCCTTCCGTTTGTGACATAAGCTCAAGGGTGGATGCGTTATCAGGACGCCCCCCATGTTTGATAAAAGCAGGATAACCAAAAACATCACGTAAAAATGTAACAAGGAGGAACAACCATGGCAACTGTATATATCCCCACCCACTTCCGCCGCCTGACAGGTGGACAATCCAAGGTGACCGTCGACGCCGCTGATATCAACAGCCTGCTCGGGGCCCTGGATGAGCAGTACCCCGGCATCGCCGAACGCCTGCTGGATGGCGACGGCGAGGTCAAGCGCTTTGTCAACGTCTTCGTCAACAACGATGAAATCCGCACATTGCAGGGCATGGCCACGCCGGTCGGTGAGAACGACAAAATTTCGATCGTCCCCGCCATGGCCGGCGGCGCTGTCCTGCGCCGCCGTTCGTAGGCAAAAGCGCTCAATATTTTGAGCAGAAGAGACTGAGCCTTGTACATCGTCATTTCGAAGATCACACATGACTTCACTGCAAAAGCCACTAAAGACGCAAAGAGCGCAAACGGTTTCCCAGAGACGCTTCGTGCGCACGGCACCTTTTTGAGGGCTTTTGCAGTGGGCCCACTGCATATACGTAAAAACCCGGCTTCTTCACCCCCTGTCTGAGCACAAGGAGAGTGGCATGGCACGATTAAATCGCGATCAACTATTGGCGCTGGCGAGGCGGGAGATCACCGAGATCTCGCCCCAGGCGCTGCAACAACGGACCGCGGCTGGCGAGTCCTTCACCCTTATTGACATTCGCGAGCGGGATGAATTCATGCTGGGCCATATACCGGACGCTGAATTCATCCCCCGGGGCTTTCTGGAACTTCAAATCGAGCAGGCGGTATTCGATCGAACCGCTCCGGTGGTGATCTACTGCGCAGGCGGCGTGCGCTCGGTCCTGGCCGCGCGCAACCTGAAGGAAATGGGCTACGAAAACGTCTACTCCCTCAGCGGCGGCTTCAGCGGCTGGGTAAACGCCGGCTATGAATTCACCGTGCCCACCGTACTCAACGACGAGCAGCGCATCCGTTACAGCCGCCACACCCTGCTCCCGGAGCTGAGAGAGGCGGGACAGATCAAGCTCCTGGAGAGCAAAGTCCTGCTTATCGGGGCCGGCGGGCTGGGCAGCCCGGCCGCCATGTATCTGGCCGCGGCCGGGGTGGGAACCCTGGGCATCGTGGACTTCGACGACGTGGACGTCTCCAATCTACAACGCCAGCTTTTGCACGGGACCAAAGACGTGGGCCGGCCCAAGGTCGAGTCCGCGGCTGACCGGCTGCACGACATCAACCCTGACGTCAACGTGGTCGCCTACCGGGAGCCTATCACCAGCGTCAACGCCCTTGACATCATCAAGGACTATGACGTGGTGCTCAACGGCTCGGACAACTTCCCCACCCGCTATCTGGTCAACGACGCCTGCCATTTCCTGGGCAAGCCTCTGGTGGACGCCAGCATCTTCATGTTCGAGGGCCAGGTGACCGTGTACCAGCCAGCGGTCCCGGAGTTGGGGATCGAGGGCGGGCCTTGCTACCGCTGTCTCTATCCCGACCCGCCGCCGCCCGGGGAGGTGCCCAGTTGCGCCGAGGCCGGCGTGCTGGGCGTGCTGCCGGGCATTGTCGGCTCCCTCCAGGCCGTGGAAGCCATCAAGCTGTTGGTGGGGTTTGGCGAGCCGCTGGTGGGCCGTCTGCTTATGATCGACACCCTGGACCAGAGCTTCCGCACCCTCAGCATTCATCGGGACCCCAACTGCCCCCTCTGCGGGTCGCAGCCCACGGTGACGAAGCTGATCGACTATGAACAGTTCTGCGGCCTACCGTCGAATAATGGCCACGAGCCGGTGTTGGCCATCGGTTAATCCCAGAGTCACTGTGCATTCGTAGAGAAATGGTTGGTTGACGCCATCGTAAGTGCGGTTTTGAACCGCACGAACTGGCTACCGTAGAATGTGCGATTTTGAACCGCACCTACGATGCGTGAATCTGTAAAGAGAACGAGGAGGCGACCTATGAGTTTGCCGAACGAAGTGATGATAAAGACGATGAGGAAAACAATCACGGGCACGCGGCCTGTGTGGAGCGCCCATCCTCAGGATCCGGCGCCGGCGAGCAGGTCCGCGGTCCCCCTGCTCTCGCTGATCGGTGACACGCCGCTGGTGGACCTGAGCGACTTCGCCCACGAGCGGGGCGTCGATCCTGAGGTGAAGGTGCACGCCAAGGCCGAGTGGTGCAACCCCGGCGGCTCGGTCAAGGCCCGGCCGGCGTTGCGCATTGTGGAAGATGCGGAAAAGCGGGGCGATCTGACGCCAGGCAAAATCCTGATCGACAGCAGTTCGGGCAACACTGGCATCGCCTTCGCGCTGATCGGCGCGGCCAAGGGCTATGAGGTGCATCTGGTCATGCCGGCCAACGTCAGTGAGGAGCGCAAGGCCTTGGTGCGGGCCTACGGCGCCACCCTGATCGAGACCGATCCACTGGAGGGACCCCAGGGCGCCATGCTGGCCGTGCGCGAGTTGGTGGCCCAAAACCCGGAACGCTACTACTACGCCAACCAATACGACAACCCGTCCAACTGGCAAGCCCACTACGCCACCACCGGCCCGGAGATCTGGCGGCAGACCGGCGGCGGAATCACCCACTTCGTGGCTGCGCTGGGCACCACGGGCACCTTCACCGGGACCAGTCGCTTCCTCACGGCGCGCAACCCGGCCATCGAGCGGATCTCCATCCAGCCGGTGGACGAATTCTCCACCATCGAGGGCATCAAGTATCTGGACACGGCCATCGTTCCCGAGATCTATGACCCTACGCTGCCGGACCGGGTCGTGCGCATCAGCCAGGAGCGAGCCCGGGCCATGGCGCGTGAGCTGGGGCATGGGGCCGGCCTCTTCGTGGGGCTGAGTGCGGGCGCGGCCGTGTCCGGCGCGCTGGAGGTGGCTCGGGAACTGGAGACGGGCGTGGTGGTCACCATCCTGCCCGACGACGGCAGCAAGTATCTGAGTCTGGGGATATTCGACTGAGCTGATGGCGGATCGAGAGTGGTGATGTTGTTTGTCGAGATTGGAGATTGGGAGATTGGAGATTGGTGCACAGCCGTCAATCTCCAATCTCCCAATCTCCTTTGCTTTAAGTGGCGATAGCGAGAGACTGCACGCTACGTCAGATCCCGCGGTTGGCCGGTGGAGGCCAGGACGGAACTCCACAGCCAGCCGTCGGGGTCGATCTGCTTGCGTTTGGAGACGGCCATGGAGATGGGCGTCAGGGTGAAGGCGTCCTTCCAGTAGCCGACCACTGCGTTGGTGTAGCCGGCCATGGCCGCGTGAACGGCGTTGTGCCCCAGCATGAGACAGAACGCCGAGTCAAAGGCATTGGCCGGGATGCTGCGGATGGTGTAGCTGGGATCGATGTACTTCAGGTTGACCTCCATGCCGACAAAGTCGAAATACTCCTTGATCTTGTCGCGCAGAAGGACGCCGATGTCGCCCAGCTTGACGTTGCCTGACTTGTCGCGCGTCGCCGCCGGCGGGAAGAGGTCCTGGCCCGCGCCCTCGGCCACGGCGATGACGGCGTGGTGACGGTTCTGCAGCCGGTCGCGCAGTGCAGGCAGGAAGGCTTCCAGGGTGAAGGGCGATTCCGGGACCAGGCAAAAGTTAACCATGCTGTCCACCAGGGCGGTGTAGGCGGCGATGAAACCCGACTCCCGCCCCATGAGCTTGACCAAGCCAACGCCGTTGGGCGCGCCGGTCGCCTCGGCGTGGGCCGATTCCACGGCGGTGTGGGCTTCCTGGGCCGCGGTCTGGAAGCCAAAGGACTGCTGGATGTAGGCGATGTCGTTGTCGATGGTCTTGGGCACGCCAACGACCGCAATGTCCAGCTTGCGACGGGCGATCTCTTCGGCGATAGCGCGCGCGCCGCGCAGGGTGCCGTCGCCGCCGATGGTGAAAAGGATATTGACGCCCCTGCGCACCAAGGTATCGACCATGACGCCCACATCCTGGGGACCGCGGGAGGAGCCGAGAATGGTTCCGCCCAACTGGCCGATGTTGTCCACTGATTCGGGCGTGAGCATGAACGGACGATGGCCATAGGCTGGGTTCAGCCCCTGGTAGCCATAGCGGAAACCGTAGACGCTCTTGACGCCGTAGTGGAAGTGGAGGCTGAGCACCAGCGCGCGGATGACGTCGTTGAGACCGGGGCAAAGCCCGCCGCAGGTGACGATGCCGGCCTTGGTCGCGCCCGGATCGAAATGGATGCGCCGGCGCGGGCCCGCCATGGTCATCTGGGGCGGCTCTTCTCCTCGCTCCCAGTAGGGTTGGACCTCGGCCAGGCTGGCGTGGTAGAGGATGCGGTCGGCGTCGGTCACGAAACGGGCGGCGCGCATGGGCGAACGGATGGAGCGCTCGCCCAGTTGGTCGAGGGCGAAATCGAGTTCTTGAGTGGTCATCTCTCTTCCAATCCTGGCAACTGCCTATTTCAGCAGCCATAATTGGAACGCGGATTGCCACAGATGGAGCCGGTAAAATCCGCGTTCCAACAAGACCCGGCTAAACAGTTACGAGCTGCTTTAGAACCGCGTCGACGGCTCTTCGAGCACATACATCCGGTTAGACTGGATCTGCCAGACGATGCCTGCCACCGCGATCACCGCCCAGATGATCCACCAGAGCGCGCCTTCCTGGAAGGAGACGGGGGCGAAGATACCCACATTTTGGGAAAGCTGATCCGTGGAAACCTGGCCGAAGAGCAGCAGGACGCCGGCCACGGCTGCACTCGCCCCTCCCAATGCAGTGATGATGATCACAGCGTACTTCTGGAGGTTGAAGGCCAGCACGGCCACGGCGAAGACTACGGCGACGATGATGGCGATAATCCAGACCAGGAAGCCGCCGTTCATGCCCAGGCCGCCTACCAGGAGGCTGACCGTCACCCCGTAGCCAATGGACGCCCCCAGAATGGCCACGCCGATGAAATAGAACAGGTAAGAGAGAACGGCGAAGATCAGGCCGAGGATCACCCCGACCACTAAGCCGCTGACGCCCACCAAAAAGCCGCTGCCAAAGATCGTCTGCAAACCAGTGAACCCCAGCCAGAGACCGGCGAAGAAGCCCCAGATGGGCAACAGAATCCAGAGCCAGCGATAGCCCGCAAAGGCGATGGCCAGCCCAACGACGATGGCGAACAGTGCAACTAAAAATTGCATGTCTTACTCCTTTCCTTACGTGAATTCAATGCGTGCGGACGGTTGATCGACTATTTGTTTTTTTTGCCGTCTGGCAACACCCAGCCCAGGATGGTGCTGACGACGCTGATGACGATACTGGCCAGGATGGCGGTCCACAGAGTGCTGAAGAACCCGCCATCGCCAAACGACACCATGCCTGTGATATAGGCGGTCAACATGAGCAAGAGACCGTTGAGCACGAAGGTGAACAGTCCCAGACTGAGAATATTGATGGGCAGGGTCACCAGCTTGGCGAGAGGGCGGATAAAAGCGTTGACCAAGCCAAAGACCACCGCCACAATCAGCAACGTCTGCCAGTCGCCACTGATGTTGATATCGGTCATCAGCCACGCGGTGACCCAGAGCGCGACCGCGTTGATGAATATACGAATGAGAATGCGCATAGTTGCTCCTCTTCTGTTTTTGCAGAGCAGCCGACCGCGCTTGCAAGCCGCAGGCTCTCCAGGGATGGGGGCGGCCTGTCGTCCGACATCCGGCCAACGCTGCAGCCTAATAAGCTGATCCTACCGGCTATTCAGATATGGCGAAACGATATAGAACCACAGATAGACCGATACGCCGCCGACGATATAGAGTATTGGATAGAGCCAGATCGCGATATTATCGATGCGGGCCGCAAACTCACCCTGACCGTCCTGCTCCAAACGCCGGAACCAGACATTGACAACGATCACCAGGGCGCTGACGACAAAGGTGCTGATCAGGATGAAATCCATGAAGGTCAGGTAACCTAGGCGGGGCAGTTCGCCGGCGATGGTGAAATTATAGGCTACGAAGATCAACAGATTGGCGCTGGTGACATCGACGCGTCGACCATAGTCCTTGAGGAAGAAGCTGAACCAGGAGACGATGATGATCAGCAGGATCGGCAGAATGATGCGGAAAAGGTAAAAACTGAGATGGCGGCTGGATGGGAAATGGAAGACGAACTGAGATTTGCCATCGACATCGATCACCTCAGTGTCAAAGTTTTCGATGATCCACTCCTCTTCACCCAATTGATCGCCAAAGCCGGACTCGTCGGGTGCAGATGCGTAGACGAAAACCGAATTTGAGTAAAGGGATTGCACCCGGATGTAGAAGCCCTGAGTGTCAAAGGGAAACTGACGGAAGTCGAAATCCGGCGCCTGGAAGGTGGCGGTGAAACGCTCGAAATAGGTGGCTGCTCCGTCCGGCTGGAGTAGGACGATCAGATTTTGGGGGTTGCGCGCTCCCTGTTGGTTGAAGAGCGAAAAGTAGGGAAACCGGTTGATTTTATGGTCGCGAAGATAGTCATTGAGCTGGCGCTCTCCGCGCAGGATGAGATAGGAGCAATCACAGTCGTCCGGGCTGAAGGCCAGCAGCGGGTCTTGCCACACGAATTTGAGGTTGGCCACCACACTAAAATTCTCCGACACCTGATCGACGTCGGTTACCTGATCGATGCGAAGATTGGTTCGCACCACAATGGGGGACTGGAGGATGGGTGGGCCGAAGGGCGTGATTTCGCTTGTAAGATCGTCCGTCACATTGCGGCTAAATTTCAGCCGGTAATCGCCCGTAGTGGTCAGGGCCTCTTCGCCGCCCCTTTCGATGATGAGTTGATAATTTGCGGTCAATTCGGGGAACGTGTACTCCAGATATGCTGTGTCTTTGGCGCCTGTAAAGTTCGCTACAGCCCTGGGCTTCTCTCCAAAATCTTTCAAAGTGAGCACGGGCTTGATGGTGCCCGATATCACTTCAGCATAGATGCGCAGCGTCTCGCCCTGTTGGAAGTTGACCAGCGGAAAATAATCTTCAGAGTTTCGAACGCTGAGGGAGCCTGTAACCACCTGCACCCCCTGAATGAGGCCCACCTCCTGTAATTGAATATCCACCGTTCCCGTTGGTTTCGCACTTCCAGAGAGGACGACCGGAGCGTTGAGTCCCACCAGAAGTTCGAAGTTGCCAAAAGTCTCGATGGCCGGCGATCCCGCTACCAGAATCTGATACTTACCGCCCTCCTCCGGGACCTCGAAAGTCAGGGCGGCATCATACCCCTCGCCGCTGTCGTCATCCCAGGCCAGCGAAAATTTATCCACCGCAGCGGAAAGAGCGCTGATCGGATCCTGGTCGGCCGCTATCAACTCATCATAATAGTCCCACAGTTCGTTGGCCAGGACAGAACGCTCTATATCCCCTGGGAAGACGCCCACCATGGGGTCCAGGTTGCCGGAGGTGCGGCGGGCGTAAAAGTAGAGGGTGTCGCCTTTCTCCATGGGACCCGTATCATAGATCACGCCCCGGCCTGGTTCGACCCGACCGGTGAATTGGGCGATTCCATAGGAAGAGTCATCGGGCGACGACTCATCTTGGGCCACGGCCAATCCCAGGCTGACCATGAGGGCGAACGCGATGAGCAGGGGCGTTAGAAGCCACTTCAGTCGCCGTGAGAATTTGCAAGAAGAATGATCGTAATTATTCTCTTTTTGAATTGAGGACTGCATCGGAACATTCCCTGTTGTCATGTATGGGCGGGCGCAGGGCTGGAACGTGGATTCAAAACATGGTGGGGAACGATGCCCAAGCGCATTCAACAGTATGGTTTACAGACAATCATAACACACCTGGTATATTCTGTGCATATGACTGCGATTCAACAGGATTGCGTAGGATGAACGTGCTGGAGACGGTCCTTGCCTGCTCGTTTTTGCTACGTCTCTCGTTTGTGCCTCGTCTTTGTGACTCTACTACAGAAAGCCGCCACAAAGGCACAGACAGAACGCACAAAGCGCCTAATGTTACTCCATCCCAAACGCGCGCGACAGGACCCAAAGGGTGTAAGAAAGATGTATTCCCCGGCGTTCACGCATAACGAAGGACGCCAGTCTTTTACACCATTCCGTCTATTCACCCAGTGCATCGACCGGAACCCGCCACAGGGAGAGGGTGCAGCGGGCGGTGTCGACCACGGCCAGACGGATAATTTCATCGTCCCTGGCCGCGGCCACGCCGGTGGGCAGATCGAAGACGTCCGGATAGGCGAACTGAGCCGACGGCCGGCCGTTGGCCCGGTGATAGAAGAGGGTGCGCCGGGCCGGGTCGGTCAGAAAGAAACTGCCGTCAGCCAGGCCGGCCAGGTGAGGACCGTCCATGGTGACCGCCTTCCCCACCGCGGTGAAACTGGCGTCGAGATAGAGGTTCCACAACCGCCCGTCCTCGGCCGTGATCGACCAGAGCGCATCGCCCAGGAGGGCGTCCACCGGTTGGCCGGCGCCAAAGGGCGTGCCCTGGCCGCCAAACTGGGCCACCATCCCCCCGCCCGGCTCCATGACCACCACGCGCGCGCCGCCCGTATCCGCCACCGCCATCATCCCCAGGCCATCCACGCCCAGCCCCCGCGGGTGGTAGAACGAGGTAGCCACGGAGAGAGGCTCCACCGTCTGCGCCTCCGGGTCCACCCGCCATAGCTGCCCCTGATCCCCGTCCAGGGCCAGCAGTCCGCGGTCCGGGGCGAGCCCGATGTCGCTCACCTCCAGCAGACGCTCGTCCGCGATGATGGCCTGAACCTGGCCCGCCATGTCATAGACGACGATGCGCCGGTTGGCGGTGTCGGCCACGTAGATGCGCCCAGCCGCGATGTCCATGGCTGCGCCGTGGGGGCGGGCGAGCTGGGACGGGGCGTCGCCACAGCCGGCGCTGGTCTGCCAGTCCAGGATAGCGGGCAGGGGCGTCAGACCGTCGGGCGGCGCGACTTGCTGGGGCGGACGCTGGCTGGCCAGGCGCGAGAGCGCGAAGGCGTCATCGCCCAACTGCTCGTCCACCAGGGGCGGCGGCGGGGGCAGGGGCGCATCCGCTGCCGTGATCGCGCCCTGGACGGGCGTCAGGTAAGTCGCCGGCAAGAGCGCAGGGTCCCCGCCCGGCGGCTGCCAGAGGAGACGCAGCTGCGAGTCCGGGCCAGCGGGGACGAAACGCACTTCGATATCGTGCCAGCCCTGGTCCAGGTAGACGAGGGCCTCGTTGTAGTCGCTGAGCGCGCTTCCGGGCGCTGGCGGCCCGGCCAGGTCACTGTCGATCAACGTGCGGCCATCAATGACGAGCTGGCGACGGCCGTCGGCCACCATGCTCAGCAGATATTCACCGGCCCGGGACGCGGCCAGCTTGCCCCGCCAGCGCACCGCGGTCGCACCATCCACCGGGACCGGCGTTCCGATGATCATCTCCTTGCGCAGGGCTACGGCCGGTCCCACGAACTGGTCGTTGGCGTAATACTCGGCCAGGAGACCCAGATCCGGCAGGGGCGGGCTGACCAGGGCAGCGCGAGGAATCGGCTCTACCACACCGTTGGGGCGGGTCCAGCGCACAGTCAAGGTCGGCGGGCTACCATCCTCGCTGACGTAACGCATGGTGAGTGTGTTGCGCCCCCCGGCCAGCAACTCGCTGCGTTCGTATTCGCCCAGGGATGAATCGAGGATAATACGGCCATCCAGCCAGAGGGAAAAGACGATCCCGGGCTGGTCCGCGCCCTCGACCGTGAACGTATAGCGCCCGGACGTCGGCGTGAGCAGGGAGCCATTCCACAGTACGCTGAACGGCCCGTTGGGGGGAGGTGACGCGGCCCACTCCATGATCAGAGGGCCGTCCCACCGTTCGCCCGCTGGATCAGTAAAGTCGATCCCCGCGTAGACGGTTCCGGCCAGGCCGGGCTGAAAGGAAGCCGCCCCCTCGTCAGCGGTGAAGCGGGTGAAGAGCAGCGTTCCTTCATCGTCAGTTTCGGGCGTAGTCTGGCCGCCGGGATAGAAATCCGTCAATAACGCCGACAACGCCTGGTCATCGCCGGGAAGCAGGGCCTGAATCTCCGCGCCGGCGGCCGTAGCCCCGATCAGATCATCCATGTCGGTCAACGGCTGGAGGCGGGGCGAGGCCAGCAGCGCGCCGGCCCGCAGGCGCGCGGAGGGGGCGTCGAAGAGCGCAGGCGGCGCGAAAATCTGTACGTTTTCGGGGATGGACTGAGGGTTGCCGGCGTCGAAGGTCCGGGCCAGGTAGTCGGCCATCGCGCTCAGGGCCGGATCGTCCGCGCCGGCCAGCCGCTCCAGGTTGCGGGTGGTTTGCAGCGCCTGCCTGCCCGCCAACAGCAGCATGATCCCCAACAGCGCGGCCAGGAGCGCGGCCGGCGAGATCAGACGACGCCAGGCGCGCGCAAAACTGCCCACAAGCTGGTCCAACGCCACCGTGGCCAGGAGGAGCAGCGGCACAGCCAGGGCGAGCAGAATTGCGGCCGGCTGGGTCGTCTCCGGATCCAGCAGGGCCGCGCCGCCGCCCAGGGCGATCGCGCCCAGAAGCAGGACGCCGGCCATGGGGCGTTGCACCCGTCGGGCCAGCGCGCCGCCGCCGTCGACGGCCAGCGCGGCCACGCTGGCCGTCAGCAGGAGCGGAGCAGCCCGCCCGCCACCGTCGGCCAGCAGCCCCGTGATCATGCGCAGGAGTCCATCGCCCAGATCGCCCAGAGCGGGAGCGTCGCCCCGAAAGGCCAGTGCGGGCAACGAGGCCGCCAGCACGCCGGCCGCCAGCATCAGCAGCGGAAACGCGGCCGCGCGCAGGTTGCAACGTCCGTAGATCAGCAGGGCCAGGATGCTCACCGACGCCCAAAACCAGAACGCATAGAACAGGGGCGGCGCGACCAGCCCGGTCGCGCCCAAGCTGACGCCGGCCAGGGCCCACCAGCCCCGGCCCGCCCAATCCCGCTCCATGCCATGAACCCCCCGCAGCAATGCCCACGCGCCCAGGCTGAGCAGGAGGGGCAGTGCGATCCACGGCTGTGCGCCCCGGCTGGCGACGATGTGCCACGGGCTGAGAGCCAGCAAGGCCGCGGCCAGAAGGCCGGCCATGGAGCCGCCGGCCTGGGCTGCGGCCAGGTAGAAGACGGGAAGGGTGAGCGTTCCGATGACGGCCGCGGCCAGCCGCAGGGCCAACAACCCCTGGTCCGTAAGGCCGAAGAAGGCCTGGGCCAGCCAGCCGTAGGGCGAAAGGGGCGCGCCCTCCAAAAGGGGCGTCGTCCCCTGCATCAGACGCAGACCCAGTTCACATTCCGCGCCCACGCAGCCGCCGGGCAGCTCGCCGAGACGCCAGAAGCGGAAGAACGTGCCCGCCAGGACGATGATCAGCAGACTGGTCCAGAGGACGCCGCGATTCATGGTCAGGGGCTGGGGTTCATCGGGGGCTTCGACGTCCGCGCCCTCGGCCAGGGGGGTGCGGATGAACTCGCCGTGCTCGTCCACATCCCAGCGGTGGGTGGGCGGCGCGTAGGCCAGGACCGGTCCCCGCCAGGCTGCGCCGGCCAGCATCAGCCCCAGACCCAGCCCCCAGAGGGTCAGGCGCAGCGCGTGGAACGCGGGGCTGTCTCCGGCAGTGAGCATGAGCGCGCCGCCCGCCATCCCGGTCACCGCACCCGCGGTCCAGAGTGCGCGCGCCATGGCAGGCCAGTTGTGGCGGACCGCGGGGCTTGGCTCACGGTGCAGCCGTCCGGCGTTGAACGCGAAGACGATCGCGCCGGCCAATCCCAGCAGCAGGCCGTCGCGCAGGACGTAGCTCGCGCCCAGCGCGTCGCCGACGATCAGGCGCAGGCCGAGATAGGTGATGAGGTAGGCGAGGATCAGGAACGAGAATTTACGCATGGTGGGGATATTATACCCCGACAGGCAGGATTTAATTAAGCGCCAATGAGCCGGATTGAGACGTCTGAATTGGCAGTTGCCCAATGCCTGTTTGGGGTGGTAGAGTGAAGGCCGCAAATTAACCCATGTAATTCACCATCATGGCCCCCCCATGACCGCACTCTCCAACCCCCATGACCTCTATTTCAAAGAATCGTTCGCGCGAGCTGAGGTCGCCCGCGAATTTACGGACCTCGTTTCAGTTGCAGACTGCTGGACCTATCCGGCTGGAGCGTCAATCGAATTCGCAAGAGCATTCTCCAGGTAGTCCTGCAAGCCCCGCAAAGCGTACGCGATCCGAAGTTGGGGGAGCGATTGCGGCCCGGCATGTTGAAAGTGTTGCTCGAGTTGACAAAGGATCAAAGTACCGTAGAATACATCCAAGCGTTGCTGATCTATCTGAGCGCGGCCAGCCCCCATCTGATAGAGGCGGATGGTGATTGAGACGATCGATCAGGCGACGGTGGACAAAGGAGGAAAGACGATCATGCCCACATTGGCTGAGAAATCGTTGCTGCGCAGGGCGCAACCTGTTAGCCGCCTCCGGAAATGAACGCCGTCACCTCTTTCCACCAGGACGCCTCCGGTTGCACCGGCCAACTGTTATGACCCGCGTTTTCGAAAGTCCAGAGTCGCTTGGGGCCAGTCATCGATTCATACAGTTTCAGCCCATGGCGGATGGGGATGACCTCGTCCCGCTCAGCGAGGGCGACGGCCACAGGCCCGGCGTAGGAGCGAAGCGCTTTCACATTATCGAACTTGTCCAGGACGAACCAGCGGGCCGGGAGATACCAGTAGAGGGTTTGCGCCAGGGCGGGCAAAGAGTCCCACGGCGTCACCAGCACCACGGCGGCGATGGAAATCGAAGGATCGGCTGCGACCGCGGCCGCAACGCCGCAGCCAAGCGATTCACCCCACAGAAAAAGAGGCGAGCCAAATTCGCTGTAGGCGAGTTCAACGGTCTCCTGCGCATCGGCCACGAAGGCCCCTTCGCTGGGTTTGCCCTCCCGTCCACCATAGCCCGGATATTCAGCCAGCAGCACTCGATAACCCAGCGGCTCTAACGCCCGCGCATAGTAGCCTCGATCAACGGCTCTGCCGGCGTTTCCATGAAAGACGATGATGGTTCCATTGGGGTATTCTTCCCATCCGACGCTGATGAGACCGCGATAGCCCTCGTCCGGTGCAGGCCAGAAGGCTAGGCCATTCGCCTGCACCAATGTCTCAGAAGGGCGCGTGCGGTCGGGGAAGTAGAGAAGACGACGTTGCAGGAGAAAGGCGGCGGTCGCCAGGACAATGTAGATCAGAATGACGTAGAGTGCGAACTTCATCACGCTCCGTTTCACCACCCCATATCACCATCCCGATATTGGCCGCGATAGTTATGGGTAAAGAAAAGCGCACAAAGATCCACGATATCATCAGGGCTGGCTAGCCAGCGCCAGTCGAGGACGGTGCTCATCTCAGTGTCGATGACGCCCGGTGTGGTGCGCACCCAACTCATCACATAGCCAGTGAGGGCTTCGATGTTCTTGCCCAACAACAGCAGCATCAGGTCGGCGTCGTCGCTGTGATAACAG
Source organism: Chloroflexota bacterium (assembly GCA_024277175.1). GTDB lineage: Bacteria > Chloroflexota > Anaerolineae > Caldilineales > Caldilineaceae > JAJRVT01. The sequence goes on along the minus strand of JAJRVT010000095.1, from coordinate 3,002 downwards.
TTGAGGAGCCAGACCCGGCGCACATCCGGGTGGGGCGGCAGTTCAAGCAGGCTCTGGAAACAGGTGCGATCCAGGCCCGGCTGGACATCGATCTGGACCACGGAAGCGACCATGTGGCTGCTGGGACTGACCTCCATCTCCAGATCGAGTAAAGTGTCAATATCGGCCCGCCCACCCAGGCTGATGATGGTGCGGGTCTCGCGCACGCCGTCCACGCTGCGCACCACATCGAGCATGAAATCGTTGAACTCGTTCACATCCCGCACCAGGCAGACGAAACGCAGGTCCGCGCGCTGCCGGAGCCAGTTGACCCAGAGTGGGGCCACGCCCTGAGAGGTATAGCGGCGCAGGTTATCGAGCAGTTGCTCACGCGCCAGTTCATCCTTGCCGCTGACGATGTCGGCGTCGACGAAGGCTAACACAGGTTGCGATTGATTGGGATGAGATTCACTGGTCATGGCTTGGATGTCCCCTCATTCTGGGTGGGCCGGTGGATCGATACCCGTATTGTACCCCGATCGCCGCCTTTTGCAACTACGGCTTCACCACAAAGGCGCAGAGCGCACAAAGAAAAGCGCTCTCCCTCTACACCCTTCGCCCCTTTGTGGTGAAGTTTTACAACGAATCCTCATCGATTTTATTGACACTTTTCCCCATTCGTAAGAGAATACCCCTTGTCTTTTTTACGACCACGACATATCGTTCAACGTGTTGGGGACGATACGTCGTGATCATGATACGACCATTCGCCTCCAGGGGGTTTAACGTGTTCGACTATAAAACAGATGACAACGGCGGCCATGCGCCTCGGAGTGGGGCCGCCATATGGAGCCAGGTTCCGTTGCAACCGTTGACGCCCGGCCCGCTGACGCCCTTCAGCTATAGCGTGCTGACCGAAATCGTCTCCACGGCCTGGTTTCACTACTACAATGAGCACGGCTTTTCCCCGCCCCGGACCAAAGCCGTGCGCGGCCACCAGAGCCGCCCCTACCTCAACATGAGCCAGGGCGCGCAGTTGGAAGCGCAGCACGCCGGGATCGAGCCGCCGTCTCTGCGCATCGACGGCGCGGCTTATCCGCTTAGCCCGTGGAAGAAACCGGGCCTCATGGAAGGCGTGCGGCTTGGACGCGCCAAAAAGCGGGTTCAGGCGCAGACAGAGACCCATCTGGCCGGCATAGACGCCGTCACGACGCGCGTCCGCGGCTGGTATGAAAAGACCCGGGAACTGGAATGGTCCCAGGCTGAACTCCTGCAGGTCATGGAGCAGATCGAGCGCATCGGTCTCGACGCCATGGTCGCGTTTCTGGCGGCTCGCAGCCAACTGGGCCGCACCTACAACCGCCTGATCTGGGCCACACTTGACCAGACCCCTTTTCCCGGCAACCTGAACCTGATCAACAACGCCATCGGCGATCTGGATGGGCTGGTCGAGTCCGAGATGGCCGCCGATCTGCTGGCTGTGGCAGACGCCAGCGCAGCCGACGCCGCGTCCGTGGAGTGGATGGCTGCGGGCGACTATGGGGAATGGTGGAAGAGCGCCGCCCACACGCGCCTGGCCGATGCACTGGCTCACTTCCTGAATATATACGCCCACCGCTGCGCGGGCGAGGGGGAAATGGCCACCCCGCGCTGGAACGAAGAGCAGACGCCGCTCCTGCACGCGGTGCGCTCCATGGTCGAGCAGAAGGCCCGCCGTCCCGCCAAACTGTCCCCAGCGCACGCGGTCAGCGCCCTCCAGGCCGCGGCCGGAAAGGAAGCGAAGCAGGTCCCCGCGCTGGTGCAGACCCTGCGCCAGGGCCTCCGGCTACAGAGCAAAGCCATGAACGCGCTGGCCTACCTGCTGAGCGGCACGCGCAACTGGGCGCTGGCGGCAGGCGCCGAAGCCATGGGCGATGGCCGTCTCCAGGCCGTCGAGGACGTCTTCTTCTTTGAACTGGAAGAGATCAAACGCATGATGACCGGCGAGTGGAACATCAGCGACCAGGCGGAGATCCAAGCCTTGGCGTCCGAACGCCGGCGCGAACAGGCGACGGTTTCCCTGGACGCGCCCCCGTCGGCCTTCCTGGGCGATCAGCCGCTGAGGCCCGCCTATTCCGGTCTGCCCGGATCCAGTGGAGAGGCCCGGGGACCGTTACGCCGCTGGGAAGCGCTGGACGCCCGAACCTGTAGCGGGTCCATTGCCGGGGCCATGCAACTGGACAGCGGCTGGTCGATCCTGCTACCGGCGGCTCAGGGCTTTGTCAGCGCCTGCGGCGCGCCCTTTGATCCCCTGGTGGCGGCCGCGCAGATCTGGCATACGCCCATCATCACAGGGTTGGGCGACCGTTACGCCGATCTCGTTGAGGGTGCACAGACAACGCTGAACACAGCCCAGGTTCGGGTAGAACAGTAAGAGCGACCTTCCCGCTCTAAACCTCCGGAAGGTGGGGCAAAGGCCATTTCGTTTCACTAGATTCCCGCGGCCACCTCCCGGAGGTTCACGGCGGTTCCAACTCACTCCTCAACCACTTTTGACGAATTTCGCGACTGTGGGTAGACTGTTTTGGCTATCGTACGGTTACGAAACGCGCTGGCGCGCAGCATGTGCGTCTAACCTTGCTAGAAGCTGACAGCTTCCAGGAAGGTGAAAAACGAGATCGAGGATCCATGAAAACTATGTTGTCCGATGAAACCGTGACGCCCGCCCTGGAAATAACGTCGCAGCGGTCGACGCCCGTCATCGGCCCGTCTTCGGAAAAGACGCAGCCCGCGGACGAGGACCGCCGCCTGAGTATATCGGTCGTCATTCCCCTCTACAACGAGGAGGAGAGCATCCCCCTGCTCCACGAGAAGCTGGCCGCGGCTCTAGAGAGCTATGGAGCGCCTTACGAGATCATCATCGTGGACGACGGCTCCAGCGACAATAGCTACAACTTGCTAGCCGCGCAGGCCGCCCAGGATCACCACATGAAGGTCATCCGTCTGCGACGCAATTTTGGCCAGACGCCGGCGTTTTCGGCCGG
>JAJRVT010000094.1 GCA_024277175.1 Chloroflexota bacterium | reverse complement strand
GCGCCCGAGAGCTTGGCCATCTGCAGGATGGAGAGGCCGATGGGACCGGCCCCGATGATGGCCACACTGTCGGTCACCCGGATTTTGGCCAGGTCCACCGCGTGGATAGCCACACCCAGGGGTTCCAGGAGCGCGGCCGCGTCGTTGTCGATGGAGTCGGGCACGGGGAAGCAGGTGTGCGCAGGCATGAGCATGAGCTGGCGTAGGCTGCCGTGGTCGGGCGCATTGCCGCAGAAGTGCAGGTTCAGGCAGAGGTTCGGGTGCCCCTTCTCGCACATTTCACAGTGACCGCAGGGCTGGGCTGGGTCCACGGCCACCCGGGTTCCCGGCTCCAGCGGCTGAAAATTGCCGTCGTACGCCTCCTCGCCCACGGCCTCCACCACGGCCGCGAACTCATGGCCCAGGATCAGCGGCTCGGTCACCACCGAATCGCCTATACGTCCATCCTTGTATGAATGCAGGTCGCTGCCGCAGATGCCCACCGAGGTGACGCGCAACAGGGCCTGGCCTGGTCCCGGCGGCCCCGGGTGGGGGATCTCTTCCACGCGCAGGTCACGCGGCCCGTGAAGGCGCACCGCGGTGATGGTCGGCTGCGCAACGCCGGTTTCGATCTCTGATTTGATGGCTGGCTGAGGCATAAAGTTTCGCTCCTTTATTTGGCCCTTGGGCGTGATTGGGTTTATCCTGATTATACCACTCATAGGGAGGAACGATTCAGCGACCACGGTTGGAACGCGGATTGTACTGGATGGAGCCGGATTTTCACGGATTTTCAGAGAAAATCCGTGAAAATCCGCTTTTATCAGCGTAAATCCGCGTTCCAATAAGGCCCGGACACCACATACCATCAGGAGAAGATCATGTTTCAACAAACGCCACCCGAGCTTGGCAACCAGTTCGACGATGATTCCGTGCTACGCTCCTACCTGAACCGGGTGTTGCCGGACGAAGTGCGCGGCGAGATCGAGCCGGATCTGCGGACCATGGGCGAGTTGGCCGGCGGCGAGCTCTACGATCTCTGCCTGGAGGACCGCCTCAACGAACCGGTCCTGATCAACTGGGACGCCTGGGGCGAGCGGGTGGACCGCATCCAGGTGACCGAAGTCTGGCGGCGGGCCGAGCGCATCGCCGCCGAGCACGGGCTGATCGCCACCGCCTATGACCAGCGCCACGGTCCCTTGTCCCGGGTCCACCAGTTTGCGCTGGCCTATCTCTTCACCCCGTCCAACGACATGTACAGTTGTCCCCTGGCCATGACCGACGGCGCGACCCGCATCCTGCTCGATTCCGGCAACCAGGAACTCATCGACCGGGCCGTGCCCCACCTCACCAGCCGCGATCCGGCCCAGTTCTGGACCGCGGGCCAGTGGATGACCGAGTTGACGGGCGGCTCGGACGTGGGCCTCAGCGAAACGGTGGCCACCCAGGATGCGGAGGGGCGCTGGCGGCTCTCCGGGCGCAAATGGTTCACCTCGGCCATCACCTCCCAAATGGCCCTGACCTTGGGCCGGCCGGTGGGCAATGGTCCCGGCGGGCGGGGGTTGGCCCTCTTCTACGTGAACACCCGGGATGAGGACGGACGGCCCAACCATCTGCGGGTGGAGCGGCTCAAGGACAAGCTGGGCACCCGCAAGCTGCCCACGGCCGAGCTCACCCTGGAGGAGACGCCGGCCGAACTGGTCATGGAAGCGGCCAACGGCGTGCGCAACATCACGCCCCTGCTCAACATCACCCGTCTCTGGAACAGCGTCACCGCCATCTCCTACATGCGCCGGGGGCTGGCCCTGGCCGAGGATTACGCCCGCAAACGGGTGGCCTTCGGCGCGACCCTGGCCGAGAAGCCCCTCCACGCGGAGACCATGGCCGAGCAGGAAGCCGAGTTCATGGCCGCGTTCCACTTCACCTTCGCGGTGGTGGAGCTCATGGGGCGGGTGGAGGCCGGGACCGGGGATGAGACCGACGCCCAGTTGCTGCGCCTGCTCACGCCCATCGTCAAGCTGCTGACGGGCAAGCAGGCCATGGCGGTGGTCAGCGAAGTCATCGAGTCCTTTGGCGGGGCCGGCTACGTGGAGGACACGGGCCTGCCCGCGCTCCTGCGCGACGCCCAGGTGTTGCCCATCTGGGAGGGGACCACCAACGTGCTGGCCCTGGACACCCTGCGCGCCCTGCACAAGGTCGGCGGGCTGGAGGTCTTCACCGATCGCATGGACGCGCTGGCCGCGCCTATCCGCGAGCCGGGGCTGGCTGGCATCGCGCGTTCCGCGCGCACCGCGGTCAACCACGCCGAACGCTGGCTCTTCCAAGCCATGGACCTGGGCCAGCCGGCTGTGGAGCGGGGAGCGCGCCATTTCGCCATCACCCTGGGCCGGGCCATGGAGGCCGCGCTGCTGGCCCATCACGCCCAGTGGTCCCTGGATCACGAACAGGACAGCCGGGCCTGGGCCGCGGCCATGCGCTTCGCCCGCCACGGGGTGGATCAGATCGTGGATGCGATCCCGGGGGAACCGAAGATGGAATAGAACGCGGATTGTCGCTGATTCAAACAGATTTGCACGGATTTTCACAGAAAATCCGTGCAAATCTGGCTTCATCCGGTAAAATCCGCGTTCCAATAATGGCCGCCGAAGAGATACAGAGGGTTGACAATGGATGAGATGATCTACACGCCGACGCCGGATATCTATTTTCGCCAACTGTTATTGGCCAGCGCGCGGCTGGGGCGGGCGACGGTGAAAACCATTGCGCGCCGGTTGAAGAACGGTCCCGCGCACGAGAACTGGCCCCTGAGTTTCGAGATCATGGTGGAGATGCTGGACGAGGGGACCCGCTCCCACGCCGAGCGGGGCCTGCGCGATATGCGCGCGTCCTTCGAACTGTCGGGGCGCATGCCCCAGGCCTTCACCAGCCGGATGGAGCCGACCACGGCCGGCGGCGTGCCCGCGCTCTGGGTCATCCCGCCGGGTGCGGACCCGGAGCGGGTGGTCCTCTATCTGCACGGCGGGGGCTATATCTCCGGTTCGCCCCAGAGCTACCGCGGGCTGGCGGATCAGATCGCGCTGGCCTGCCGCGCGCGCGTTCTGCTCATCGACTATCGGCTGGCCCCGGAATATCCTTTCCCGGCCGCGCTGGAGGATGCGTGGAAGGCCTACTGGCGGCTGCTCACCGTGAGCGTCCATCCCGAGAATATTGCTGTGGGCGGCGATTCGGCCGGCGGTGGCCTGGCCATGGCCCTGCTGCTGGCTCTGTGCGACGCCCACGCGCCCTTGCCTGCCGCGGCCTTTGGCATGTCGCCGTGGGTGGACCTGACCCACTGTCAAGAACAGGATAAGATGTCCTCAAATCATCAGGTTAAGATGTCCCCTGATCATCAACTGAAATGTCCGCTGATTTGACGACTGCTCAAGCTGAGTTTTTGTTGGTTGCGGCTGGCATCCTCCTTTCTCGAAGCCGTT
>JAJRVT010000093.1 GCA_024277175.1 Chloroflexota bacterium | reverse complement strand
TCGCCGGCCGCGTTCTGGCCGATGATGTTGATGGTCTGGCCGGTGATAGTGCCGCCGATCTGTTCGAACTCCGTCCCCGGGCCTGCCCGCAGGTTGGCGTTCACCTTGACCGTGGACGGGGGGGCGGACGGGGCCGGCGCAGGCGTGGCGGTCGGCTGCGGCGCGACCGTCGGGGCCGGCGTGGGCGGGGCTTGCTGGGCCGCCTCCTCAGTCACCTGCTGGATCAGTTCATCAGTTGCGGCGGGGATATCGGCCGGCGGGTTGTTGACCAGCGCGCCGAAGATCCAGGTGGCGTCCGCGAGCAGATACCAACCTCCGTCAGCACTGATGGCGACGACGGTCACAGGCGTGTTGGGCGGAACCGTGGCCACCACATCGAAGTCCGGGCCTGGCCCGGACCGCAAGTTGGAAGTGACGATGGTGGTCGCCCGCACCTCAGGCGCGCCCGTCTCCACTGTTCCGGTGATCGCGCCCTCCTCGCCTCCGGGCGTGATGGCCGGCGTTTCGGTGACGGCGGGCGTGGCCGTCACAGTCGGGGTGGTCGTCACCGCCGGTGCGGTGGTGATAGCCGGCGTAGTCGTCACCGTCGAGGTGGATGTGATCACATGTTCGGGCGTCATAGCAACCATCTCATTCACCGGCGCGGTGACAGTCACCAACGCGGTGGGCGAGAGGCCGACCTGTAGCGAGATCGGCCAGGTCGCGGTCACGCCGTCGGCCATGATCAGGGTAATGGTGGAGGGAACGGTCATGGTCATCACGTCCATCACAGCCGCATCCAACTCGAAATCCAGATCCATCATGAGTGCATAGGTGACGACCTGGGTGGCGGTCACAGGGCTGGTCATCGCACTGGTCACGGCGCTGGTCATGGACACGGTGGTGATGGGCTGCGGTGCGATCAGGGTGGCGGTAAATGGAACGCTCTGCCTGATCTGGACGTAGAGGGGCTGCGGGTTGACCGGCTCATCCTGCTGTGGCGGGGCCGCGTGGGCGATGGCCCTGGTGAAGGCGACGAACAGAACCAGGGTCAGGATCAAGACGGAGAAGCTAAGCAATTTGCGATTCATGGCGAGCTCCTTCATGCGGTGGGATGAAGCGATGATCACTTTTCTCTATAAGGGTATCCGTGAATGCGATTTTTGTAAAGCGGCGAAAACCCGCGTCCCCATTGCGCTGTATGAATAGCAACCCGACTCAATCCAATTCGCGCGGGCGCCAAATATCGACCAGTTCGTAGCCGCCCGTCGCCTCCAGTTCGGACCAGGCGTCGATGGGTGCGTCGACGCGAACCAGCGCGCCCGTGGGCAAAAAGTGGTCTACGTCAGTGAGCGCGTCCACCAACTGCTCCAGATCCGGATTATGGCCGACCACCATGACCCGGTCAGCTTCATCGGGCGCGCGGCGAATAGCGTCCAGGTAAGCCTGAAAGCCGCCGCCGTAAAGAGCCGGATCCCAGATAATTTCGCCGCTGAAATCGCAGGCCGGCGTCAGAAGTTCCACCGTCTCTCGACAGCGCTGCGCGGTGGAGCTGATGATCAAGTCTGGAACCAACCCTTCCTCCTGCAAAAGCTTCCCCATGCGGGGAGCGGCTTTTATCCCGCGTTTATTGAGGGGGCGATCGATATCAGCCAATGTGAGATCGCTCCAGCTTGATTTGGCGTGACGTAGAATCAAGAGTATTTTTGTCATAATTAATGAGGTGCAACCTTGGTGCGCCGAGTGCTTTGCAGCGATTCCGGCCGATTTGGCGGCGGACTCGCAGTTCTCGCCATTGATTGTGCCACGTCCCTGCGATTCGGTCAATCAGCGTGCGGGGACCATTCGCATACGGTCCCCCATCGGCAGGACGATGAAACAGGGAACTTACGGTCGTCTGGAGATACGTAACCCGTCACGAAACCTGCATCCGGGAATTTGCTCCTGACTACATTTCTGCTATGATATTTGTTTGGCTGGGTCGTCGCCTACAGGGGACCGGCGGCTCGCCATGGATTAACTTGACAAGAAGGTGCGGTCAGAAGATCGAACTGACGCAAAAAACCGATGACGTTCGTTCGTCAGGAGGAAATACTCATGATCAAGCGCAGTAAAGGCAAGAGCAATGACAAGGTCAAGGTGACTTTTGTGATCAATCACGACCCGGAGCAGCCCGCGGTTTCGGTCGTGGGAGATTTCAACGGCTGGGACCCCAGCAATAACAAGCTGATCAAACGGCGCAACAACACCCGCAGCGCGGCTATCGAGTTGGAGAAAGGCCAGAGCTATCGATTCCGTTACTACGCGGCCGACGGCTCCTGGTTCAACGATGAAGACGCCGACGGCTATGAGCCGGGCGAACATGGCAGCGACAACTGCATCCTGAATCTGTAATTCCCAGCCCCTGAACGCATTTCTGCACGCCTGGCGTTTCCGGGAAGGTCGAAACGTAACGCCCGGGCGCAAGCGTTGACAATCGAAACTATCACACACGCGCCGCCGGCGATGCAAATTATCGCCGACGGCGCGTGTGCGCGTGAAGAGCCGTTATTGCTTCACAGGACCGCTGTTGGCGATTTTATCCGAAACGGCATCGCCAAAACGCTTGAAATTCTCGTGGAACATATCCGCCAGCTTGGCGGCCTGGGCGTCGTAGGCGTCTTTGTCTTCCCAGGTGTTGCGCGGGTTCAGCACCTCGTTTGGCACGTCCGGACAGGAGACCGGAACCGCCAGTTGGAAGATCGGATCGGTCTTGGTTTCCACATTGGCCAGCGTCCCGTTCAGGGCCGCACTGACCATGGCCCGGGTGTAGGCGATGTTCATGCGTTTCCCCACGCCATAGGGGCCGCCGCTCCAGCCCGTGTTGATGAGCCAGACGTCGGCGCCGTGCTTGCGGATGCGTTCGCTCAGCATGTCGGCGTAGACGATCGGATCGTGGACCATGAACGGCTCACCGAAACAGGCGCTGAAGGTGGCCTGGGGTTCGGTGACGCCTCGCTCGGTGCCGGCCACCTTGGCCGTATAGCCGGATAGAAAATGATACGCAGCCTGCTCAGGCGTCAACTTCGAGATGGGGGGCAAGACGCCGAAGGCGTCAGCCGTCAACATGATGACGTTGTTCGGGTGGCCACCCAATCCGGTGCGCGTGGCATTGGGGATATGGCTGATGGGATAGGCCGCCCGG
>JAJRVT010000092.1 GCA_024277175.1 Chloroflexota bacterium | reverse complement strand
GGAACCGGGGCTTGATCCCCAGCACGATGAAGATGCCCATGGCCAGGGAGGTGAAGCCGATGATGGTCATGGTGGGCCGGGTGAAGACGCCGATGAACGAGACCAGACGGGCGATGATCTTGGGCAGCGTGGTCCCCGGCAACTGACGTCCCCACACCCCCAGCGGTTTCAGAAACAGGGGGCTAAGGTTATAGACGACCAGCCAGGCGGCCAGGGCCAGGAAGGCGATGACGACGGCTTTTCGCCGCTCTCTGAATGCGGCGGTCCAGGCCATGATGGCCAACAACGCGAACCCAGCCGCCAGCAGATAGCGCCAACTGTTCTCCGTGAACCCGAGCATCCACGGCAGCCAGTTGATGCCATAGCCCAGGGCCGTGCCCACCACCAGGATCACCAACTGGTTCAGCCGTTTGGTGGCCGCGCCTGCCGTCAGATAGGCGCCCAGCCCCACATAGACGATGACTACAGCGATGATGGGGGAGCCGATGAAGGCGATGATGTAGCCAATGCCCAGGATGGTGCCCGGCACCGCACCGCCCAGGTTGGAGACGAAATCCAGGGTCTGCTTGCCCACGAACGTCTTGCGCACTACCATGAACGCGATCACCATGCCGGCCAGGCCGGCGATGGGCGTGGCTACGGTGGCCAGGAAGGTGGTGGAGAGGATGGCGTTCAGGCCCCGGCCCAGAGCCGCCGAGTAATGGCTGAAGTCCAGCGAATAGTCGATGCCCCAGAGGCGAGTGAATGAACCGAGCAGAATCGAGAGGTAGAGCGTCAGCACCAGCAGCAGCGTCAGTGCTGTAGCGGTGATGAAGCCCCAGCGAATCAGCGGCTCTTTGACGAAGATGCGTCCTGTCGTTGGCTTGCCCGTGACCGCCACATAGGAGCGCTTGCTGACATAGTAGCGTTGCAGAATGAAGACGGTCAGGGTGGGAATCAACAGCACCAGTGAAAGGGCGGCGGCCTTCTGCTGGTTATATTCGCCGTTGACCGCCAGGAAGATTTCGGTGGAGAGCACTGTGGCATTGCCGCCCAGCAGAAGCGGGTTGCCCAGGTCAGCCAGAGACTCCACGAAGAGCAGCAGGAATGAGCCCGCCAGCCCCGGCACCAACAGGGGAACGGTGACCGTGCTGAAGATGCGGAACTTGCTCGCTCCCAGGCTCAGCGCAGCCTCTTCCATGGAGGCGTCGATGCGTTCCAACATGGAGCGAATGATCAGGTAGGCCACCGGGAAAAAGGTAATGATCTGGACGAAGACCAACCCATCCAGCCCGTAGATGTCGTTGACGCCAAGGTCAAATTTGATGCCCAGGATCTGGTGGGTTACCAGTCCGTTGCGGCCAAAGAGCAGGATGGCGGCGATGGCGATGGCGAAGGGGGGCGAGATAGTGGGCAGCAGGGTCACCACATGAAAGCCCTTAGCCCCGGGCACGTTGCAGCGCACCAGGGTGTAGGCGAAAATGAAGCCGAGGATGGTGCCGCCGGTGGCTGCGCCCAGGCCCATGACCATGGTGTTGCGCACCACCTGCCAATTGTGGGTCCTGTACACCGGATCTATATAGCGGGTGAAATATTCCAGGCTGAACGCGCCTGTCTGGGCGTCGAAGAACCCTTCCCAGACCACCCGGATCAGGGGCAGGGCTACGAAGAGCATGATGAAACTGGAGACCAGCAGCAGCCCGGCCGCCAACACTGGGTCCTGACCGATGAGGCGCAATTCCTGCCAGCGTCGCCAGATCGCCGAACGCCGGGCCGGCGACTGTGGTTCCGGTGCTTGTTGAGCGATAGTCATAGCAAGTCCGCGGAGTGGATAGACCGCGGATTAGGCGGATCTGGCGAATCAACGCGGATTTTCTAAAAATCAAAAAAATCCGTGCCAATCCGCCCAATCCGCTCAATCCGCGGTCTATAGTTGTTGTTACTGCTTCAGGTTCTCAGCCGTCGCGATCTCGTTGGTGAAGCGGTCCACGAATTCTTTCTTATGGGTGCCGCACCAGTCGAAGTCGTAATCGATCAGGTTGACTTCCAACAACTCCGGCATGAAGGGCTCTGCGCCATTCACAGTCGGGGCTTGGTAGGCGCCATACTTGGGACCCAACTCCTGAGTAGAGGGTTCCAGCGCCCAGTCGAACCACTTCTGGGCCGCGTCCGGGTGGGCTGCGCCCTTGATGATGCCCATGCCGCCGATCTCGTAGCCGGTGCCCTCTTCAGGGAAGGTCAGCACCAGAGGCATGCCATCCTCGATATTTTTGACGATATCATGGGAGAAAACGACGCCCACCGCGGCTTCGCCTTGGCCGACGAAGCGACCGGGAGCCGAACCGCTCTTGGTGAACTGAAGCACCTGGCCGGCGTAGTCTTTGAGGAATTTCCAGCCCTCTTCCTCACCCTTGACCTGCAGGATGGTGCAGAGCGCGGTGTAGGAGGTGCCGGAACTGGAAGGATGGGCGACCATCAACTGGCCCTTGAATTCGGGCTTCAGCAGATCATCCCAACTGCGAGGCGGTTCCACGCCGGGGTGTTCATCCAGCCAGTTTTTGTTGGTGGCGAAGCCCAGAGACCCCACGTAAACGCCAGCCCACTGTTTGTCGGGATCCAGCATCAGATCGGGGTTCTTGATATTGGCCATGTTGGGCGAATCGTACGCTTCCAGCAACCCTTCCTGGCCGGCGGCGATGAAACTGTCGATAGGACCGCCCCACCAGATGTCGAACTGGGGGTTGTCTTTTTCGTTGCGCAGGCGGGTCAGGGATTCGCCGCTGGACATGCGCACGAAGTTGACGGTGATATCGGGATGGGACTTTTCGAATTCGGCCTTCATGCCCTCGCACCACTCCACCTGGGGCGTGCAGAGCACATTGAGTTCGGTGCTGGCCTCGGCCGGCGCGGCGGCCTCACTGCTAGCGGCTTCGCCTTCACCGGCAGCCGGGGGCGGGGGCGGCGCGGTGCAGGCCGAGAAAATGAGCGCCGTCAGCATCAACAGACCGACGACGATCAACAGTTTGTACGGGTGCTTCATGACAATCCTCCTATTTTGGGTGTAAAAAAAGATGATGGGGGTAAAAAAGCGGCGCAGCCAACCCATGGGAGGAGAGGCTGTTCCGGCAAATCACGCTAACTGTGTATGGATTGGTGGATGGGTTTGATTATGCGTCGAAAGTGGATTGTTGTCAACTGGCGATCACGGGTTCACGGGGTTTGGGCGCAGCGCCAGATTCCCCGCCCCATCAAACCCCATCTCCCGCAACGGCCCCACCTGCTCCAGCGACGGATGAACCGCGACCTCGTCCAGCAGGGCCTCCGAGACCCAGAGGGTCTCCAGGTCCAGGGTGTTGCGGGCGATGACCAGGCGCGCCTGCTCTGGGTGCAAGACCGGCAGCCCAGCCTGAATCACGTCCCGGTCGGTGGGCAGGGTGATGGGAATCTTGGCTCCGTTGAAGTTGGCCGCGGTCAGGCAGTTGGTATAGGTGGGTCCGATGTCGATTTTGTCCCGCAGACGCTGGGGGATCAGGTCGCAGAAGCCCACGCCGATGGCGTTGCCATGGCTGTGGGGCGTCAGGTCCAGCGCGGTCAGCACCCGGAATTCCGGCTCCACCGGGCCGCCCTTGCGCCGCCACATGCCCACCACGTTGACGTCCATGCCCGTGCCGCTGATGTCCTTGCCGATCTCCTGCAACACCAGCAGGTCCAGGGGTTCCAGGGGGATGCGGGGCATGTGGCTCCAGGCCATCTCCAGCAGGGCGGGCTCACGGGCTTCGATGGCCTCCGCGGGGATGGCTTCGATGTGGGCCGGGCCGTGGTGTCCGTTCTCCACAATGGCCACGCCGCCGATGAAGGGCATGCGCGCCAGCAGGAAGCGGGCCGCGGCCGGCATGGCCTCGCCAATGCCCCAGCCGTGGAGGGTCTCCGCACCCTTGCGTTTGCCCAGCCCTACCGAGAGCATCTTGAAGAGGCCGCTCTCCCAGCGGTTGCGGAAAGCCGTGTGGGGTTTGACCCGGTTGACCACCAGGATGCCATCGGCCTGGGCCGCGTTGGGGTCGAAGTAGATGGGCATGCCCGCCAGGTCGCCGTCCGCGATCTCGCCCAGCTTCACCGCGTCCATGTTGCTGCGGATGGGGACGCCCAGTTGCGCCGGTCCCAGCCCGTAGCCCTCCAGCACCTCCCGCTGGCCTTCGGCCGTGCCGCCGCCGTGGCTGCCCATGGCCGGGACCAGGAACGGTTCCGCGCCCAGGGCTTTCAACTCATCCACTAGCGTGGCCACCACCTCGCCGATGCAGGAGACGCCCCGGCTGCCCACGCCCACCGCAATGCGCATGCCGGGCCGGACGCGTTCTTCCAGCTTCATGGCGCGCAATTGCCCGCGCACGTGCGCGGGGACGTCGTCGATCTGGTCGCTGGTCACATGTTGGCGGATAGGCGCTATTTTGGGGAACATGGGATTCCACCTTTCAAATCAGGTTGCTGTACTCCAGGATATCAATGAACTCAGCGGGCGTGACAATCCGCAGATTCCCTACCTTCGCGAGCAGGCGTACAGCCATGTCTCCGGTAATGATATAGTCAACATCGGACATCAACCCGTGGGCAATCAGATAGTCATCGTCGGGGTCACGCACGTACGAGGCGACGGCATCAAGGGATGGAAGGATCTCGGCTCTGTCTGATAGTGCGTTAAAAAATTGCTCGGCCTGTTCCTGGGAGACATGGACCTGAAAGTGTGGCTTATTGAGGTGATACCAATAGTTCCTAAAAAGATGGCTAATATGTTCACTAATAAGCAATATACCATAGAACGCAAGCCTTGGCTATCCTAAATTCTCTTTCAATGTGGCTTGACGAATCGGTTGAATGTGACTACAATGTGGCTACAACCGATCGGGAGTGTGAAACAGGAGAAATAACTGCGCCATGAAGGAAATCGGCGTTCGTGAATTGAAGAGCCAACTGACGAATGTGGTGCGTACCGTGCGTGAGGAACAGACAGAATACACGGTGACTGTGCGCGGGCAGCCTGTGGCTGTGTTGCGGCCCTTTACACAGGAGGATGCCCGACGCGCTGAGTATAAAAAAATCGACGACGAATTGGCGGCCCTGGACGAATTGGCCCAGGAAATCGGCGCCGCCTGGTCATCTCCTCGAAGCGGGGTCGAGATTCTGGAGGCGCTACGCGAGGAAAGCTCATGCCGGTGATCGATGCCAGCGTTTATGTCGCCATTGTCAATGTCGATGATATTCACCACCACGCGAGCCGACAATGGCTCGAGATGACATTGAAAGCTGGCGAAACCATTCAGGCGCCTGTGATTATTCTGGGGGAAGTCGGGGCGGCAATTAGTCGCGGAGCGAAAAATTTACAGTTGGCGCTCAAAACCGTCGAACGGCTGGAACGCTCCGGCATTATCCAACTTATACCCATTTCTCTGCCCCTCGCAAGAAGCGCCGGGCGCATTGCCGCCGAACAGCGTATTCGGGGATGCGATGCCGTTTACGTTGCATTGGCCGCCAACACCGGCGAATCTCTGGTTACCTGGGATCATCAACAAAAAGACCGGGGTGCTGAGCTGGTGATTACACGCACTCCCTGAATTCACTCTTCCATCTTCGAAAAAATCCGCGTCGATCCGCCCAATCAGCCCCATCCGCGTTCTATTGCTTTTAGAGTTCGATCCACACCTGCTCCGCATGGGCGCGCCGGGCCGCATCCAGCATCCGCTGGACCACCAGCCCATCGTAGAAGCTGGCCGCGTCGGGGAGGGTGGTCTCGCCCATGGGCAGGGAGGCGGCAATGGTCTGGGCCAGGAAGAGGCTGCCCACCGCAAACGGCCCCTGGTTGGGAAGCTGCTCGATCAGCCCCGGGTTGGGCGTCATCACGCGCACGGGCTTCCACTCGCCGGCCTGCATCTCCTCGCCCTCCATGCTCCACAGCCGATCCTGGTTGTCCAGCTTGAGCGCACCCCGCCCACCGTAGGCCTCCAGAGTCATGCCGTAGCCGCCAGCCGTGATCGAACTGACCGTGATCTCGCCCAGCGCGCTGTTGGCGAAGTGGAGCATGAGCTGGGCGTGGTCGTCGGCGGTGACGGGGCGCGGCGCGCCGCTTTGGGGGTCGGGCCGGTAGCGAGGACCGGTGGTGAGCTGGGCGGTCAGGCCGTCGATGCGTCCGAACATCCAGCGGGCCAGGTCCAGGAGGTGGCTGCCCACCGCGCCCAGCATGCCGCCGCCCCGACTGGCGTCGCTCCACCAGGTCCAGGGGCGCTGGGGGTCCAGCCGGCCAGGGCCGAGCCGGGTGAAGCGCACGTGCAGGGGCGCGCCCAGGAAGCCGTCCTTGATCATCTGGCGCATCTGTCGCCGCACCGGGTTGAAGCGCAGTTCATGGTCGATAATGGCCAGTTGGCCGGGCGCGGCCTGGGCCGCGGCCAGCATCTCCTCGGCTTCTTTCAGGTTGAGCGCAGTCGGCTTCTCGCAGATGACATGCTTGCCGGCCTGCAACGCAGCCACGGCCATCTCCTTGTGCAGGTCCGTGGGCGTGACGATGCTGACCACGTCCACGCTGTCGGCCTGGATCAGCGCTTCCCACGATTCGTAGACTTCCGGGATACCCTGGGTCTCGGCCACCCGCCGGGCGGTCTCCACGTGGCCGGACGCGATGGCCTGGGGCTTCAGCCCGCCCAGCCGAAAGGCTGGGATCTGCACCCGCTCGGTCCAGCCGCCGCCGATGAATCCAACCCGCACTTTTTCGTGATTCGACATACCTTTTCCTCCTGTTCAGCGGGGCAATTTGACGCAGAGCCCCTAGTAGAGCCTGGTCGGCTCAATTCCTCCTAAAAGAAACTGGGGGAGTGAGTTTCTTAGTAGACGCGAAGGCGCAGAGGGGCGCAAAGAAAAGCAAAAGCCTCTGCGTTCCTTTGCGGCTTTGCGACTTTGCGTCAAAATTTTTTCCCGTTTACGTGACCCCTAATTTTTCGTAGACTTCCTCCAGCCGAGGGACGATCTGCTCCCAGCCGTAGCGCGCTTCCACGAAGGCCCTGGCCGTTTGTCCCAACTGCGTATGGAGCGAGCCGTCGTCCCGCAACAGGCGCAGGATGGCGTCCGCGGTCTCCCTCGGCGTGTCCGCCAGCAGCAGCTCGCGGCCATCCTCCACGGGGATGCCTTCCACGCCCAGCCGGGTGCTGACGATGGCCTTGCCGGACGCCATGGCCTCCAGGGCCTTGAAACGGGTGCCGCCGCCCACGCGCATGGGGATCACATAGACCGCGGCCCGGTCGATGTAGGGGCGCACATCCTCCACCGCGCCCGTGATCTCGATGTTGGGGTTGGCGCGTAACTCATCCAGCCGGGGGTGGGGGTTCATGCCCACGATCTGGAAACGCGCGGCCGGCGCTTTGGCCGTCACCAGGGGCAGGACTTCGCGGCCGAACCAGAGCGCGGCGTCGATGTTGGGCCGGTAGTCCATCTTGCCGGTGAAGACCAGCGCCGGCGACTCCGTCAGGTCCGGCAGGGGCGCGATGGCGTAGAGGCTCAGGTCGATGCCGTTGGAAACCACCGTCGTCTCCAGGTCCGGGACGATCTCGCGCAGGGCCTGGCCGTCGGCCTCGCTCACCACTGTGACCGCATCGGCGTCGGTGCAGATGCGGGCTTCATAGCACTGGAGTTTGCGCCATTGCACCAGACTGTAGCCCGCGGCCACCCAGCGCTTGGGCTGGCGCAGATCGGTCAACGCGTTGCGTTTTTGGAGCAGATACTCGCAGTTGTGATCGTCGAAGACGAAGGCCGGCCGGCGTGCATCGTCGGCCCGCCGCTCGCGCACCATCTGCCCGTACTGAGCCATCTCGATGCCCTCGCTCTGGACGATGTCATAGCGCTCTTCCGTGGTCCATTCCACCACCAAGCGACGCATTTCGGAGCTTTCCAGGCGCAGGGCCATGTCCGGCAAGGGGGAGGTGATGGTGTCCCGCCCCCGCACGCTGATGGTGCGGACGGGTTGAGGCGCGGCCCCCACCCGGCGACAAAGCCGGTGGAGGGGGCTGTCGCCCTCCAGCATTTGGCCGGGCGGGAGAAAGGTGAGCAGGTCAATCTCATGGCGCGCGGCCAGTTGCTTGATCAGGTTGAAGTTGCGGATGGTCGTCCCTTGATGGGGCGGATAGGGTGGTTGCGGGGTGAGCAGCAGGATTTTCATGATCCCAGGCGCACCGTTAGGTTTGAGGGGTCTGGCGGGCGGATTGGGCAGGATTCGACGACGCACTGGACGCTTCGACCACGGCTCGATAGACTTCCAGCGTCTGGCGCGCGGCCTGCTCCCAGCTAAAACAGCTCGCCCGCTGAAACCCCTTGCGCCGCAACTCAGCGTGCAGATCGTCATCGGTGAGCAGGCGGTGGAGCGCGACCGCGATCTCCTCCCAGTCGCGCGGGTCCACCAGCAGCGCAGCGTCGTTGACCACCTCCGGCAGGCTGCTCACATTGCTGACGATGGTGGGCGTGCCACAGGCCATGGCTTCCAGGGGCGGCAGGCCGAAGCCCTCGTAATAGGCGGGGTGGATATGGCAGCGCGCGCCTACGTAGAGCCGGTGCAGGTCTTTATCGGAGACCCGCCCCAGCAGGAAGGTGCAGTCGGTCAGGCCCAGGGTCTCGATAGTCTCCAGGGTTTCGTCATAAAGCCACCCCTTGCTGCCGGCGATGACCAGTCCGGTTTCGGCGGAGACGCTGTAGCGATCCTTCAGGATGCGGAACGCCTGGAGCAGACCGTTCAGGTTTTTGCGCGGTTCGATGGTGCCCACGGTAAAGATGTAGGAGGGCGGGATGCCAAATTTTTTACATACGGCCTGGCGGGTTTCCTCCAGGGGCAGGGGGACGAAACTGGGGTCGGCGGCTTCGTAGATGACGCTGACCTTGTCTGCGGGCGCGCCCAGTTGGCCGATTAGATCCTGGCGGGTGTGCTCGCTGGGCACAATGACGCGCCGGGCCCGGGTGACTGCACGATCGATCTGGCCGTAGTAGGCGGCGCTGTCCTTGGTGACGAAATGGGGCCAGTGCAGGAAAGCCAGATCGTGGACGGTGATGACAGTGGGTGTGGGCGAGTGTAGAGGCGGGATAAAATCGGTGCTGTGAAGGAGATCGAGCCTGTAGGGGAGCAGTTCGATGGGCAACATGATCTGCTCCAGCCGCGAATGGGCGGGCGCGTACAGGGTTGCGCGCCGGAAATTGGGCTGCCTGATGATGGGATCCCGATGTTTCCGGTGTTGGAATACGACGAATTCGTTGTCGCGATCGATTTGCGCCAAAGCATTCAACAGATGCCACGTGTAGCGGCTAATGCCAGCGGGCTGGTGGTGCATCAACCGGGCGTCAACGCCAATTCGCATAGTGCATTCTCTTAGACCATCGCATGGAATTCACAGAAAAGCAAGGAGTATGACAGGGGGCCATTGTAGCAGTCGGGCTTGGGTTTGGTCAAACCTGGCG
>JAJRVT010000091.1 GCA_024277175.1 Chloroflexota bacterium | reverse complement strand
GAACCGCCAACCACCAGGCGAAACGACGTGTTGTGATTTTTGGGTTGCGCATGGGATGCTCCTGGTGAAGTGAAACGTGACAAGATGACAAGATGACAGGGTGACAAGATGACAAGGTGACGGGAGACTGAAGAGATTGGAGAGATTGGAGAGATTGGAGAGATTGGAGAGATTGGAGAGATTGGAGAGATTGGAGATTGGCCGGGGACGCTCCAATCTCTTCAATCTCTCCAACCTTCAATTTTTAATCCTCAATCTTCAATCTTCACCCCCTCCTACCGCGTCACCACCGGCAAGAAGATCCGTTTGTCGCCGGAGGAGGAGCCGCCGCTGTTGGAGCCGCCCTGGGTGGGCGTTCCGTTGCCCCAGTCCTCGCTGTAGGTGAGCAGACCGCCGCCGCTGTTGGTCCCCTTCCAGGCCGCGGACTGGCCGGAGCCGGCCGTGGGCACGAAGTCATAGCTGCCGGGGGTCAGCTCCCGCCAGATGCCCTTGTCCCTGGCCACGTCCGAACGGCCTACGTCCTGGTCGGTGCCCCACTGGACGAAATCCACCATAGCGTTGGCGTCGGTGAAAGTGTTGGTCGTGTACAGGCCCAGGTCAGAGGCGCTGTCGTCCAGGTCCGCGTGGGCCCGGACCACCAGCTTCTCACCGGGACCGAGGATGTAGTCGTTGCCCGCGAGCAGGGTCAGCGTGTTGATCTGACCATACTGGAAGCGGGCGCAGAGCCACCAGTCCCCGATGTCGATGACGCTGTTGCCTGTATTGACGATTTCCACCCAGTCGCTGTTGGCGTCACCCAGGTAGTAGACCTCGTTGATGGCCACATCTGTGCTGGACCCGGACGAACTGGGCGTCGCCGTGGGCGTGGGCGGGGCGGGCGTGGGCGTAGGCCCGCTGGGGGTGGATGTGGGTGCAGGCGTGGGCGTGCCAGAGGAGCCGCCACTGTTGGAGCCGCCCTGGGTGGGCGTTCCATTGCCCCAGTCCTCGCTGTAGGTGAGCAGGCCGCCGCCGCTGTTGGTTCCCTTCCAGGCTGCGGACTGGCCGCTGGCTGCCGTGGGCACGAAGTCATAGCTGCCGGGGTTCAGCTCGCGCCAGATGCCCTTGGCCGCGGCCACGTCCGAGCGACCTACGTCCTGGTCGGTGCCCCACTGGACGAAGTCCACCATGGCGTTGGCGTCGGTGAAGGTGTTAGTCGTGTAGAGGCCCAGGTCCGAGGCGGTGTTGTCCAGGTCCGCGTGGGCCTGCACCACCAGCTTCTCGCCGGGACCGAGGATGTAATCGTCGCCCGACAGCAAGGTCAGCGTATTGAGCTGGGCGTACTGGAAGCGGGCGCAGAGCCACCAGTCGCCGATGTCGATGACGGCCGTCCCTGTGTTGACGATTTCCACCCAGTCGCTGCTGGCGTCTCCCAGGTAGTAGACTTCGTTGATGGCGATGTCTGTGCTGGACCCAGACGAGCTGGGCGTGGATGTGGGCGAAGGCGTGGGCGTGCCGCCGCTGGAGGAGCCGCCTGAATCACAGGCCGCGCCAACGCAGACGTTTAGCCCGCCGCCCCCCGTATTGCCAGCCACCGGCTGGCCCATGGCGCTGTTCAGGCGCAGATCGCCGGCTTGGAGTTGCCCGCCGCCGCTGCTGAGGCCGCCCAGGCGGATGGTCTCGCCGGCGGCCAGGGCCGCACCCACCGTCAACGCCGTCAGCGCCAGGGCCGCGATAAAGAGCATCACCGCCCTCTTATTGAATTGTTTCATAGGTCATCCTTTCTTTCGCTGACGTTCAGGCCTAATTACAAGAGCTGTTCAGGTCCGTGTAACTCTCATCATAGCTCTGGGCGCAGCGAATCGTCCCGGAGAAGGCGTTGACATTGCCCGCGACTCGGGAGGACCCGATGTAGACGGTGTAGTTCCCCGACGAAAGACGGACGCTGAAGTCTTCGCCATCGATGCTGGAATGATCCAGACGTACGGTGTGGGTGCCCGCGCCTGTGCCTTCGATGGCGTAAGCAGCGCTGGCGTTGGTGGCGTAGAGGGAGCTGTTCCGGATCACCGGGTTGCCGCCGTTCAGACGCAACGCGTTGGCCGAACTGTTGCCCTCCGCGGTCAGGTCCGCGCCATCGATCATGGGATCGGAGACCGAGTTGAAGATGGTCCAGTTGCCCACGGAGCCGCCGCTGGCCTTGCCCTTCACATCTCGAAGGGTGGGGTTGCCGCTCTTGAGATAGAAGGCCACGTGACGATCGCCGCCTGATTGGGTGGTTTTGGCGTAGACGTTGCGCACCAGGGTGCTGCTGTTGCCGTTATCCACGAAGACCGCGACGCCGTCATTGGATGTCGAGGAGTTCTTCACCGTCATGTTGCTGAGTTGGGCGTTGGCCGGCAGGATCACCGTCGCGGACGATGATGTGTTCTGATTGCCGGAGGAGGTGGAATCGATGTACGTGGTGTACATGCCCGCACCGCGCAGGTGAACATAGGGTTTGACCGTCACTTGCTCGGAATAAACGCCGGGCGCGACCCAGACCAGATAGCGGTTGCCGGAGGAGGGTGAAATGCTGTCCATGGCGTCGTTGATGGTGGTGTAGTCGCCACCGCTCTTGGCCACGACGACCACGTTCTGATAGTCGGCGCCGCCATCATCCACGCCGTCGGCGAAGCCCGCAGGCATGCCGGTCAGGCCGCTCCAGGGCGCGACATTGGCCTGCATCGCGTAGGGGACCGACGCCATCCGTTGGCGGGGCATGGTGGTGTAGTTGCTGCCGTTGGCCGTGTCCACGCCAACCTGTAGATAACGGCTGGAACTGCTGAACATAGAATCGGTCAGAGGCGTGTTCGATCCCAGCATGACCGAAAATGCTCCGCCATCCACCGAAACGCCGCTATGGGTCTCGGTCCAGAGCAAGTTGCCCCCGCTGGAGGCGTCATAGATTTTGAACTCCAACGAGACCGGGCCGGAGACAGGCTGGCCGTTGTTGTCACTCAGTTGTCCTTGGTAATTGATGAGGGACGGCGCACTGTCGATGGCCGTCTCTTCGGCCAGGAGCGCACCCGCGCCCATGGCCAGGGCGAAGAGCAGGGCGATGACAATCGCTGATGTGAAGACAATCGTTTTGTTACGCATACTTCCTCCTTGTGAACTGTGAATACGAATTGAACTGCGAACGCTGGTAGAACGCAGATTGGGCGGATCGGGTGGCATGATCCCTTCAGCCCGCGTTCTATTCCGTGAACCACGCCTTCAGAAAGCGAAGCAGCGCGTCCACGCCGACAAAGCCGTGACGCTCATCCGCCCCCACCTCCTCCAGCGTGAATCGCCATCGCATACCGGGACGCCGCTGGCTGGACTCGCTCCAGCAGCGGATCACGAACACCCGATGATGGGTTATGTCTTGCGCTCCGTCAGCGCCTGGCTGGCTCTTCTTCATTGCCGCTCCCTTGTGGTATGCTTTGACCCGATGAGCATCCCACGCCGTCGTTAATTCATCGCTAACTGGCGTCACGCCCGCCCTTTTTTTCCAGCAATGCAGCTGTGATCTATGACACACTTTACCTGCACGCATTCGTCTTGCGATCCGCTCACCTGATCGCGCATACTTGGCTATCACCCGGGCGAGGAAACCGAATTTTTACGAACATGCGTAATCCTCGAAGCGACGACGCCAAAAAAATTCAATTTATTTCTCCCTGGACGTTAGAGATGGATACTTAGATATAAATACAATGAAACCGACATTTCACGCTCACATTCATCGAATTGGCCAATGCTAACCATAACTTTGCTGGGCGACGTTCAAATTGCGCTGGATGGGAGGCCCGTCGACGGCTTCGTCAGCGCCAAGGCTCGAGCCCTCTTCTGCTATCTGGCCGCCACCGACCATGCCCACCACCGGGACGCGCTGGTCGGACTCTTCTGGGCGGAGGTTCCCGAAGAGAAAGCCAAACGCAGCCTGCGGGTGGCCCTGAGCAACCTGCGCAAGATCCTGCCTGACGCCATCGACGCCACCCGCACCACGGTGGCCTTCAACCGCGCAGTCCCCCATCGAATCGATGTAGAGGCGTTCGAAGCGTTTCTGCGGCCGGCCATGGAGAACGCCTCTGATGACCCGGACGCCCTGGCCGCCCTGGAAGCGGGGACCGATCTCTACCGGGGCGACTTTCTGGCGGATGTGCGCATCAAAGACGCGCCCGCGTTCGAAGAGTGGCTGATCGTCGAGCGTGAGCGTCTGCGTCTGTTAATGCTTCGGGCTTTGCAGCGGCTCATCCGCCACGCCACGGCCGCCGGCCGCGTGGATGACGCCATCCACTGGCTGCACCGCCTGCTGGTCCTGGAACCCCTCCAGGAGAGTGCACAACGCCAGTTGATGCTGGCCCTGGCCCGTCGCGGCCAACTGACCGAGGCCCTGGCCCAGTATGAGGACTATCGCCGGGTCCTGGCCGCGGATCTGGATGTGGAACCTATGCCGGAGACCGAAGCCCTGCGGCGGCGCATCGAAACCGCGCGCGCCTGCCCGGATCGCCACAACCTGCCCGCGCCCGTCACCCCCTTCGTCGGCCGCAAAGAGGAGTTGCAACGTCTCGCCCGCCTGATCCGCACCCCCGAGCACCGGCTGATCACCATCGCGGGCGCAGGCGGCATGGGCAAGACCCGGCTGGCGCTGGAGGCCGCGACCCAGCACGCGGACGCCTTTCTGGAGGGCGCTTATTTCGCCCCGCTGGCCGCGCTGGAGGATGCAGAGGCGCTGGCTCCCCACATCGCCGGGATCGTGGGGCTTTCCATTGCCGGCCGGGGGGACGCCAAAAGTCTGCTGCTGAACTATCTGCGCAACAAGGAAGCGCTGCTAGTGCTGGATAACATGGAGCATCTGCTGGATGGGGCGGAGTTGCTGGCCGAACTCCTGAAGCTCGCGCCCGGCGTCACTTTGCTGGTCACCTCGCGCGAGCGCCTGCACCTGGCCGGGGAGACGGTTTTCCCGTTGCAGGGGCTGGATTGCGCGGCCGGAGAGCTCAAAGAGATTGGGAAGATCGGGGGTGACCAAATGTTGGACGCTGCGCGCCTTTTTGTACAAAGCGCGCAGCGGGTGGACATGAGCTTCGATCCGGTGGCCGAAGCGTCCCACGTCACCGACATCTGCTGCCTGGTGGAAGGGATGCCCCTGGCCATCGAACTGGCTGCAACCTGGGTGCGCGTCATTCCCTGCGCAGAGATCGGCCGCGAGATCCGCGTCGATCTGGACATGCTCAGTCGGGCCGGCGGTGCGGCGGGCGGGCGAACGCCGGACCGGCACGACAGCCTGGGCGCAGTCTTCGAGCATTCCTGGCGTCTGCTGAACCAGGCCGAGCAATGGGCCTACATGCGGCTTTCCGTCTTTCGGGGCGGATTCGACCGGGAGGCCGCGCGCACGGTGGCCGAGGCTTCTCTGCCCCTGCTTCGTTCGCTGGTGGACAAATCCCTGCTGCGCCTGACTGCCTCCGGGCGCTATGAGATCCACACGCTGCTGCGGCAGGCGGCCAATGCCAAGCTGATGGCCCACCCTCGCCTGACCGAGAGCGCCCGGGGGCTTCACGCCGCCTACTACACAAAACTGCTCTTCCGCTGGAAAGACGCGCTCATGGGCGACGAAGCTCGGACCGCCATCGCCGCCATTGGCCCGGAGATCGACAATATCCGCGCGGCCTGGCGCTGGGCCGTGGAACATACCGATCTGAAGGCCATGGCCCGGGGCGCCGCTCCTCTGTCCCGCTACTACCTTCTGCGGGGACCCTTTGCCGAGGGCGCGGCTGTTTTTGGCCAGGCCGCGCGCCGTGTGGAGGAATGGGTCCTCCAGTCATCCGGCTCCGACGCCGTCCGCCTGCAAGCCTTCCTGAGCCGCCTGCTGATCGAGGAGTCCCGTTTCCTCAACGAAGAAGGGCGCTACGAAGAAGCCGCCAGGGTGGCCGGCCAGGCCATGGACGCGGCCAGGGCCCACGGCTCCCTCGCGTTGGAGGCCATCGCCGCCAGGCTACGGGGAGAGGCCATCTGGTATCTTGGCGATTACGCGGGCGCGCGCCCCATCTTCGAAGCGGCTTTACACCTGGTGCAGCAATCGCTCGTCCAGGATCCGACGACAAAAGCCGCGGCGTTGACGTCGTTGTCGCCCCTGGGCCTGTTGTATGGGAAGTTGGCGCATATCGAGGCCGCGCTGCTCAAATCCATGGCTCAACAGGAGTGGGCCACTGGCGGGCACGCCCAGGCCCATGCATACGCCGATCAGGCGTTAGCCCGCTTTCGGCAGGTGGGAGACCGGCGGGGCGAGGGATTGACGTTGAACATGCTGGGCGCGATCATCAGCGCCCAGGGGGACATGCCCAGCGCCATGGACTGTTTCGAAGCGTCTCTCGAACTGCGCCGCACCGTGGGCGATCGTCAAGGGGAAGGGCTGACGTTGGTCAATCTGGGCGCCATCGCTCTGCGTCTGGGTGATTACGACCTCGCCCACGCCTGCAATCAGGAGGCTCTGCAAATCTGCAACGAAATCGGAGACCGGCGCAGCGAGGCCGTAGCCGTGCACAACCTGGGCCTCTGGGCCATGAAGGTGGGCGCGTATGAAACCGCGCGCGGATGGCTGGAGGAGGGGCTGCATGTCCGGCGGCAGATCGGCGAACGGCGGGGGGAGATCGGCTCGCTTCAGGCGCTGACCCTGCTTTCTCATTATCTGGGGAATGATGAGGTCGCTCAGGCCTATGGACGCCAGGCTGTGGAGGTCGCCCGGGAGATCGGCGAACCCCATTCCGAGGCTTTTGCGCTCACCGCTTTGGGCCGCGCTTATCTCAGCGCCGGCGCGCTGGACGAGGCCGAGGAGGCCTACCGCCACTCACTGGATTTGCGGCGCACCCTGGATCAATCCCACCTGACCCTGGAACCCCGGGCCGGTTTGGCCCAGATCGCCCTCCAGGCCGGCCGGCGGGATGAAGCGACAGTGCTGGCGGGCCAGGTGTGGGCCGGGCTGGCGGATCATTGGCCTGAGGCCGCGCTCGATCCCCTGTGGATCTACCTGAGCTGTCATCAGGTCCTGGCTGCGACCGACGACCCGCGGGCCGAAGCGGTCATCCGCGCCGGCCATCAGGCCCTCCAGGAACGGGCGGCCACCATCGGCGATGAGGCGGTGCGGCGCTCCTTTTTCGAGAACGTAGCCGTCAACCGGGAGATGCTACGGGTGGTGGCGGCCAGTTCGTAGTATGCGCTTTAGCGCAGTCCGGTCGCCAACTGCGCTAAAGCGTATACTACGAACTGGCCGCCCGATCGTGCTGGTCGCCGTTCGTCTCCGCGCCGACGTGATCGAATTGGAAATGCTCCGACAGGGCGTCCCAGGCCCGCGGCGTGGCGATAAAGAGCACCTTGTCGCCCGGTTTGAGAACGAGATCGCCGTAAGGGATGAGGGTGTGACTGTTGCGGAAGACGGCCGTGAGCTTAGTCTCATCGACCACATCGGCGGGCAATTGCGCCAGCAGGTCACGCACCTTTTCGTTGACCAGCGGACTTTTCTCCACGAGACGCCCCAGACGCAATTGCTTGTCATCGGGCAGGTCGATGGGGATGCCGGTGGCGAGCAGCCGCTCCAGGTTGACGTGCTCATCATCGGCCGAAAGGGTGATGTTGTGATTTTTCAGGATGTGAAGGGCGGCCTTCATGTAGTCGCCATGGTGGGCGGGGGAATCCTCCCGCCCCGCCACCTGAGCTTCGTACAGGCTCTTGTACTTCAGGCGCGAGGTGAGCAGCGCCTCCACCATGTAACTGATGAAGACGGCCAGGGCCGCGGCCACCAGTAGATGATAGCCGCCTGTCATCTCGGTCACCATCAGTAGGGTGGCCATGGGGACCCGCGCAGCCCCGCCGAAGACCGCGGCCATGCCTACGATGGCGAACGCAGCCGACGGCTGGTGGAAGAGCGTGGCCATGGCGCCGCCCAGCATGGCGCCCACAAACAGGCCCGGCGCGAACACGCCGCCCGATCCCCCCGAAGACACCGTCAGCGCCATGGCGATCATTTTTGCCAGCACCAGGATGGCCATCATGCTCAGCGCCAGCTTGCCATCGATGGCCAGTTGAATCCAGCCATAGCCGCCGCCCAGGACCTGGGGCAGCCATATGGCCATCAACCCCAGCAGCAGGCCGCCAATGGCCGGTTTGACATGGGGCGGAATGGGGATGGCGTGAAAGGCGTCGCGGGTGTAATAGAAAATGGACGGCAAGATGGTGGCCACTACACCGGCCACCAGACCCAGCAGAATATACCAGAAATAATCGATGAATACAGGCATGCCCATGGCCGGCACCGTGAACAGCGGGTCGAAGCCCACGAACAGGCCGTTGATGGTGTAAGCGACGATAGAGGCCAGCATCACATAGAGCAGCGCGAAAGCCTCGAACTCCATGCTCCCATAAAGCACTTCGATGGCGAAAAAGGCCGTGCCCACGGGGGACCGAAAGATAGCCGCCAGGCCCGCGGCCATGCCCATGAGCACCAACAGACGGCGCTCCTCCAGCGGGCGATGAAAAGCCGTCGCATAGATGGAACCGATGCCGGCGCTGATCAGGGCTGTCGGGCCTTCACGGCCGGCCGCGCCGCCCGATCCGATGGTGATGGCCGAGGCCACCGCCTTGAGCGGCGACACCCGGGCGCGAATGAATCCGTCTGCGAAATGGTACGCCCTCACCGCCGTATCAGTGCCATGGCCCTCCGCTTCAGGGGCCAGGCTGTAGACTAGCACGCCAGAGATCAGGCCGCCGATGGTGGTGATGATGGGGATGAACCATAGCCCATGCGCGCCGATGACCTGTTGCAGCGTCCCTCCCTCTGTCGGCAGGCCAGGCGCGCTGTATTGGGCGAAGCCCATGAATAACCTTTGGGACCAGCGGAGAAGCAGCATGAAGACCTGTGCGCCCAACGCCCCCACCACGCCCAATAAAACCGAATCGAAGATTAACTGATGCTGTCGTCTTCCGGGCATGTTACGCGTCTCCTGACCAGGTCATTGTGAACCTCACTAATGTTTTATTGTAGCCCCTGTTTTCAGATGATGCAGTGACTGACGTCACGAGTAAGGATCAAAGTTTTTGCTTCGCGTCCTCGTTGGTCGTCTACATCCCCCCGCCCACCACGTTCTGATCGTAGTCGATCAGTGAGCCAGTCATCAATTGCGATTCGTCGCTGAGCAGGTAGGCGGTGAGGCTGGCCACGTCGCGCGGGCGCAGGATGCGGCCAAAGGGCTTCTCGGCCTCGGCCTCTTCCAACCAGTTTTTCGGCTTGCCCATGGCGAGTTGCACCTTGTGCTCATTTTCCGTGGCCATCCACCCCATGTTGATGCCGTTGACGCGGATGCGATCCCAGCGCAGGCTGTGGGCCAGGTTCTTGGTCAGGGTGGCCAGTGCGCCCTTGGATGCGCAGTAGGCCATGATGAAGGGCGGGCCGCCGTGGGAGGAGATGCTGAGGATGTTGACGATGCTGCCGCCGGGCGGCTCCTGGCCCTGAACTTTGGCGCGCTCGTTCTCTCGCTGCATGACGCGTACGCTCTCCTGGATCAGCACGAAGGGCGCGCGGGCGTTGATGGCGAAGATACGGTCCCAGAGGTCGACCGTGGTCTCCTCCAGCGCGCCCCGGTCGGTGATCCCGGCGGCGTTGACCAGGCCGTCGACCCGGCCAAAGGCTTTGTCGCAGCCGCGGATGACCCGGCGGCACTCCTCCTCGTTGGCCAGGTCCGCCTGGATGAAGAGGCTCTGCGCGCCTTGCCGGCTGAGCGCGGCGGCCACGGCCTGGCCCCGCTCCCGGTTGCGCCCACAGATGACGATATTCTCCGCGCCCAGGGCCGCGCAGTAGCGGGCCACGCCTTCGCCCAGCCCCTGGGTGCCGCCGGTGATCACGAGCGTCTTGCCGGCCAGGGCGCGGGTGGGATTGGTGGTTTGCATGGTGGGCCTCCTTGGTGTGAGATGATGGGTCGGCCGCGGATTGCGCGGGTTACACGGATTATATCCGCCCGTTGCCAAGCGTGCAATTGACCCGTAGGCGCGGCTTGCAGCCGCACAGGCCGGTCTACCGGAGGGATGGGGGAGAGGAGGGTGTGGGTGGCGGGGATCGTGCGGCTACAAGCCGCGCCTACGGCGGAGCGGATTGGGGTTCCCGGCAATCTTGTATACAATGTGCAGACGTGGCAGGATGCATCCGACGTTGCGCCTGCATTCCCGGAATGTTTCAATTCGTTAGTTGGAGATTCGCTTCTCATGCCCGATGATCTCACCATCAATGACATCCCACTCACGGCTGATGATATCGGTCAACTGGTAAACGCCGATCAGGTCGTGCATTTCTTCGCCCGTCTTGGCTATGATGTGGATGAGAGCATTCCCCTGGATCACGCCGCGCTGGGCATGGACAGTGAGACCCTACGCCACGAGATCCGTAACATCCGCCTGGTGGGCCGGGACCCTGAGGATGCGGACATCGTCATTTACCTCTTCGAGGTGCGCTCCGTCACTGTCGCCTTGACCCAGACCATTGCCCGGCGCTTCCGCGAACGGATGGAATATGCGTTTCTGGTGCTGACGGCAGATTACGAAAATTTGGATTTTGTGCTGGTGGAGCGGGAAGTGGCGGCAGGGAAAAAACTGGGGGGCGGATTGAAACAGGTTATCCGCCCCCGGACGCTTTCTGTCGACCGCCGCAACCCAACGCCTGTGCAACTGCGCGTGCTCAGGCGTTTCACCTTCACCGAGGCTGATGGCCTCTATCAATGGGAAAAGCTGCGTTCCGCCTTCACCCTGGCCGAATGGAGCGAGCAATACTTCAACAACCGGGCCCTTTTCTCCGACTATTATCTCAAGGAGCGACTGCCCGACGCCAGGCTTACGCCGGCCTGGGATGAGGACGTGCGCCCTGTGGGCCGTGAGGTGTTGCGCCACCTGGCCGATGCCAGGCGAAAGTACAGCGGCAAGCCGGAAGCCAGTATTCGACAGGGACTCTATGAGCCGCTCTTTACCAGCCTGGGTTTCAGGTTTGAGGTCAATAAAACGGCCGATTCCGACCTTTCTGAACCCGATTATATACTCTACGCACCCGACCGGCCGGACAAGCCCGTGGCCGCCGCGCTCACCTACGTCTGGAACCGCAACCTGGATGACGAGGACCCCCAGCGCGACGCGGAGACGCCCCGTGAAATCCCCGGCGCGCTGGTGGTGAATGTGCTGGAGAAGGCCCAGGTGGACTGGGTGATGGTCACCAACGGCAAGCTCTGGCGACTTTATTCGACCACCGCGCCCAACAAGGCCACCAACTACTATGAGATCGACCTGGAAGAGGCGGTGATGGCCGCCAACGGCGACCAGATCACCGCCCTGAAGTATTGGTGGCTCTTCTTCCGCCGCGACGCGTTCACCGGTTTCCTGGACGACCTGTTGCAGAAGTCCGCGGACTACGCCAGAAGCCTGGGGGAACGCCTGAAGGGGCGCGTCTTCACCAGCATCTTCCCCCACTTCGCCGCAGGGTTCATCGCCGACATGCGATCCCAGGGCGTCGACGACATCTCCCCGGATGACCTGGGCCGGGTCTACACGGCCACCATGACCTTCCTCTACCGGCTCATGTTCACCCTCTACGCCGAAAGCCTGGAGTTGCTGCCGGTCTATGAGACCCGGGGCTATGGCGAGTTCAGCCTCTATGGACTCAAGAAAACGCTGGCGGAGAAGGCCGGCGCGGTGGAGGATGAAGCGCCGGAGCGCCTGAAGCAGACCTACGCGCCGGACAGCTATGAACTGTACGAGCGGCTGCAACTGCTCTTCCACGCCATCGATAAGGGGGACAGGAAGTTGAACCTGCCCATGTACAACGGCGGTCTCTTCAATGACGAGAGCGATGAAGGCAAGTTCCTGGCCGAATACGCCATCCCCGACCGCTACCTGGCCCTGGGGCTGGACCGGCTCTGCCGGGATGTGGATGACAAGACCCAGGCCCTGGCCATGATCGACTACAAATCCCTGGGCGTGCGCCACCTTGGCTCCATCTACGAAGGGCTGCTGGAGTTCAAGCTGAAGGTGGCTCCGGAACCGTTGGTGGTGGTCAAGGAGAAGAAAAAGGAAGTTTATCTGCCAGCGGCCAGGGCCGGGCGCAAGCGGGTGATTGCCACCCTGAAGCCGGGCGACGTCTACCTGGAGAACGACAAGCGCGAGCGCAAGGCCACCGGCTCCTACTACACGCCCGACTACATCGTCAAGTACATCGTGGAGCAGACGGTGGGGCCGGTGCTGGAGCGTAAATTCGAGGCGTTGGCTCCCCGGCTGCGGGAGGCCCAGAAACGCTATCGCCAGCACAGGAAGACGGTGGAGGCCCGGGGCAACGACCAGTCGCCCGAACTCTTCTGGCGGCGGGAGGATATGCAGCGCCTGGCCGACGACTGCCTGGACATCAAGGTGCTGGACCCGGCCATGGGCAGCGGCCACTTTCTGGTGGAGGCCGTGGACTTCATCTCCAACCGCCTCATCGGCTTCCTCAACGCCTGGAGCGAGAACCCGGTCTGGGCGCTGCTGGAGCGCACCCGGGCCGACATCCTGGAGGACATGGAGCGCCAGCAGGTGAGCATCGACGCCGACAAGCTGACCCGGGTGGCCCTGCTCAAGCGCAGCGTGCTCAAACGCTGCATCTACGGCGTGGACCTGAATGAGATGGCCGTGGAGCTGGCCAAGGTGAGCCTGTGGCTGGACGCCTTCACCCTGGGCGCGCCGCTGAGCTTCCTGGACCACCACCTCAAGTGGGGCAACTCGCTGATCGGCGCCCGCATCCAGGAGGTGCAGGAGGCCCTGGGCCAGGGGCAGTTGTCCCTCTTCGCCCAGAGCAAGTTCGCCGGCGTCATGCTGGCCACCGACCTCATGCGCCTGGTGAGCTATCTGAGCGACAACACCGTGGACCAACTGGAGGAGAGCCGCTCCGCGTTCCGCAGCGCCCGCGACCACCTGGCCCCCTACAAGCGGATGCTGGACGTCTACACCTCGCGCTGGTTTGGCAACTTTCCCAACATCAAGAAGAAGAACGCGATCGATCCCACGGTGGAGTTTCTGCACAGCCCCGAGACCGAAGCCTGGCTGGAGGACCCCGCGGGCGCGGCCCTGCCGGCGCAGGAAGCGGGCACCGGCCTGGCTTTGCGGCGCATGGGCGAGACCGCGCTGCGGGTGGCCCAGGAGAAGCGCTTCTTCCACTGGGAGCTGGAGTTCCCCGAGGTTTTCTTCGCGCCCAGCAGCCCCGGCGGCCAGGATGTGCAGTTGCGGGAGGATGGCGGGTTTGATGCGGTGGTGGGGAATCCGCCGTATGATGAATTGTCTGAAGAGGAATTAGGACGGGATATTGACGAAATTCCATTCTGGGAAGATCACCCGATAATTAACATGGCCTTAGGGCATCGCGTGAACTTGTATCGTTTGTTCGTTGCAAAGGCTCTGGAGCTACTGCAACATGACTGTTTTCACGGTTTTATAGTTCCTCTCTCGATCCTAGCCGATCAGTTCACTTTACCTCTTCGCAGGTATGTTTTAAGGAACGTTGAAATTATTATAGTTGAGGAATTTCCCCAAAAGGACGATCCAATCAATCGCGTCTTTCTCGACGCCAAACTCTCAACTTGTGTATATATTTTCAGAAAGAGAATTCCCAGCAATCATACCGTCTTTGTGCGTACCCATCCCGGCAGGACAATTCTGCCTGATTCTCCCAGTTACAGGGCTCAACAGACAGGTTTTGAGATTTTTGACCCCATAAATCTCTCAATTCCGGGTGTTAGTCAAAATGCGTGGAATCTATTATGGCGTTTAGCTACCAGCGATTGCTATACGCTCTTTGGTAACTATGTCCATGCCATGCCTGGCGAACTCATGATCAATCGACAGTTTCGTCCATATCTTACTGATATAGCATCTGGTGAGGAGATAATTCGGGGATCACACATTGGCCTATATGAGCTTGTGACCCCCAAACAAGGTGAAACCCTTTATGTGAATCGAGCCAAATACCTTCAAAATCATCAGAATAGCGAAAAGGCCTTTCACCACAGGCGCAGCCGAGTCGTCTATCAGCGTTATGCTGCAATTGATAATTTTCGACGTCTAATTTCAACCATTCTTCCTGGTGGTTATTTTTGTTCCCATACTGTAGGATATTTAATTGGGCCTTCAGATATTCAAGGTGAGTTTTTCGTTGCCCTCTTAAATTCGAAACTTCTGGATTGGCGTTTCAATTTAACAAGCACGAATAACAATATTAACGGTTACGAAATTGAGGCTTTGCCTATTCCCAAGCTGCTGTTCCAGACAGCAGGCATTTTCCGTGTCCGACTGGCCGACCAAGCCCGCGCCCTCTACCAGCGCAGCCTGAGCCAAGGCTTCGCGTCCGTGCTGGACTTCGTGGCAGAGCAACTGGCCGCGGAACCGGAACGCTCCGACGTGGTCCACGACCTGTTGGCCTTCCTGGCCGAGCGTATGATCGAGCTCAACAAGCGCAAGCAGGCGGAAGTCAAGCGCTTCCTGGGCTGGCTGGAGGGGCGCCTGCAAATTCGGCCCGACAGGAAGGGCAAGACCGGCATCGATTCTTTGGCTGGCAAGAGCATCATCCGTAACTACCTGGGCGACTACCAGAAAGGCGAAAAGGAGCTGCCCTGGGAGGACTTCTATTATCGCCTGCACCGCAATCGCAATCGCTTTGGCGTCAACTTGGGCGAGATCCAGGGCGAGATCCAGGCCGAGTATGAGCGTTCCCTGGCCACGCTACTGCCCATCAAGCGCCAACTGGCCTACACCGACGGGCTCATCGACCAGATCGTCTACAAGCTCTACGGACTCAGCGACGAGGAGATCGCCATCATCGAAGGCCCGGCCTACGAGCAGGCCCTGAGCCAGGCCAAGGCCGCGGTGGTCAAGGACAGTAAGTTGCAAGCAGACCCGGAGGCCGCGGCCGAGGTCATGGCCGGGACCATCCTGCCCGCGGCCCAGCGCCTGCGCCAGCAGGTGCAGTTGAGCGAGGAGCGCCGCCGCCTGGACGCGGACCTGCCCGGCTGGCATCTCTTCCCCGACGAGGTGGCCACCTTCCTGGTCACCGCCGAGTACAATCTGCGCACCCTGCCCGGCTACCTGGATTTCTCCACCAGCGTGGTCTCCTACGCCAAGGCCGTGGAGGCCATGCTCTACCACCGCGTCTTCGTTCGCTTCCGGGTCGAATCCGGGGCCACGGACGCCGACTGCAAGAACAGCTTCCTGCAACAGTTTATGCGCGGGGAGCGGCATCTCACCCTGGGCAGCATGGCCATCATCCTGAAGAGCAGCAAGGAGGCGGCCCTGCGCGCTTTCGTGCAGCGTCTCTACCCGCGTGCAGCCGAGACCTTCTTTGGGCCAGGCGGGCTGGCGGCCAGCCTGCAGGACGAGCGCATCATCAGCCTGCGCAACCGGGCCGCCCACGACGAGTCCCTGAGCCGGGAGGACGCCCGGTCCGCGCGCGCGTGGGCGCTGGGGATTTTGAGCTATTTGTAAGGCCGATTGATGAATAGTACAATGTGTCCACCTATATCCTGGACATCAGCATACTGACAGATGCCGCCAGAGCGCGTTCCCATCGGACGT
>JAJRVT010000090.1 GCA_024277175.1 Chloroflexota bacterium | reverse complement strand
GACCGGGACGGCGTCTGGGAGTTGGCGAGCCTGGACCGGGATGACTTCATCCGCCTGGCGAGGATGGAAGAGTTGCTCGATCACCTGCCGGACGCGCCCGTAATAGAACGCGGAAACTCCGGATTGGGCTGATCTTCACGGATTTTGGAAAAAATCCGGCTCTTTCCGCTCAATCCGCCCAATCCGTGTTCGATTAAAATTGGATCAGGAGCCATTATGCCCTACACACGCGTCAAGATATGCGGCATCACCAACCTGGCGGACGCCCGCGTCGCCGTGGAGGCCGGAGCCGATCTGCTGGGCTTCATCCTCTACCCCAGGTCGCCCCGGTATGTGGAGCCGGAGGTGATTCGGGAGATTGTTGAGGGAATGAAGAACGAAATTAAAGATTCAAAATTGAAGATTGGTGCAACTGCGGGCGAATTTCCGCCCCCTAATCTTCAATTTTCAATCTTCAATTTTCAATTCCCCCGCTTCGTCGGCGTCTTCGTCAACGAACCCATCGCCCGCGTCGCCGCGATCCTGGAGGAGACGGGGCTGGACTATGCGCAGTTGCATGGGGATGAGACGCCGGAGATGATGGCAGTGTTGGAGGGGCGTGCGTTCAAGGCCCTGCGCCCGGCCAACGCCGACGCGGCCGCGGCCCAGGCCGAGCGCTACGCGGGGCTTGGCCCGAAAGAGGATCACGCACCCCGCTGGTTGATGGACGCCTATGATCCCCATGAGTACGGGGGCACGGGCAAGCGCGCCGATTGGCATGTGGCTGCGTCGTTAGCCCGCCGTTACCCCGGCCTGCTCCTGGCCGGCGGCCTGACGGCCGACAACGTGGACGCAGCCATCCGCGCAGTCCGGCCCTGGGGTGTGGACGTGAGCAGCGGCGTGGAGCTTCGACCGGGGCGCAAGGATCATGAGAAGGTGCTGGCGTTCATCCGCCATGTGCGTGAAGCGCGTGAAAAGGAGGGCGAATGATAAACGACGCCATTGATCGATACGCGGAAAAGGTGTGCAACGATTTCAACGTTCCCGGGCTGGCGGTCGCGATCGTCAAAGATGGCCGCGTCGTCATGGCCAAAGGCTACGGAGTGAGAGCGCTTGGCTCCGATCAGCCGGCGACGGAAGAGTCGCTATTTGGCATCGCCTCCATCTCGAAGTCCTTCACGGCCATGGCGCTGGGCATGCTCGTCGACGAGGGCAAGCTGTGCTGGGACGATCCGGTCACGAAGCACATTCCGTCTTTCCAGCTATACGACGCCTACGCCACGCGCGAGTTCACCGTGTTGGACCTGCTCGTTCATCGCAGTGGGTTGGCTCCGGTCAGCGGCGGTGCGGTCTGGTATGGGTCCGACTACAGCCGCGATGACGTCATCCATCGCATCCGCCATCTCAGGCCCGTTTCCAGCTTCCGCAGCCAGTACGCGTATCAGAACATCACCTACCTGGTGGCCGGGCAGATCATCCCGGCGCTGACCGGCCAGACATGGGACGACTTTGTGGCCGAGCGAATCTTCACGCCCCTGGAGATGCATACCAGCAATACCAGCATCACCGCCTTCGGTGCAGAGAGCAATGTATTCCAGCCCCATGTGGAGGTGGATGGCCGGTTACAGGTGGTGGCGCTGCGTAACCATGACAATGTGGGGCCGGCGGCGTCGATCAACACCAGCGTCAGAGAATTGACGGCCTATGTACGGCTCCTGTTGAACGGCGGGCAATACAAGGGTCAGCAACTCTACAGCGCTGATATTGCACGCGATCTGTGGACGCCTCGTACACTGATACCACTTTTGGATGAATTCCCTGAAGAACTCAGTGCGTACATGCCGCAATTTTATCAGGCCTATGCGTTAGGGTGGCGTGTCCAGGACTATCACGGCCAGAGGATGGTGGCGCATTCGGGCGGAGTCGACGGCCTGCGTTCGCTGGTGACCATGATTCCAGGGGAGCATCTTGGCGTCATTGTCTTCGCTAATGCGGAGGTCCCCGCGCCCTGGGTCATGACCAATCTCATTTTGGATCTGCACCGGGGCGGAATCGACCTTGACCGTTATGACGCGGCTCGAACGTGGTGGAAACAGGAGAAGGAAAAGCGAACTCCCAAACCTGACATCGCGCCCGTGCCCAATACAACGCCGTCATTGGGACTCGAAGCGTACGCAGGCCGCTACCATTCCGATCTGTATGGCGACATCAAGGTTGCGCATGAAAACGCGCGGCTGAAGCTGACGTTCCTCCACACAAAGTCGTTCAACGCCGAGCTGACGCATTGGCATTACGACACATTCCGAATTGTCTGGCAGGATCCCGTCATCCCCGATGGCCTGTTGACATTCATCCTCGACGCGCAGGGGAATGTGGCGGAGATGCGTCTCGATCAGCCCAATTTACTCGACGTCGATTTCTCTGAACTACACCCTATCAGGCGGGTGGTTGAAGAGTCAGCATAAGTCGAATTATTATTGGCATCTTCGACAGAATCTAAATCACAGGAAGCTTTGTAACCTTATGGGTTGCAATTCGAGAATATATGGGTTACAATAGGCTATGATTATTAGTTTTGCTCATAAAGGCTTGGAAAAATTTTTTCTCACCGGAAGCAAAGCCGGTATTCAACCGCGTCATGCTAAACGCATTCGGCTGATCCTCGCCCAGTTGCACCAAGCGAGGACAATTGATGACATGCGGATACCAACACTACGGCTTCATGAGTTAAAAGGCGACCGGGAAGGCGTTTGGGCAGTGACAGTGCAAGCTAACTGGCGTATCACATTTCGCTTTGAAGATGGTGACGCGGAAGTCGTCAACTATGAAGATTATCACTGAGAATCGATAAATTATGAAGATGTATAACCCACCTCATCCTGGAGAGATCATTAAAGGTCTTTGGCTTGATCCCATGGGTATCAGTATCACCGAAGCGGCGCAGGCCATGGGCGTCAGTCGGAAGACCCTGTCGAAAATTGTCAACGGCAAGGGGCGCGTGACGTCCGAGATGGCTATCCGGTTATCCATTGCCCTGGGTGGCAGCCCTGAAAGCTGGCTTGGACATCAGACGGCCTATGACCTCTGGCGCGCGGAGCAGCATCGGGACGAGTTGGATGTAGTGTCCCTATTGGCCGCGGACTGACATCCCCTCCACAAAGCGGACTGTGCTTTGTCGTTCCCGGTTGACCGTCAGCCGGGTCACGTCCGG
Organism: Chloroflexota bacterium; assembly: GCA_024277175.1. GTDB lineage: Bacteria > Chloroflexota > Anaerolineae > Caldilineales > Caldilineaceae > JAJRVT01. The sequence continues at coordinate 891 of JAJRVT010000090.1, read as the reverse complement.
GCGCGAGTAGTGGCCGGCGGGATCGAAGTTCTGCCGCTCCTCCCGCACCCGCGCGTGATCCAACGTGGCGACCATGAGTCGCTCCTCGCCCACAACCGGCTCCACCACCCATTGACCGTCCGGCCCCGCGATGCAGGAGCCGCCATCGGCGAGAAAATCGCTGCTGTTCTCCACAATGGCGTTATAGTGGGGCGTCTCCCGTGGGAAGTCGCCGACCCGCATCAGCCCGGACGCGGAGATGACGTAGGAACGGGCTTCCACCGCGATGAAGCGGGTCAGGTCCTGGGTGTTGTGCAGGCCGCCGGGCCAGATGGCCACGTGCAGGTCCTCCCCCTGTCCGTAGAGCGCGGCCCGGACCAGGGGCATCCAGTTCTCCCAGCAGTTTAGGCCGCCTACGGTGAACGGACCCAACGCATGCACCCGCAGGCCGTGGCCGTCGCCCGGCGACCAGGTCAGCCGCTCCTCGTAGGTGGGCATGAGCTTGCGGTGGACGGAGCGGATGACGCCCGCAGGGTCGATGTAGACCAGGGAGGCGTAGAGGCTGTGCCCGCCCCGGTCCGCCGGCCGCTCGATGCAGCCGACCACCACCGCGATCCCGCGCGCGGCCGCGGCCTCACAGAGCGCATCCAGATGGCCGGCCTCGATCTGAACCGCGTTCTGCATGTAGTGGGCGTGGATCTCCTTCTGCACGGGCGAGTTGAAGCGCGCGCCGTCCGTGCGTTCGATCCAGAAGGGGTAGCCGGGCAGCACCGCCTCCCCAAACGCGACCAGGCGACAGGAGCGGTCCGCGGCCCGGTTCACGTAGTCGATGATCTTGTCCAGCGTCCGCGCCCGGTCCAGCCAGATGGGCGCGATCTGGGCGATGCCGACGGTGAGTTTGTCTCCAGATGT
>JAJRVT010000089.1 GCA_024277175.1 Chloroflexota bacterium | reverse complement strand
GCTCTGGACCAGGTAGGGGTGCTGGATGAAGACTATTTCATGTATTCGGAGGAGGTGGATATCTGCCTGCGCATCAAGCAAGCTGGCTGGTCGATTTACTGGGTTCCCGAAGCCCGGGTCATCCACTATGGCGGGCAGAGCAGCAACCAGATGGCCGAGCGCATGTTTCTTCAACTCTACCGCAGCAAGGTGCTCTATTTTCGCAAACACGCCGGCCGGTTGACCACCGTCGCCTACAAAGGCCTGCTGGCCACAGCCGCGCTGACGCGCATTGCCGGGGCGTCCCTGGTCCGCTTCGGGTCGCCGGACCGCAGCCAGGCATTGGCGGCCAATTACCGTCGATTACTGGGTGAGGTTTGGGCTTACTGAATGCGTATCCTTTTCCTGACCCAGGTGCTCCCCTACCCCCTGGACGCCGGCCCCAAGACCCGGGCCTACTACGTGCTGCGCCATCTGGCCGCGGCCGGCCATGAGGTCACGTTGCTCAGCTTCACCCGGGCCAGCGACCGGGCCGAACACATCCGGCATCTGCGCGCGTTTTGCCGGGAGGTGCAGACGGTCCCCATGGAGCGCTCCCGGTTCAAAGACGGCCGGCGGCTGGCCCGTAGCCTGGCAGGCGACACGCCCTTCCTCATCGCCCGGGACCGGGAGCCGGCCATGCTCGACGCGGTGCGCAATCTCTGTGCGACCCGGCCCTTCGACGCGATCCACGCCGATCAGCTGTGGATGGGGCCCTATGCGCAAGGGGCAAGGAGCAAGGGGCAAGGGGCCGGCGGTGAGGGGCGGGGGATCATGACGGTGCTGGACCAGCACAATGCGGTCTTCCAGATCCCGAAACGGCTGGCGGAGTGGGAGAGCAATCCGGTCAAGCGCAGACTGCTATATCTGGAAACGCGCAAGATGGCCGCGTATGAGGCCCGCATCTGTCAGGAATTCGATCACGTGGTCTGGGTGACAGCGGAAGACCGTCAGGCGGTGGCGGATGCCCAGAATATACGACAGGATAGAACGCGGATTCAGCAGATTGGGCGGAAAGGGCCGGATTTTTTCGATTTGGTTCACTGGAATCCGCAATCGCAGTCGAATCCGAAGGCGATTCCCCTTCCCCCCGGCAACCGCCCCAAAAAAGAGGCGACCCGTCTCGACGATCCGATCATTCCCATCTGCGTGGACCCGGAAGCGCAGCAGCCCATCGAACCGATGCGCAATCCCCACCGCGTCACCTTTCTGGGCGGGCTGCACTGGCCGCCCAACGCGGCCGGCATGGCCTGGTTCGTGGAGGAGGTCTGGCCCCGGATCGCCGCCCGCCATCCCGACGCCACGCTCACCGTCATCGGCAAAGATCCGCCGCCTCCGTTGCAGGCGGCGCAGAGCCAGGGCCGCAACATCCACATCACAGGCTACGTGGAGGACCCGCGGCCCTATCTCGCGGAGACCGGGGCCTTCATCGTCCCCCTCCACGCCGGCGGCGGTATGCGGGTCAAGATCCTGGATGCGTGGCAGTGGGGCCTGCCTGTGGTCAGCACAGGGATCGGTGCGGAGGGCATTCAGGTGCGGGATGGTGAAAACCTGTTGCTGGCCGACGACGCGGAAGCCTTCGCGGTCGCGGTCACCCGGCTGCTGGCGGATTCTGGGCTGGCGGCCCGGCTGCGCCAGGGCGGGCGGGCCACGGTCGAAGCCGAGTATGACTGGCGAACGGTCTATCGCGCGTGGGATCAGGTCTACGCTCAAACATAAAGAAGTTGATTCTCAATCTCGTCAGCGGTCAAAGCATTCAGCAGCACAGCCAACCGGCGTGCGGTCTCATATGGACTACGACGAGAAGCCACAATGATGCCAGAATGATCGCGTCCTGTCTCCATATAGTCCTGGTGCAACCGTTCAAAGTCCACCCGGTTATGAGTCACAATGCAACGTTCTACAGAAATGGCGTGGCTCAACTGGGCGAGATCGTCTTGTCCGAGCATATTTTCGTCTCGCGTCGTGACCACGTCAAATCCCCGGGCGTGTAATAAAGTGGCGATCAGGACTGCTACATCTTCATCGAGATAAAGCGTAGCGAACAGCTTCATGCAGCGGCCTTTTCTTGTCGCACCAAAGGATGAATCAAGTGTTCGGGAACGCGATTGATCTCGATATAGTGATTGATCTCGGACTGATGCTCGGCATAATAGCTTAACGCAGCGAATACCTGGGCCAAAGTAAGATGAGGCAGGTGGGTGGGAATTTCTTCGGGAGGCATCCCCAGTCGCCATAGCTCCACAATGGCGCGCACCGGGGTTTTTGTACCCCGAATAACCGGCTCGCCGTCCAACAGAGAATCATCCGTCACGATATAAGAATGAACATTTATGCCTGACATCGCTTGCTCCTTTGACGTCTCAATCCAATCACAACTTAAGCATTACTATAGCATCGTTAATGTACAACGGCAAGCTAATTATTTGTAGACAGATAATGCATGCAATTCGATAACTTCGTGTCAGGTGACTTCCCGAATTTACACGAAGTTAAAAGAACAATTCGGGAAATTCGTGTCTTAAAACCTCCCCAGACATGAATTGATCGAATTGAACACGAATTTTTTTAATCCGTGTAATCCGTGTAATCCGTGGCTGGAAACCAAATTCGTGCAATTCGTGTCCAAAATGCGCATCCTCTACATCGTGCCCTACACGCCCAACCCCATCCGGGTGCGGCCCTACAACCTGATCCGCGGCCTCCGGCGGCTGGGCCATGACGTAACCGTGGCCACCCTTTGGGAGGACGAATCCGAGCGCGCCGACCTGGCCAGGCTGGAGGCCCAGGGGATCCGGGTCCTGGCCCGGCCCCTCCCCCGGGGACGAGCGCTCTGGAACGCGCTGCGCGCCCTGCCCGGCCGGACGCCCATCCAGGCCGGCTATTGCTGGCAGCCGGCCCTGGCCGCGGACCTGGCCCGGGCCCTGCAAAGGGAGGCCTATGACATCATTCACGTGGAGCACCTGCGCGGGGCCATCTACGGGCAGCGGGTCATGAAAAATGGGATGAACGCACCCCGGCCGCCTGTGATCTGGGACAGCGTGGACTGCATCTCCCACCTCTTCGCCCAGGCCGCCAACCGCAGCCGCAGCCGCAAGGGCAAGTTGATCACCCGCCTGGAGCTGGATCGCACCCGCCGCCATGAAGCGCGCCTGGCCAATCAGTTCGACCGCGTCCTGGTCACCTCGCCCGCGGACAAGGCGGCGCTGGAGGCGTTGCAGAAACAGAAACCGGGTTTTTTGGAAAAACCCGGTTTCTCTTCCCCACCGCCGCCCATCCAGGTCCTGCCCAACGGCGTGGATATGGCCTATTTTACGCCCGACGGTCCCCGGCGCGACAACGTCATCGTCGTCACGGGCAAGATGAGCTACCACGCCAACGTGACCATGGTCCTGACGCTGGTGGAGGCGATCATGCCCCGGGTGTGGGCCCGGCGGCCTGACGTCCGCCTCTACATCGTGGGCAAGGGACCGCCGGCCGCGATCACCCGGCTGGACCCCACGTGGTCACCCACCCGGAAGCCGCCGCGCATTGGCGATGGAGAGGAGCGCATCGTCGTCACCGGGCAGGTGGAGCATGTGCCGCCCTATTTACAGCGAGCGACCCTGGCGGTCGCACCCGTGCCCTACGGCGCCGGCATCCAGAACAAGGTGTTGGAGGCCATGGCCTGCGGCGCGCCCGTGGTGGCCAGCCCCCAGGCCGGGTCGGCCCTGACCGCACAGGCCGGACGCGATCTGTACATCGCGGAGGGCGCGGACGCCTTCGCCGCGGCCATTCTGGCTTTGCTGGATGATCCACAGGCGCGGGCGCGGCTGGGTCAGGCCGGCCGGGCCTACGTGGAGAAACATCATAGCTGGAAGGCGATCACGGAGCAATTGGTGGATGTGTATGTATCGGCAATAGAGGCTACCACAGAGCCGGGACCAGGCGTTGTAAAACAACATTCATGTTGTTGAGCCGAGCCAGGCCAGGCCTCGCAACATGAATGTTGCGGTACAAAGGAACCGGGCCAAAGCCTTCCCCGGCTTTGGGGGCCGGGGGGCCGAACTCCCCCGTTGAGAGAACGAAAGATTGACCTTGGTTAAAGTGGAAGGTAACGCACTTGTCCTTCCCATTCGTGGTCAAGACTACATTCAATCAACAACAGAAGGTCGTCGAGCACCCTGCCAATGGGCACTGCACGACTCACTTCGAACACGCCTGGCATGGGCTGGCCCACCCGAACGCGTTCATATGCATAATGGGTGATCGTCGCGACATCATGGGTAAGCAGCACACGCCCCTCTTGCGCCGCCCACTCAAGCACCGTGGGATCATCCGCTCCAGACAAACCAGCATCCTGAACGCGGACAATGTCCACTTCCGGGTTTCGGCGCAGCAGGGCGCGGGTAATATTGTGGTTGAAATTCTCGTCAGCGGCCAGTCGGAGCATGGGTTACGCCCCTGGATCCGGCGCGACGCGCCAGCAAACGGTTGCGGACGCCGTGTGGATCGAAGCGAGCTTCATTTTGTTTACGAACCTCGGCGGCTTGCCGCCGCCGTTGGCGAAGATAAACCTCGACCTCGGAACGTTGTCGCAGATAATAACCAAGCGCGGCATACACATCCGCCAGATCAAGGGATGGGTATTGGTGAGCGATCTCTTCGGCTGTTGCACCGTCCTGGAAAGCGTCTACAAGCGTATCCAGCGTCACGCGCGTTCCGCCAACCCGAACAACGCCATCGGCATCTAGCTCCAGCGGAGCGCGTTCGATTAGAAATGAAAGAGTCATAAGCATCCTCTCTCTATGGCCTACTTTCGAAACGATGCATCCATGATACCATGAAAACAGCGGACAAACAATGACCCTTTCAACCCATCGTTCACTCTTCATCCTCATCACGCTCGCCGTCATCCTGCGCCTGGGATCAGCCCTCCTGCAGGGCAACCAGGTCGCGCCCCTGCCCGGCGTCTACGATCAGCTCTCGTACCACCCGCTGGCGCTACGGGTGCTGGGCGGCCATGGCTTCAGCTTCGCCACCGACGCCTGGCCGGCCACCCGGGCTGGCGAGCCGACCGCACACTGGAGCTTTCTCTACACCCTCTACCTGGCCGGCGTCTACGCCCTCTTCGGCCCCAACCCGCTGGCCGCGCGCCTGATCCAGGCCGTGATCGTGGGCGGGCTGCACGCCTGGTTGGCCTGGCGCATCGGACGGCGGCTCTTCGGCGAAACCGTGGGCCTGGTTGCGGCGGGGCTGAGCGGAATCTATCTCTACTTCGTCTACTACGCCGGCGCGCTCATGACCGAACCCTTCTACTTCGTGGGCATTCTGTGGACTCTGGACGCCGCGCTGAGGCTGGTTCGGCCAGGCCGCCGCTGGTGGAGCTGGCTGGAGCTGGGGCTGGCCATCGGCGTCACCGGCCTCCTGCGCCAGTCGTTTTTGCTCTTCGTCCCCTTCCTCTTTCTCTGGCTCTTTGTGGAAGGGGCGAGGAGCAGTCCTCATGGAGCGTCCACATCTCGTAACCAACCAGAACAACCCGTCGAATCCGTGCAATCCGCGGCCTACATTCGAACCCTGGGCGGGCTGATCCTGACAACCCTGGTGGTCGTCGCCATGATCGCACCCTGGACCGTGCGCAACTACCGGGTTTTCGGCACGTTCACGCCCCTGAACACCAACGCCGGTTACGCCTTTTTCTGGGGCAACCACCCTATCTACGGGACCCATTTCGTGGGCATCCTGCCCGCGGACGGCCCCTCCTACCAGGACCTGATCCCCGACGAGCTACGCCCTCTCAACGAGGCGCAGTTGGACAAGGCGCTGCTCAAGCGGGGCGTAGGCTTCGTCACCGAGGAACCAGTGCGCTATGCGTTGCTCTCCCTCAGCCGCACCCGGGAGTATTTCAAGTTCTGGCCCTCGCCCCAGTCCGGCCTGATCAGCAACGTGGCTCGCGTCGCCTCCTTTGGGCTGATGCTGCCTTTCATGGTCTACGGGCTGTATGTGGCCTTCCGCTATCGCTGGCCCGCGGCCGACCACGCGGCCCGGGCCGGCATGGTCCTGCTACTCCTCTTCGCCGGCGTCTATAGCGCCATTCACCTGCTCACCTGGGCGCTGATCCGCTACCGGCTGCCAGTGGACGCGGTGCTGCTCATTTTCGCCGCGGTGGGCGTGGTTCGTCAACCAATTCGTAGCCCAAAAGTCGGGAAAGCGTCCCCCTCCCGAAGGATTCGGCAAGCGGCTGCGATTAACAATGCACAACCAAATTTTCTGGAAAACATTCATACTGCCGCCCAGCGCCACAGAGAATGAAAAATTCGTGCACTTCATGTCTAATTTTCGGGACAAATAGGCGCCTGTTCAGCAAGCGTCATTAAAATTCGTGCAATGTGCGTCTAATTTCCAAGACGGATAAAATTTCTCGCCGTCATCTCTCAGAAGGCCCGAACATGTCCTCCCGCAGTTTGGTCGCCAACTCAATTGCACGTCCCGTCAGCGCCCATGTGCGCCATCGCCATCTCTATATCGCCGCCCTCATCGCCGTCGATGCGCTCGTGTTGGGGCTCGCCTTCCTGCTCGCCTACTGGCTGCGCTTCGAAGGG
>JAJRVT010000088.1 GCA_024277175.1 Chloroflexota bacterium | reverse complement strand
TGGAACGGCCTAAGACGCAAAGAAACGCAAAGGTTCTTTGTTGTTCTCTGCGTCCCTCTGCGCCTTTGCGTCTCTGCGTCAAAGCCCTTACCCGAACAGTCCCTGCAACTTAGTCGCCAGCATGGGGTTGCCCTGGACCTTGATCTTGCCCTGGGCGAAGGCGGCCATGGCGTTGAGTTTGCCGTGGGCCAGGTCCACAAAGTCGCCCTCGGCCATGCTGATGGTGCAGTCCGCGTTCTCGATCACGCCATTGCGCACGTCGCCGTCGCCCTGTTTGAGGTCCACGATCCAGTCGCCGCCCGGGTCGCCGTCGATGTGGAACTGGAAGGTGGCGTTGACCCGCTGCACCAGGTTCGGATTTTCGGCCACCCGCTGGCCCATGTGGGCGAAGACCGCGGCCGCGCCAGTCGTTGGGGATTCATTCATCTCGTTTTCCTCCTTGTTGATTGCTTCCATTGATTCAGTCGTTTCCATCTCGCCTGAGCCGCCGGGCGACAAGGTCCGGGAAGCGTCTACGCCGTAGACCAGCTCCGCCATGACCCGCACCGTCTCCACATCGAAGGCAGTGATGTTCATAGTGGTGATGGGGCTGGCCTCCCAGGCGGCCAGCCGCTCGGCAATGCGCGCCTTGGGGCCGCAGAGCGCGATCAAGTCCACCAGTTCATCGGGGACGGCCGCGGTCGCCTCCTGCTTGCGCCCGGCCAGGTAGAGGTCCTGGATGTCCGCGGCCGCGTCGCCGAACCCGTAGCGACTGACCAGATCGAAGTAGAAATTCTTACCCCTGGCGCCCATGCCGCCCACGTAGAGGGCCAGGAAGGGCTTGATGGCGTTGCGGGCCGCGTCCACGTCATCGCTCAGGATCACAGGGACCGAGGGCGCAACATCGAAGTTGGCGTAGCCCTTATCCCCGCCAGCCTTGGCGAAGCCCGCCTCCACCCGCGCCTTGTAAGTCTCGTCATAGTGGGTGGGCGAGAAGAAGATGGGCAGCCAGCCGTCCGCGATCTCGGCCGTCAGGGTCACGTTCTTGGGACCGATGGCCGCCAGGTAGATGGGGATGTCGGCCCGGCCATGGAGGATGCTCTTGAGGGGCTTGCCCAGGCCGGTGGCGTCCGGGCCGCGGTAGGGAATCTGGTAATACTTCCCCTCGAAGACCAGCGGCTCCTCCCGGGCCAGGATGCGGCGCACGATCTCCACGTACTCCCGGGTTTTGGTCAAGGGCTTGCCGTAGGGCTGACCATGCCATCCCTCCACCACCTGGGGACCGGAAAGGCCCAGGCCCAGGAGCACACGCCCGCCGGAGAGCTGATCCAGGGTCATGGCTGTCATCGCGGTCATGGCCGGGGTGCGGGCCGGCATCTGCATGATGGCCGTGCCCAAGCGGATCTGCTGCGTCTGCGCGCCGATCCAGGCCAGGGGCGTGACCGCGTCCGAGCCATAGGCTTCGGCCGTCCAGATTGCGTAGTAGCCCAGGCGATCGGCTTCCTGGATCATCTCCATGGGCAGATCGATTGTGGCGCCGGAATAGCCGGCCATCAGTCCCAGTCGCATGGTGCACTCCTTTTCGATCTGATAGAACGCGGATTTGGCGGATTGAGCGGATTCTCGCGGATGATTTTGAAAAATCCGTGAAAATCCGCCTAATCCGCTCAATCCGCGTTCTATTGCATTTTCGCTATCCAAACAATCCGCACGTTTGCATCGACGCGATCTCCGCGTCGCTATAGCCCAGCTCGCCTATTATCTCGGCGGTGTGTTCTCCCAAGGTTGTGCCCACATGCCTGTAGACCGGCTCGCCGACGGAGAATCGGATGGGCGCGCCGACCTGACGCTGGACGCCGCCTTCGGGCTTGGGGACGTCGACCACCATGGCTCGGGCCTGGGTCTGGGGATGGGCGCAGGCCTCGCCCGAGGTCAGCACCGGTTCCACGCACAGGTCCAGTGGATCGAAGACAGCGCGCCACTCGGCCAGGGTGTGCTCGCCGATGGTGGCGTGGATGGCCGCCTTGAGTTGCGCCTGCACTTCCGGATCAGGATCGTAGCCCAGTTCGACCAGATCTGGCCGGTCGATGGCCTGGCAGAAGCCGGTCCAGAACTTGGGTTCCAGGCTGCCTACAGCCAGGTAGCTGCCATCCCGGGTGCGATAGTAGCCGTAGAAGCCGCCGCCGTTGAGCATGCCCGTCTCCCGGGCCGGCTCCACGCCGCCCACCAGATACTGGCTGGCGGCCAGCGCGTTCCAACTCAGCGCGGCGTCGAACATGCTCACGTCCACAAACTGGCCTTCGCCCGTCTGTTGGCGGTGGATGACCGCGGCCAGCAGGCCGGTGATGGCCGTAAACGAGCTGCCCACGTCCGCGATCTGGACGCCCAGGGGCGGCGGCCCGCTGGCCGCGTAGCCGCTGTGGCTGGCGATGCCGGACTGGGCCACCAGGTTGATGTCATGGCCGGCCCGGTCGCGCCAGGGGCCGGTCTGGCCATAGGCGCTGATGGCGCAGTAGATCAGGCGAGGGTTGGCCGCGCGCAGGGACTCATAGCCCACGCCCAGCCGCTCCATGACGCCGGGACGAAACTGCTCCAGCACAATGTCATAGGTCTGCACCAGTTGGCGGACGAGGGCCGGCGCGTCGGGGTGTTTCAGGTCCAGAGCCAGGGAACGCTTGTTGCGGTTAAGCGTGCTGTGCCAGGCCGAGCGCTCGCCGTCGAAGGGCGGCGTCATACGCACCAGGTCCGGCCGGTGGGGCGCTTCCACGCGCACCACGTCCGCTCCCAGATCGGCCAGCAACATAGATGCGAAGGGGCCGGGGATCAGGGTGGAAAAGTCCAAAATTTTCAGCGAAGCAAGGGGACCGACCATCAACATCTCCTCGTGGCGTCGGCGGAAGGGGGAGAGATTGGAGCGATTGGGGGATCCCACTCAACGCAAACCAATCGCCAATCTTTTCAAACTCCTCAATTTTACATTCACGCATCACGTTTTACGTTTCATGCACCACAAGCCCGAAGTATAGCATACAACCGTTTCTCTAAGCGCATTCCTATTGGTATAATGGGTTCATCGCCAGCCCATCCCCGTGGCGGCTACGCCACAACAACCCAGGAGGCAAGCCATGTCCATCGACAAATACCGGATCAAGTTGGGGGATCGGATCGATCTCTCTGAGTGGGACCCTCGTGACAAGAGCGAATTCGACGGCGGCAAAAAGGCGGGGATCAAGGCCACTCGCCCCCTCAACGCCCGTCTGGAAGCGCTACAGGAGTTGCTCTACGCCGAATCCAAACACAAGGTGCTCATCGTGCTTCAGGCCCGGGACGCGGGCGGCAAAGACGGGACCATCCGCCACGTCTTCGACGGCGTCAACCCTCAGGGGGTCAAGGTGGCCAGCTTTAAGAAACCGACCAGTCTGGAACTGGCCCACGATTATCTCTGGCGGGTCCACCCACACACGCCGGCCAGCGGTGAAATGGCTATCTTCAATCGCAGCCACTACGAAGATGTGCTGGTGGTGCGTGTCCACGATCTGGTCCCGGAAAAGGTGTGGCGACGGCGCTATGACCATATCAACGCCTTCGAAAAGATGCTGGCCGACGAAGGGACGACCATCCTCAAATTCTATCTCCATATTTCCAAAGAAGAGCAGAAGGAACGGCTCCAAGCCCGGCTGGACGAACCCAACAAACGTTGGAAATTCTCCAGTGCAGACCTGGCCGAACGCAAACTTTGGGGCGCTTACACCGAGGCTTTCGAGGAAATGCTCAGCCGCACCAGCACCGACTACGCACCCTGGCACATCATTCCCGCCGACCGCAAATGGTATCGCAACTATGTCATCTCCCGCATTCTGGTCGATACGCTGGAGGGGTTGAAGATGCGCTACCCCCAGCCGGAAGAAGGATTAGACGACATTGTTATCGACTGACGACACTGACCAACGACATCGATTGATGACATCGTTATGGCCGCTGAACCTGAAAACACATTTATGAAATCGATCCGCTCAGCCCGCGACATCGGCGTTCTGGGCAGCATCGCGATCGGCGTTAGCGTCACGGTCGGTGTGGGCGTCTATGATCTCCTGGGCCTGCTAATGACAAACTATGGCGCCAGATCGCTGGCGAGACCCTACCTGCTCCTGGTGCTGATCGCGCTTCCTCTCATCGTAACCTATGCTGAACGGGGCCGGATTTTTTCCAGGGGCGACGGCGTCTACTCCCTGGTCTTCCGGGGGCGGTGGCTATGGTCGACCTTTTTCGCCGATTGGGGGCTTCTGGGCGGCTATGTAGCGCTGTTGGCGCTCTTGGGCTGGGGGGCGGGCCAGCATTTATTACTCGCCCTACAACTTTTCGGCGTTCGCCCGCCTTACCAGGTGTTGGCCATCTTCGCCATCGGATTGGTTGCAGCCGGCAATTTTCTGGGATTCAAGCGCAACTGGCGCCGCCGATCATGGATTGCAGGCGTCGCCGTCCTGATGCTTCTGGTGCTGACGGTGCGGGGGTTTCTGACCAAACCCGCGATGGCCCCACCCCCTTCTTTCTATGTCCCCCTGTCGGCGCCTCCGCTGTTGGTGGTTGGAGAACTGAGCGCCGCTCTTTGGGGGATCCCAATTCTGTTGAGCGTGCGCTCACAGATGGGCCGACGCAGCCAATCCATGCGCCCTGCTCTGTTGATCTCCGTAGGTGCAGCAGGGCTGTTGGGCGCCATGGCCAGTTGGGCGCTGGTCAAATATAATGGCGTAAACTATGCCGTCTATGCGCCCCTGCTTATCTTCACCGTGGAGAACGGTGCATCACCCTCCCCACTTCTGCAAACGCTGTACATCACATTTGGCTTCCTGATCAACTTTCTGGCCATCGACCGGGTGCTCATCGACGTCCTGCATCTGATCGACCACATGACGAACGATGGCTTCATCCCCAAAACCCCGAAACGGTTTCGCAGTGAACGCGGGATGCACGGCTGGTCGTTGCTGGCGGTGTTCACAGCCACCGGCGCGCTTTTCTACACAGTCAAACTCCTGACCCTGGTTGGCCTGACAGCCAATTTTTTCTTTTTGATCACCATCCTCATCCACGCGTCCGATCTTTTCGAGGAAACCCCCAATATTCTCGCCCGGCGCACCCGCTTGCCATTCCATCCTCTTTTTCCGGCCGTGACCATCGCCGCCAGCGTACTGATGCTCTTGGGCGCGCCTTGGCGTCACCTTCTGATATTGTTGGTCTGGATCGGCGTAGGCGCGTTTTTCTACCAGGGCTATGCACGCAAACAGGGACACGCCAAACGTCGCCAGGAAGCCGTATTGGAAGAAGAGCCGTTTGACAGCTACCTGGACCAATCCCGCAAAGCGGTATT
>JAJRVT010000087.1 GCA_024277175.1 Chloroflexota bacterium | reverse complement strand
GTTCTTTAACTGCTTCTTTAAAGGGGCGGTTGTTCATGGTCTCCTCCGTCCTGAATGGTCACTATGGTGTCAATTATATACAGGACGGGTCAGACATTGATCATTGATCATTAACAATCAACCATTGACCATTTTCGCGGGTATAGCTTAATGGTAAAGCCCTAGCCTTCCAAGCTAGTCATGCGGGTTCGATTCCCGCTACCCGCTCCTTATTACCGACATCGGTCGTTCGTTTCACGTCTTTACGTCTTCCCGGATCGGTAGCTCAATGGCAGAGCAGGGGGCTCATAACTCCTTGGTTACAGGTTCGAATCCTGTCCGATCCACTCCTCTTTTTACGCCGCCTCTTTTCCCTAAATTCGGTAGAAACCGACTAACTCTCTGTTCGACGACCGCAATTGGCGAGCGGATCTTTCCAGATACAATCAAAATTTTCAATTTGAGACTTGACATTAGAATATGTTCTGTTAGAATAGTGTTAGAACATGCGTTCTGTACGGCTGATGTATCTCTGATAAAGTTGGGTCGGCCTTCCGGAAACAAGACGAAAAGATCCCCCGTTCCCGGAAGGCCGTACACTGTTTGAGATACACCCATCTCAACACGGACCAACGAAAATGAACGATCGTCGCGCGGCCCTGGAATTCAAGGCCAATCAAATCGAATCCGTTTTGGCGGAGCATCAGGTGGCCGGGCACGTCCGCGGCGGGATCGTGACGCCGCGGCTGATCCGCTTCCACCTACAAGTGGCGCCGGGCGTCAAGGTGAAGAAGGTTTCTTCGCTTTCGGAAGAGATCGCGCTGACCCTGGGCGTGGCCCATGTGCGCATCTATCGCCAGCGGGAGACCATCCACATCGAGATAGCCCGCCAGCGGCCGGAGCCGGTGCGCCTGTTGCCGCTGCTGGCTCGGCTGGCCGAGGTCCCACCCTTCACCGCACTCCTGGGCGTGGACGAAGCGGGCGCCCCTCTCTTGTTGCGCTTGCCCGCGTCGGATGTGGTTCATGTACTTATCGCCGGCACGACGGGTAGCGGCAAGACGGCCCTGGCCAGGACCCTGCTGGCGTCGCTGGCCCTCTTCAACCCGCCGGAGGATCTGCGCATGCTGCTCATCGACCCCAAGCGGCGGGGCTTTGCCGGGCTGGATCGGCTTCCCCACGCGTTGGGTGGGATCGTCGACGACCCCGCGGACGCGGCCCGGAAGCTGCAAGAGGTGGTGACTCTCATGGAGCAACGGGATCGGGCTGGGGTCAGCCGTCCCTTGCTGGTCATCGCCGTGGATGAGCTGGCCGACCTGCTCCAGAGCGGCGGCAAGCCGGCGGAGACGGCCCTGACTCGTCTGGCCCAACGGGGACGGGAGGCGGGTATTCATCTGGTCAGTTGCACCCAGAAGCCTACGGCCGGCCTGATCGGGAGCGCGATGAAGGCCAATTATCCCGTGCGGCTGGTGGGCGCGGTGGCGGGCAGGGACGAGGCCCGCTACGCCACCGGTCTGTCCGACAGCGGCGCAGAGAAGCTGGCCGGGGCCGGCGATTTTTTGCTGGTCATCAAGGGCGAGGCCATCCGTTTTCAGGCCGCGTGGCTGAGCGCCGCCGATCTTCAGGCCTCAGTGGAGCGCCTGGAATTGGGACAGCCCGTCCCGGCCCTTGCACCCCCGCCTTCAGCCATTGCTGCGTCCGATGACGTTTTGCTGTCGGCCTTATGAGTAAATCGTAGGCGTGGCTTGTAGCCGCACGTTCTCCGGAAGAGCGAATTGTGCATACAATCCCATGTTTTCTGGTGGAGTGATTTGTGCGGCTGCGAGCCGCGCCTACGGTGGCGGGAAGGACGATGGACATCATGAAGAAATTTCTACTGTTGAGTCTGCTCATATTTATTACTGTTATCGCCTGGCGCATTGGCGAGCGCATGAGCCCCGACGCTATCAGCATGGGACTGGGCGTGCTCCTGGGTGTGTTGGCGGGCGTCCCCACAGCGTTGCTGCTGTTGGTGAGCAACCGCGGCCGGCGCGGGGATGAGGAGATGGGCGCGCGCGGGAGAGGGCAGTACGGACATTATCCCCCAATGGCCGCCCAGCCGCCTGTGATTGTGATCACCGGGCCGGGGCCCGCCCCCCAGGCCCTTCCCCAGCAGGCGGACCACCCTACCTCCGCGCGCCCGGTCGCGGCCGGCTGGGATCAGCGCCCCGCCCAGCGTCAGTTCAAAGTGGTGGGCGAGCGGGAAGAGTGGTTGGAGGAGTGGTAGCGTGTTCGTGGTCGATCTGTTAGGATGCGCTGTAGCGCAGCTCCGGCAACTGCGCTACAGCGCATCCTACAAACGGGGACGCGGATCATTCATCCAGAACGATCCGGTAGACGCCTCCTTCACTCAGATCGGTGACGTAGAGTTCCCCCCGGTCGTCCTGGCCAAAGGAACTGATGCTCATATTGGTGTCCAGGATCATGGCGTTGCGCCAGCCGCCGGCCCCGTCGGGGACCAGCGTCCAGATGTCGCCGCTGCAATAGTCACTGTAGAAATAGACGCCGTTCAACCTGGGGAAGTCCTGGCCGCGATAGACGTAACCGCCAGTCACTGAGCAGGCTCCCTCATGGCCATACTCCAACACGGGGAGAACCAGGCCGGTGGGATCACATTCGGTGTTTTCCGGGAAGCAGTGGTTTCCCTCCATGATGGGCCAGCCAAAGTTGAACGGGCCTGATGCGTCGGCCGGGATTAGGTCGATCTCTTCGTATAGTCGTTGCCCCACATCCGCGATCCACAGGTCGCCGGTCGCGCGGTCGAAGCTGTAGCGCCAGGGGTTGCGCAGCCCCACGGCCCAGATTTCATCGCGCACATCCACGCCGTTCCAGTCCATCTCCACCCACGGGTTGTCGGGGGGGATGGCGTAGGGCGGGTCCCCGTCGATGCTGACGTCAATACGCAACATCTTGCCCAGGAGCGTCTCCGGGTTCTGGCCGTTGCCGAATTTGTCGTTGGCCGCGCCGCCATCGCCCGTGCCGATGTAAAGATAGCCATCGGGTCCGAAAGCCAGCATGCCGCCGTTGTGGTTGGAGGCCGGCTGCTCGATGCGCAGCACCTGGCGTTCGCTGGCGGGATCGGCCCGGTCGGGGTCGTTGGGATCCACGGCGAAGCGGGCCACCACAGTCGCTCCCTCGGCGTCTGTATAGTCAACGAAGAAGCGGCCGCTGCTGGCGTAATCGGGGGCGAACGCCAGCCCCAGCAGGCCCCGCTCAGGCGCATTATCATTCACCCGCTCGCTGATGTCCAGAAACGGAGTGGGCGACAGGTCGCCGTCCCGCCAAATGCGAATGGTCCCTCCCTGTTCGACGATGAAGATGCGCTGGCTGCCGTCGCCCGCGCCGGTGACGAACAGGGGGCGATTCAGTCCCTCTGCGATCGCGACCAGATCCACATCCATGGCCAGGTCATCCGCGCCAACTTCGGTTTCGTCGGCCTGCCCGGTTTCGGGGGCGGTGTCGCCGGTGGGCGGAAGAATGGGCTGGGGCGCCGGGTTTTTGGTCGGCGGGGTGCAGGCCGCCAGCGTGAAAAGCAAAAATCCAATCGCCAGTGCAACGATCCTGAATTGCCGCCAGTCATTCATCGTTTTCCTCCTCGTTGAGAGATGACTTTTCACACACAGACTCCTTTGGGTACTCTACGCAAAAAGCCCGATCTGCACAAGAATTCGAAGGGTTCAACGTGGGGCGACTGCACCGGCCCTTTGTACAAGCGTCGCAGAACGGGTAAACTAACGGAAACTGAGTTTTATGAACATATGTGATTCCCGAATTGGCGTCACGAAAAATTCAGTTTTTCATCCCGAAAGCACCTGCTCAATAAGTCGGGGGAGAAACCGAGTTTTTACGAATATCCATGGCCTCCGAAGTGGCGACGTGAAAGACTCGGTTTCTTGCGTTCCGAAATATTGAGCAGGCGCCAACTGCGCATAGAAAAGACGGACCTTTATGGGCGCCATCCGCGCCAGCCTGACAGCCGAGGCGTACGATCGAGAATATAGCAACCGGGAATTAATCGGCCGCATCGCCGGCTACTTCCGCCCGTGGTGGAGGCGCCTGCTCCTGATCACCGCCATGGTTTCCCTGCTTTCGTTGATGGGCGCGGCCATGCCTATTCTGGTGGCCAAGGGTGTGGAGGCGGTGGGCGAAGGCCTCCAGAACCGGCGGCTGGCCGCGATCCTGATCGCCACGGTGTTGGTCATCGGCGTGCTGATCTGGCTCATCAATTGGGTGCGGCGGCTGAACACGTCTAAGCTCATCGGCGATGTGATCCTGGCCATGCGCGCCGACGCCTTCGACGCGGTCATGAACCATGATATGAGCTTCTTCGACAAGTATCAGTCGGGGCGCATCGTCAGCCGCATCACCAGCGACACGGATGAATTCGGCCGCGTCGCGGTATTGATCACCGAACTCTTCACCCAGTTGTTGGTGGTGGCCATCCTGCTCGTCTACCTGTGGCGCATCGATCCCAAGATGACGCTGCTGCTGGCGGCCCTGGCCCCGGTCGCGTTTATCATCGCCCTCAGCTTTCAACGCATCGCGCGGCGGGTCACCCGCCGCAGCCAGCGCGCCATCGCCGAGGTCAACGTCAGCATCCAGGAAGCGGTGACTGGCATCAGCGTGGCCAAGAATTTCCACCGGGAGCAGGGCATCTATGACGAGTTCCTGGCCGTCAACCGCCAGAGCTACGATATTCACGTCAGGCGCGGGCTGGTGCTGGCCATGCTCTTCCCCACCCTTCAGTTTTTCAGCGGACTGGGCACCGCGGTGCTGCTCTACTACGGCGGCTTGAGCGTCTACGCGGCCACCATCACCGCCGGCGCGTGGTTCCTTTTCATGAACAGTGTGGGGCAGTTCTGGTTTCCTATGATCAACCTGTCGGCCTTCTGGAGCCAGTTCCAGAGCGCGTTGAGCGCCACCGAACGCACCTTCGCGCTCATCGACGCCAAGCCGGTCGTGATCCAGCGCGCGGCCGAGCCGGTTCCGCCCCTGCGGGGGGATATTCGCTTCGTCGATGTGGACTTCCGCTACGGTGAAAAGGAGCAGGTGCTCAAAGACTTTACCCTCCACATTCGCCCCGGCGAGAGCGTGGCCCTGGTGGGGCACACAGGCGCGGGCAAGTCGAGTATCGCCAAACTGGTCAGCCGCTTTTACGAGTTTCAGGCCGGTGAGATCTTCATCGATGACATCGATATTCGCGTTTTCGATCTGCAGGACTATCGCCGCCAGCTCGGTATCGTCAGCCAGACGCCCTTCCTTTTCGCCGGCAGCGTGATGGACAACATTCGCTACGCCACGCCTGGCCTCAGCGACGCCGAGGTGGAATCCATCGCCCGCCAGGTGGGCGGCGGCGATTGGCTCGACGCCCTGCCCGCGGGGCTGGAGACGGATGTGGGCGAGCGGGGTGCGCGGTTAAGCATGGGACAACGTCAATTGGTGGCGCTGTCGCGTATGCTAGCCCAGGACCCGGCCATCTTCATCCTGGACGAAGCCACCGCCAGCGTGGATCCCTTCACCGAGGCCCAGATCCAGGAGGCGCTGGACCTGCTCCTGCGCGAGCGCACCTCCATCGTCATCGCGCATCGGCTTTCCACAGTCAAGGCCGCGGACCGCATCCTGGTGCTGGATCATGGCCGCATCATGGAGGAAGGCAGCCATGAACAACTGATGGCCCAGGGCGGCCATTACGCCGAGCTTTACAACGCATATTTCCGCCACCAATCCCTGGACTATATCGAAAGCAGACGTCACCATTGATGGCATATCTCTTGGACATTGTCATATTTGCGGCCAGTTTTGCGATCATCGCCCTGGCCTCCCAGCGCAT
This sequence comes from Chloroflexota bacterium, assembly GCA_024277175.1. Classification (GTDB taxonomy): domain Bacteria; phylum Chloroflexota; class Anaerolineae; order Caldilineales; family Caldilineaceae; genus JAJRVT01. The sequence continues at coordinate 3,777 of JAJRVT010000087.1, read as the reverse complement.
CGGCCATTTCTTCTCACGCATCAACCTGCCGCTGATCAGCGGCTTCCTCTTCGCCGGCATTCTGGCCGGGCCCTATGTGCTTGGTTTGATCAGCCAGGAAACGGTCGACAACCTGCGTTTTGTCGATGAAATCTCGCTGGCCATGATCGCATTCGCGGCCGGCAGCGAGCTTTATATTAAGGAGATGCGCAGTCGCGTCAAGAGCATCGCCTGGGTGACCTTGGGCAACGTGATCGCAATCCCCCTCCTGGGCGTCCTGGCCTTCCTCGCCCTGGCCGATTTCATTCCCTTCCTCCAGCCCATGTCCATGACGGGCCGTCTGGCCGTAGCGCTGCTGGCCGGCGCCATCCTGATCGCGCGTTCGCCGTCTTCAGCCATCGCCATCGTGGATGAACTCCGGGCCAGGGGACCCTTCACCCAGACGGTGCTGGGCGTGACCATGATCTCCGATGTTGTGGTGATCATTTTCTTCGCGCTCAGTTCTTCGGTGGCCGACGCCCTGCTTACGGCACTCCAGTTTGACGTCTCGTTTTTGCTGCTGCTGTCGGCGGAGTTCGTGCTGGAGGTGGCGTTCGGCTATCTGGTGGGCCGTCTGCTGGCCTTCATCCTGGCCCGCCATCTGCCTGCCTGGGTGAAGGAGGCGGCCATCCTGGCCATGGGGTACAGCATTTTTCTGGCCGTCAACTGGCTGCGTTCGTTCAGCCACGCCAATCTGCCGGTCGAGATCTTTCTGGAGCCGCTGCTGGTGGGCATGATCGCCACCTTCGTGGTGGCTAATTTTACGCCCTATCGGGCCGAACTGCGCAAGCTGCTGGAGGAGATTGGCCCTCCTATCTACATTGCCTTCTTCACGCTCACCGGCGCTTCGCTGGCTCTGGATGTGTTGGCCTACGCCTGGCCTATCGCGTTGGCTCTTTTCGCAGCTCGGCTGGCCGGCCTCTTCATCGGTTCATTTGGTGGGGGAGCGCTGGCTGGCGAACCCATGAAGCACAATCGAATCAGTTGGCTGGCCTATATCACCCAGGCCGGTGTGGGGCTGGGGCTGGCCAAGGAGGTGGCGGTCGAATTCCCCGGGTGGGGCGACGCCTTTGCAGCCACCATCATCGCGGTTATCGTGCTTAGCCAGTTGGTGGGGCCGCCAGCCTTCAAATGGGCGATTACAAAGGCGGGCGAAGCGCATCCCAAGGGCAGAGCCGGCAAGCACGCGGGCCGGCGTGCAGTGATTGTTGGGTTGGAGGCGCAGTCCATCACCCTGGCGCGCCTTCTCCAGTCCAACGGCTGGCATGTGATCATCGCTTCGCTCCATGCGGAGACAGTGAACGATTCGAATCGTATCGATATCGAAATTCGCCATATCGCCGAACTCAATCAGGAGTGCCTGCGCAAGGTGGGTGGGGCGGACGCGGACGCGGTCGTGACCATGCTTTCCAACGATGAGAACTATCGGGTCTGCGAGTTGCTTTATGAGCATTTCGGCGTGGAGAACATGATCGCGCGCCTCAATGAAGCGGGCGACTATGACCGTTTCCAAAAGCTGGGCGTCATTATTGTTGAGCCGTCGACCGCCATCGCCCACCTGCTGGATCATTTCGTCCGCTCCCCCTCCGCGGCTTCGCTGTTGCTGGGGCTGGACAAAAATCAAGCCATCGCCGAGGTTCAGCTACAGAACATCGCCCTGCATGGCATGGCGCTGCGCGAACTGCGTTTGCCCATCGACGTGTTGATCCTTTCGGTGCGGCGCAAGGGCAGCGCGCTCATCTCCCATGGATACACTCAACTGGAAGTAGGCGACTGGGTGACGGTGGTGGGTTCGCCGGAAGGCGTGGACGAGGTGATCAATCGCTTTGGGCCGGTGTAGGGCGTGAAGCGTAAAGCGTAAGGCGTGATTGGCGGGGGAGGGGAAGAGATTAGGAGATTGGAGATTGGGTCAATGAATTCTGACAGTAACGAATTGTGTTCCTGACCACCGTAATCGATGGTTTCTTCGCATCAGCCGGCATAGATAATTTTGATCCGTTGTAACCACAGAAAAAAAATAGAACCAGCATTTTATCCTTGGACGGCGCCTGCTTAATATTTCGGGGAAGATTCTCGAAAAATCTCTGCGGCGCTCTGCGTCCCTGTTTTTTCGAGGTGTCACTTTGGACGCGTCTACAGTCAACCTCCCGCAGGGTATTCCAGACGCGTTCTCTATAGATCGCCTTACGGGCGTTGGCGGTGGGCGCACTGGCCCAATTCGTTACGGAATCATAGCCTACATTTAACAAATATCCATAAATGAGGTATGCTGTTTGGCGCTATTATCGCGTTCAGCCCGCGTGTCAAACCGGCCTCAATCCTAGCCATTTGAAGGGGAGCATCAATCCTATGGATCGTTTCCGAAAATTCCTGATGGTCGCTGGCCCGATTATCGGCGTCATTTTGCTCTATTTTATCGTCCGTTACGCTGTATTGGCGTTCCAGGCGGACAGAGATATTCTCGATGAGGTCAGTCCGGCCACCATGGAGGAGGTCCTGACCGATCCTACTATCCTGCAATCGTTGGAAGAGCCGATGGGCGACAACACAGCGGCCGCGGCTGGGGAACCTGCAACCGAAGTGGCGGCGAGTGAGACGCTCACCGAGACCGTTTCCGTGGAGACCACAGGCGCGGTCACGGCCACAGAGATCGTCACTGAGACCATGTCTGTGGAAGAGACGGGTGCGGTCACGGCCACGGAGACCGTCACCGAGGCCGTGTCTGTGGAAGAGACGGGTGCGGTCACGGCTACGGAAACCCTCACCGAGACTGCGCCTGTGGAGGAAGCGGGCGCAGTCACTGCCACGGAGACCACAACGTCAGCGGTGGGTGGTCCCGACTCGGTGCTGGCGAAGTTTCATCAGGCGCCGATTCCTGACGAGTATGCCGGCCTGACCAACCCCATCGAAGCGGACGCTGATTCCCTGGCCCGGGGTAAAGAGACGTTCACCGCTCTGTGTGTGACGTGCCATGGTGAGAGCGGTATGGGCGACGGCCCAGCTGGCGCAGCCCTTGTTCCGCCCGCCGCCCCCATCGCCCAGACGAGTCAAGTCATGAGCGACGCCTACCTCTTCTGGCGCATTAGCGAGGGCGGTATCCCCTTCGGCACGGCCATGACGCCTTGGAAAGGGTCGCTGGATGAAAATGCGCGCTGGGATGTGATCAACTATATTCGCAGCTTGGGCGCAGAACCCGGGAGCGGAGCGGGCGCTGGTCCTGGAAATGGCGAGGGCGCCGGCAACGGGCAGGGGCGTGGTCCCGGCGGGGGCCAAGCCGGTGCGGCCCACCTGGGCGAGGCCGACTGGACCCTTCTGGCCATGTACGACGCGGACGGCGCAGTGAAGTTGGCCGAGGGAACGGAGATCGCACTCGCATTCGCGGACGGAGCGCTGAGCGGCTCGACGGCGTGCAGCAATTACGTCGGCAAGTATGAGGCGGATGATGAGACCATCACCATTGACCTGACCGCCACGTCTCCGCTGGAGGATGCGCCGGATGCATGCGCCGACAACGGTCCCGCCGCCGAGCAAGAGGCGATGTACTTGGACGCGCTTCAGTCCGTTGCTTCTTATGGTATGAAACGGGCGAAACTGGACCTGCGCAACGAAGACGGTGAGCTCGTGTTGCGTTTCAAGGCTGTGCGTAAGTAGACTCGACGATTGGCTCCGGGCGGACGAACGTCGTTCGCCTCTAACGCCATCGAATAGAAAACGGGGAGGCGCGCCTTGCAAGGCGCGCCTCCCCGTTTTCTATTCGAT
>JAJRVT010000086.1 GCA_024277175.1 Chloroflexota bacterium | reverse complement strand
TGGAGACGCACCAGCGGTCCAGGGTTCCTGTGAAGAAGCCGGCGTTGTCGCTGACGTTCAGCGTCCAAGTGGATGTGTTGGCGATGATCTCGCCATCGAAGGCGGCCAGGGGGTTATTGGGGACAAATCGCCCGCTGATGGTCGGCGTCGTTGGCGCGCAGGCGTCCTCCACCAAGGCGACGGCGTCATCGTCGAGCACCGCGTCCATATCCGCGCCCGCACAGCCGGTGGATGGCGGCGCGCCGGGGTTCTGCACCAAAATTTGGCTGGTCCCCGTCTCATCGTGGGTGAGACTGACGCTCAGGTCGCCGACGGACGTATGGGTCGCCTGGAGGGTGACGTCCAGGTCCAGGACCGCGCCCGCGCCGGAGAATGTCAGCGTGTCGTCCACGCCTGCGGGATCGAAGTCGGGGATGGCCACACCCGGCGTCCGGCAGATCTCGGCCTGGTTGGGGACTTCGTAGGCCCCCATCTCGCAGCCGTTGCTGATGGGCCGGGGATAGCCGCGCAGGTCTTGGTCGGCGCAGGTGGTGCGGTTGGCGCTGTTCTTGGCCGGGGAGGCGTTCTGCAGGGTGAGATCGCCGCCAACCACGTCTTTGAAAAGGGGATCGCTTGTGAGCACATTCGTCCCGCCCGCGTAGCCCCCTTGGACGATGGAGCTGTCCACGCTGAGGGTGGACGGGGACGAGTGGACGGTCTATGACGCCACCGATCTGGGCGGCGAGGATTTGGCGTTCCCCAGCGCGCCCCTGGCCGGCCTGGATGTGGCCGCGGACGGCTCGGTCTGGCTGGCCGACGCGGACGCGGCCATCTGCCGTTTCGATCCGGTGGCCGAACGCTGCCGCGAGGTCTACAGCCGGGAGCCGGGCATGGCCGCTGGCCCCGTGACCAGCCTCTTCGTGGGGGCGACGGACACCGGCGACGAGCGGGTCTACTACGCCACGGCCGGCCGCGGCGTTTCCCGCTTCGACGGGGAAAGCTGGCGATCCTACACCGCGCCCGGCGAACTGTTGCTCGGCAACCGGATCCGCAGCCTGGCCCTGGACAAGGAGGGCTTCATCTGGGTGGCCACGGAGCACGGCGCGCAGCAGTTCAGCCCCTCCAATCCCGGGGTCATGCGCCTCTATCCCACCGGGTCGGACAAGCTGCCGCTGACGGACGTGCGCGCCATCGCGCCGGGTTCCGTCCGCGGCCTGTGGCTGGGGGGTGACGACGGCCTGGCCTATCTGGATGACGGCCGGTGGACCCGCTACACCAGCGCCGACGGCCTGCCCGATGATCGGGTGCAGGCCCTGGCCTCCGACCGCCAGCGCCGCACCTGGATCGGGACCCGCAACGGCCTGAGCATCTGGAACGGGGAGAGCTTCTTCAACCTGACCCGGGAGAACGGCCTGCCCAGCGACAACATCACCGCGCTGCTGGCGGCCGATGACAATTCGATCTGGGTCGGGACCAGCAACGGCGGCCTCTACCAGTACGCCAACAACCAGCTTCGGGTCTACACCATGGACAACGCCGGCCTGCTGAGCGACACGGTCACAGCGCTGGCCCAGGCCGGCGACGGCTCCATCCTGGTGGGGAGCGAGTTGGGGCTGATGCGTTTCGCCGACAACGCAGCCACGCCGGTGGAAGGCGCGCCGGCCGTGGCCGTGGCCAGCCTGGTCGCCCGGGGGGATGAAGTCTGGATGGGGACCCAGGGCGACGGGCTTTATTATTTCGACGGCGAGGCCTGGACCCGCCAAAGCGGCCTGCCCTCGCCCACCATCAGCGCACTGCTCATGGACCCGTTCGGCGCACTCTGGGTTGGTGGGGATGGCGGCGGGGTGATGAGGCGGTGAGGGGATGACAAGGTGACAGGGTGACAGAGGGCGTCGCAACATTCATGTTATGACGCCTGGCTTGGGACTATAGCTGGCTGTCTGGGTAAGGCAGACGCATCCGTAGCGCCTGAATGGATAGAAAGCGGAGGCCTGTTAGTCCAATGAGGGCAGCGCTGACCATGAAGAGCGAAGTCAATCCACGGCTTTCAGCCAACATTCCACCTATCGCCATCCCAAGCGGTTGCCCAAGCGCAAGTAATGTCATTAGCCCACCGAAAATACGCCCCAAATACTCCTCTGGAATCCGAATTTGAAGTAGTGAAAAAAAGACAGGCGAACTTAGACCATCAAAGGCATTCATAAGGATAAACAATGCAACAGCCGTCACAGGGTCTGTCGTCAGCGAAAATAACCCCAAGGCAATAGCCTGGGCGATCGTAAAGCGCCCCATAATCCAATTTGCCGGATAGCGGTTTGCAAAAAACGGGGCCAATAGAGAGCCTGTCATAAATCCAACTGTGCCAACGCCAATGAGTAGACCGTACAAAACGGGACCGCCATTTAGCCTATAATTGACCCATCCCGGCAAAAGCACAAGCATTGCTCCATAAGCGGCGTTTGCTGGTAAAGCCCAAGGGACGACGTCACGAATGAGAGGAGCGCCCTATGTGCCTATAATAGGTGAGACAACTTGTCCGAAGAAATTAGTGTAGAATTCTATCGAACAAGGAGTCGAACATGAACGTCAAACAAGTCGTATCAAGCAACGGAAATCGTCAGTCCATGAACCAAGAACCGGATCC
>JAJRVT010000085.1 GCA_024277175.1 Chloroflexota bacterium | reverse complement strand
CGTAGGCGCGGCTTGCAGCCGCACAACCCCCGGACTCCATGACCCTCTCGGATCAACGCAGATCGTGCGGCTGCAAGCTCGCACCTACAATCGAGAGGCCTACCGGATCCCCCTCCACAAAAACGCGCCTTGCCCTCTGAGCCATCCCTGTTATAATGGTGATCATAATCGCAATACGACGACAATGCTCCCCTCCCTCTGACGTTGTCATTTCTCACCGGACCCAACATTTCCCAATCCCATGGATTATCTCGACTTTGAACTACGCATCGGCGCAGGCCATGACGGTGCAAGCTACGAAATAGAATACCCGGTCACGGTGATCCGCGCTCCAGCCGGCGGCGAGCCGAGCATCACCGCCAAAATCCCCGTCGACGACGTCACGCTGCAGCGCCAGGTGAACGAATTGAGCGTCGCCCGCAGCGCGCAGGCGACGACGCGACGAGCCATCAACCGCGCGCGGGATATCAGCACAGCCACATCGCCACAGATCGACGAAGCCCTCGCCGCCCGCGAGATCGGGCAACGCCTCTTCGATGCGTTGATCACGGATGCGGTGCGCGACGCCTACAGCAGAAGCCTGGCCAAGGCGCGCGAACAGGGCGCAGGGCTACGCCTGCGGCTGCGTATCGAAGCGCCCGAAGTCGCCGCGCTGCCGTGGGAACTCCTCTACGACGCCCAGGAAGGTGACCACGTCAGCCTGCTGCGCGAGACGCCCCTCACCCGCTATACCGCGCTGGCCCGCGACCAAGGCGTTCTCACCGTCAAGCCGCCCCTGCGCATCCTCGGCATGGTGTCCGCCCCATCGGACCTGGAGGAACTGGACGTGACCCAGGAGCAGGCGCGCATCGAGCGCGCCCTGGAACATCGGTTGGAGCGGGGCGACGTGGAACTCAAGTGGGTTGAGAACGGAACATGGCGCGCCCTCATGGAGGCGCTGGACCGGGGTCCGTGGCACGTCTTTCACTTTATCGGCCACGGCGCCTTTGACCCCCAGACGGGCGAAGGCCTGCTCGCCTTCTGCAATGACCAGGGCGTGATGCAGAAGATGCAGGCCACCGCGCTGGGCCGCCTCTTTTCCGGCCACCCTTCCTTGCGCCTGGCCTTTCTCAACGCCTGTGAGGGGGGCCGCGCCAGTGAGGATGAACTTTTCTCCAGCGTCGGCGCGGTGCTGACCCGCCGTGGCATTCCCGCAGTCATTTCCATGCAGTTCGAGATCACGGACGCCGCTGCGCTGGAGTTCTCACGGCTCTTCTACGACGCGCTGGCGCGCGGTAACCCGGTTGATGTGGCCGTCACTACCGCGCGCACCGGCCTCAGCTTCACCGAACCCCAGAGCGTCGAATGGGCCACAGCCATGCTGCACATGCGCGCACCCGACGGTCGCCTCTTCGCCATGGACGCCGGTGCGTCCATCTTCGACGAAAGCAAACCGGTCCCGCGCCCTGCTGTGAGCGTTCAGCCACCGAAACCGCAGCCGGCTGCCATGGCGTCCACCGCCGATGATGTGCAGGCGTTGCGCGGCCTCGACATCCTGCGCCGCAAGGTGCAGCGATACTGGATCGACGGCGTGCTGGAGCAGTCGCTCTTTCTCAAAACCCTACATGATCTGGGCATGGAGATCATGCGCGGTGCGGTGGAAAATCCGTGGGGCGCCCAGGTCGAGCTGCCGGGCCAACCGAGCCAGACGCTGTCGCGGGAGCAGCCGATCCTCCATGCCTTCAATGAGTATGGCGGTTCGCTGCTGATTCTAGGCGAACCCGGTTCGGGCAAGACCATCACCCTGCTGGAGCTGCTGCGGCAATTGTTACGGCGCATAGAGGACGAGGCCGGCCACGGTGGCGGACAAAGCATAGGCCGGCCGGCGCCGGTCATCTTCAACCTCTCCTCCTGGTCGCCGGCGTTCCCGCTGCTGGAAGATTGGATGGCCGCGCAGATGAGCCTTCAGTACCAGATCCCGCGCGCGGTTGGCCGCAATCTGCTCGACAGGGGTATGATCTTGCCGCTATTGGATGGCCTGGACGAAACCGGTGGCGCCGTCCGCTCGCACTGCGTCGAAGCCATCAACGGCTACGTGTTGGAGCGCACATTGACCGGGCTGGTGGTCTGCTGTCGGCTCAAAGAATACGACGCCTTGCCCGTGCGGCTGGCCCTCAATTCGGCCGTGCGCCTAACCGGACTGGGCGACGAACAGGTCGATGGCTACCTGGTCGAGGCCGGCGACCAGCTTGCCGGCCTGCGCGCGCTGCTACGCCAGGAGACGGCCCTGCGTTTCGACGCCCGTTCGCCCCTCTGGCTGAGCTTGATGATGCGCGCCTATCATGGCCTGTCGGTGGCCGATCTTGCGGCGGAAGGCGAACGTAACGCCGCCGCGCGCCGCCGCCAGCTCATGAATGACTACATGGCGCGCATGTTCCGGCAGGCCGGGGGGGATGCATCGTGACCAACCCGCGCACCGCTCCGCCCTATGGCGAAGCAGAGGCGATCGAATGGCTGGCCTGGCTAGCCCACAACATGCGTCGCCGGGACATGACCATCTTTCAGATCGAAAGTTTGCAGCCGGATTGGCTGACAGGCCGACGAGAGACTGTACCCCATCTGTTCGCGACACGCGTACTCTGGGGGATTTTGAGTGGTATGATTTTCGGTTTGATTATTGGGATGATTGGCGAGTTGGTTTATGGGCTAGGAGACGGACTGGGGATCGGGTTGATTCTGGGGCTGATTGCTGGGCTGATTGAACGACTAATACCGATCCATAAATTTGACGCCAGCCTGCGAACACGCGGTAATTCAACCAGGAGTCTCCTGATAGGAACGTTCGCGTATGGGCTGATTGTCGGACTGATTCCCGGGCTGATTGTTGGACTGTTTGGCGGGCTGGGAAAAGGGCCTGTTGTCGGGCTGATTAACGGTCTGGGAGAAGGACTGCAAGCCGGGTTGATTTTCGGGCTGATTTTCGGCTTTATTCGAACATCACGGGTAGTGCCACGAACCATCAGTGAGCGGATTCGGACTGTTGAATCACTCCAGTGGTCATGGCAACAGGCGCGCCGAAACACCGTGAAAGGGGCGTTTATCGGGCTGAGCATCGGACTGATTGGAGGGCTGATTTTGGGGCTGAGTGGCGGGCTGATTGACGGGCTGATCGGTGGATTGATCGGTGGGCTGATTTTCGGGTTGAGCGTCGGGCTGATTGGGGGGTTGGTCGGCGGGTTCCATCCGGGAGCAAAAGAGATCAAGACGCGCCCGAATCAAGGCATCCGGTTGACCGTTCGCTCAGCGATCAAGATCGGTCTGCCGGTTGGTCTTATTGTAGGTGTTCCGGCAGTGATGCTGCTCGACAGCGTCACCGTCGGAATACTGCTCGGCGCCATGATCGCCTTCATCATCGGTCTCTGGTACGGCGGGCTGGACGCGATTGAGCATGGCATCATCCGGCT
>JAJRVT010000084.1 GCA_024277175.1 Chloroflexota bacterium | reverse complement strand
TGAGCTTGCTGATGTGACGATAAATCGTTACTATAGCCATGATAAAAAGAGTGTAGCACGAGCCGGGAGTCATGTCAAAGAGGAAAATAGATGGCCACATTCATGATCGTCCGCCACGCGGAGACGGAAGCCAATATTCAGTAGGTCTGGCAGGGATCCCTGGACGCGCCCTTGACCGCGCGGGGGATGCGCCAGGTCGCGGCCACGGCCCGGCGGGTGGCCGAGCTGGCGAAGACCTATCCCATCGACCGCTTCTACGTATCGCCCTTGCCGCGCGCCAGGAGCACGGCCGCGGCCATCGCCGCCGCCATCCGCATGCAGCCTGTGATCGAGCCGGGGCTGCGGGAGTTCGACCTGGGCGACTGGGAGGGGCGCAGTTTCCACGAACTGCGGGAGACGGAAGACCTGTGGAATCACTGGGCCAGGGACCCTGCGTTCACGCCGCCCAATGGTGAATCGCCCGTCACCTTTGCGGCCCGGGTGAACGCGGACTTCAGCCGTCTGGCCGCCGAACACCCGGACGAAACCCTGCTTCTGGTCACCCACGGCGGTGTGATCAGCAACCTGCTGGCCCAGTGGCTGGGCGACGGTCCCCACGACTGGCGCCGGTGGGAAGCACACAACTGCGCCATCAGCATCATCGACCAGGACCGGGAGGGCCGCTGGCGTCCTATCCTAATCAACGACATCAGCCACCTGCCCCCGGACGCGCGCACGAAGGAAGATGCGACTGCCTGGGCGGTGGCTGAGGCGTAGACAGAGCATTCTCTTTTCCCTATACACTCTCTGCATCATATGATCGGTTACGGCTGCGTATTCCGGGAGGACAACCATGATCGAAATCACCGTAGGCACGTTCAACCTCAACAACCTCTTTTCTCGCTACAACTTCAAGGCCGAAGTGGCGGCGGTGGCCGGCGGCGATGTCACGCTGGACGCCGACGTCTCGATCACCTTCGCCGAGCCGATTTCCTATCTGCTGCGCACGTATACGGGCAGGCTGGTCAAGCAAAAATCGCCTAAAGAGCGCGGGATCATCGCCGAACGCATCCGGGCTATAGATGTGGATGTGCTGGCCGTGCAGGAGGTGGAGGACATCGGCGTGCTGCGCGAGTTCGCGCTCAATGATCTGGCGGGCATGTATCCCTATCAGGTGTTGATCGAAGGCAACGACCCGCGCCTGATCGATCTAGGCCTGCTCTCCAAGTTCCCCATCGGCGCGGTCACTTCCTGGCAGCACGCCATCCACGAAGACACCCCCTTTCGCCGAATTTTCAGCCGCGATCTGTTGGAGGTGGAGATCTACGACCAGCGGCGCAGGAAACGGCTTTTCACCCTCTACAACAACCACCTCAAAAGTCACTACGTGCGCTGGAACATGGACCCGGTGGAAGGCGCGCGCCAAAATAACGAACGCCGGCGGCTCCAGGCCGAGATGGTCGCTCGCATCGTGGAGGCGCGCATGCGGCCCAACAGCCGCTTCGTCGTCCTGGGCGACATGAACGATCCGCCCGACTCCGCCCCGCTGGAGCCGTTGCGACAGCCGCTGGTCGGGCGCAAGGGGCTGGGGCTGGTCAACGCGCTGACGCATCCGGTGGAGACCCGCCCGCCCAAGGCCGAGCGACCGCCCTCGGTCACGCCCGTCAACCCGGCCTGGACCCATCGTTTCAAACGGAGCCGCCAGCCCGCGGTCCACGAACTGTATGACCAGATCTGGGTCAGCCCCTCTCTGGCCGACAAGCTGGACGGGGCGTGGATCGACCGACGGACCAGGCATAGCGGTGACGGCAGCGATCATGATCCGGCGTGGGTGAAACTGCGGCTGTGATAATCGCTTTTAAAGCGCTCTCTTCCCACATTCCAGGTTCAATCTATCCTGCGACTTTTTTCATTTGAATTGATTTGCCCACTAGACCAGTGTTGTATATAATACCACTATGTCGATCCCTCAGATTGTTCTTGACACAAACGTATTGATCGCAGCGCAGCGGTCTCGTCGCGGAGCGTCGTCAAAGTTGTTGAGCCTGCTAGGTACAGGTCTGTATAAGGCGCATATTTCTGTAGCCCTTGTATTGGAATATGAATATGTTCTGATGGAACAACGGGCGCACATCCGACTAACACAGGAAGACGTCACTGATTTAATCGATGCTATTTGCGCTTTGACAGTACATCAAGAGCAAATTCACTTCCAGTGGCGTCCACAATTAAGAGATGCAGATGATGAGTTTGTCCTTGAAGTGGCGATTGCCGCCAGATGTGAGTATATTGTTACATTCAACACAAAAGACTTTGTCGAAGCGCGCAGGTTTGGGATTCAGGTTCTAAGACCGAATCAATTTCTTGAAAAAATAGGAGCCGGCTGATGAGCGTATTAAGTCTACGATTGCCGAATTCAATGCACGATCAAGTGCGGGACATGGCAACCAAAGAGGATATATCTATCAATCAGTTTATTTTACTGGCGATTTCGGAGAAACTGGCGTCCATAGATACGGCAGAGTATTTGAAACAACGAGCCGCTCGCGGCAGTCGAGAAAAGCTGCTGGCGGTTCTGTCCAAAGCGCCTGATATTGAGCCAGAAGCGGCGGATCGACTGTACCAATGACCCTCATTAGCGCCGCTATGGGGCGGATTCCAGTCGATCTCCTGATCACCAACGTACGCCTGGCCAACGTGATCACAGGCGAAATCTATCCCGCGGACATCATCATCTATGGCGGCAAGATCGCGGCCATCGAACCGCCGGGAACCGAGCCGGCCCGCGAGGCCCGACAGGTCATCGACGGTCGGGGCCGGCTGGCCGTCCCCGGCCTGGTGGACGCGCACCTGCACATCGAAAGCACCCTGGTGACGCCGGCCCACTTCGCCGAGGCTGTGCTGCCCCTGGGCGTGACCACGGTAGCCGAAGACCCCCACGAGGTGGCCAACGTGGCCGGTATAGACGGCATTCGCACCATGATGGCTGCGTCCGCCCACATTCCCCTCAAGGTCGAATATCTGATCAGCTCCAGCGTGCCTTCCGCGCCGGGGCTGGAGACCGCGGGCGGTAAGATCGGGGCGGATGAAGTCAAAGCGCTGCTGGCCTTGCCCCACGTGCTCGGCCTGGCCGAGGTCATGGACGGCGCGTCGGTAGTCAACGAAGACCCGCGCGCGCTGAGTATCCTGGCCGCGTGCGGGGGCGTGGACGGCCAGCGGGTGGACAGCCCCGGCGTCATCGAGGGCCACAACCCCATGCTGCGCGGGCGCGCACTTTCGGCCTTCATCGCCGCCGGCGTCGATTCGGATCACACCCTGGCCACGCCCGCGGATCTGGTGGAAAAGGCCCGCCAGGGCGTCACCCTCATGTTGCAGGAGCGCTACCTGAGCGCGGAGGCCATCGCCGCGCTGGAGCAGTTGCCCCTGGACGCGGGCGTCTGCCTGGTAACGGACGACGTGGCCCCCGATTACCTGCTCAGCGCCGGTCACCTGGACCGGGTGCTGCGCCGGGTCATCGAACTGGGCATGGACCCCATGCGCGCGCTGCGGGCCGCCACCTTCAGCCCGGCCCGCCGGCTGCGGCTCTGGGACCGGGGCGCGCTCACCCCTGGCCGGACCGCGGATATTGTTCTGGTGGACAGCATCGAGGACTTCCGCGCCCGCCTGGTGCTGGTGGATGGCCGGGTGATGGCCGAGGAGGGGCGCTGTCTCTGGCGCGCGCCGGCCGACGACCCCATGGACGCGCTCATGGAGACCGTCCACCTGCCCCGCCAACAGGCCACGGACTTCGTCGTCCCGGCATCCATCCGCGAGGGCGAAGTGCGCATCCGGGTCATCGACTGTGTGCCGGGACAGACGCTGGTCACGGCCGGCGAGGCGGTCGTTCCTGTGCGCCACGACAGAATCGAACTGCCGGAGGACGGGGACATGGCCTACATCGTGGTCGCGGACCGGCATGGCGTGCACGGCGGGCGCAGCTTTGGCGTGGTGCGCGGGTTAGGCATGACGCGGGGCGCGCTGGCCACCACCTATGCCCACGATTCTCACAACCTGGCCGTCATCGGCCGCAGCCCCGCGGAGATGGCGCGCGCGGCCAACGCGGTCATCGACAGCCAGGGCGGTATCGCGGTGGCGGACGACGAGCGCATCACGGCCCTCATGCCCCTGCCTATCGCCGGTATTCTCTCCCGCCACGCCGTGCCGGACGTGGCCCGGGAAGTGGCCGCGGTCGGCGCAGCTCTGCGCGATCTCGGCCTGGATCACCCCTACTGGCTCATGCGCATCTCCACCTTCACCCTGCCCGTCAGTTCTGGCCTGCGCATCACCGACCTGGGCCTGGTTCTGGCCGCGGAGCGGAAGTTGGTGACACTGGAGATTGGATAGAACGTGGATTGAGCGGATTAGGCGGATCGACGCGGATAAAAGCAAAAAACCCGTGTAGATCCGCCCACTCCGCTCAATCCGCGTTCTATTCTTAGCCCTTATCGAGGATCGCTACAGATGTCTGCACACAGCTCCAAACCGGAATGGACGCCTGATGACGCCGGCGATGAGTTCGCCGCGCGCGTCCTGAAGGGGGTGGTCGGCGGTCATGAGGAGTTGTCGACTCAGCCGCGGTCGCAAACGGGGAGCGCCAATCGTCGTCGTCAGTTGACGGTGGACGAGCATGTGGCGGGCGTGCTGGCCGGCGACCGCACGGTGCTGGCGCGCACCATCACCCTGGTGGAGAGCAACGCACCGGCCCACTTCGACAAAGCCCAGGAGGTGCTGCGCCGGCTACTGCCCCACACGGGCCATGCCATCCGCGTGGGGATCACGGGCGCGCCGGGCGCGGGCAAGAGCACGCTCATCGAAGCCCTGGGCATGCACCTGATCGAGCAAGGCCATAAGGTCGCGGTGTTGGCCATCGACCCCACCAGTAGCCTGACCGGCGGCAGCATCCTGGGCGACAAGACGCGCATGGAGCGGCTCTCCAGGGAACCCAACGCCTTCATCCGCCCCTCGCCCACGGGCGGCGTCCTGGGCGGCGTGGCCCGCAAGACGCGCGAAAGCATGCTCATCTGTGAGGCCGCGGGCTTCGACGTCACCCTGGTGGAGACCGTGGGCGCCGGTCAGAGCGAGATCTCAGTGCGAGCCATGGTGGATTTCTTTCTGTTGGTGCTGATCCCTGGGGCCGGCGATGAGTTGCAGGGCGTCAAGCGGGGCGTGGTGGAGCTGGCCGACGCCATCGCCATCAACAAGGCAGACGGCGACAACCTGATCAAAGCCAAGGCTGCGCGGGCGAAGTACAACCGGGCGCTACACTACCTGACCCCGGTCACCCAGGGCTGGCGGCCCCGGGCTTATACCTGTTCGGCGCACACGGGGGCGGGGGTGGCTGACCTGTGGGAAGTGGTGGAACGCTTCACGTCCCTGACCCAGACCTCGGGCGTTTTCGAGCAGCGGCGGCGGGAGCAGAGCCGGGACTGGCTTCACACCCTGGTGGAGGAGCAGTTGCGAGCCTATTTCTACAGCCATCCCGCGGTGCGCGCAGCCCTGCCGGATATGGAAGCTGCGGTTATGGATGGCGAGACGCCTGCTGCCGCGGCCGCGCGCGATCTGTTACGCCTAGCGCAGGGACAAGGATAGCGAGACCGCCATGTCCAGATTATCCGTCGCCATGGAACGCCAACGCGCCCGTTCGCCCCGCTGGCGGGCCTACTCCGCCCTCACCGTCGGCATCCTCAGCATCAGCTTCTCCGCCATCCTTGTGCGCTGGGCCAACGCACCCGGTGCGGTTAATGGTTTCTATCGTCAGACCATCGCCATGATCGCGCTGGCCTGGCCCTTCTTTCGCTATGTGCGCCGTCACGGCGCACCGCCCCGCCGGGAAACCCTGGTCGCCTTGGCCGCGGGCCTCCTCTTCGCCGCCGATCTCATTTTCTGGAACACGGGCATCCTCATCAGCGGCGCGGCCACGCCCACGCTCATGGCCAACACCGCGCCTCTGTGGGTGGGGTTGGGGGCGATGCTCTTCTTCCACGAACATCTGGGGCGGCGGTTCTGGTTGGGGTTAGCCCTGGCCATGGCCGGGGCTGCGGCCATCCTGGGCGCGGACATCTCCGGCCATGTGGGGCTGGGCGCACTCATGGGGCTGATGGCCGGCGTCTTCTACGGCGGGTATATGCTGGTTATGCAACGCAGCCGGCGCAAGCTGCCCGCGCTGCCCGCCATTTGGATCGCAGGCGTCAGCGCCACCGGGCTGCTGCTTCTGACCGCTCTGGTGCGCCAAGACCCGTTGACCGGCTACTCCCTGACCACGTGGCTCAGTTTTCTAGGATTGGGGTTGGTGACCCAGGTGTTAGGCCAGTTACTGGTCAGCTATTCCCTGGGCGCGCTGCCCGCCTCCATCGTCTCACCCACGCTGCTGGCCCAGCCGGCCCTGACTGCGCTGTGGGCCATCCCGCTTCTGGGCGAGATCCCGACATCCTGGCATGTGGCCGGCGGCGTGGCGCTGATTGCGGGCGTGTATTTGGTGAATCGAGGGCATGGGGAAGAAAAAATTGAGGATTGAAGATTGGAGATTGGGAGATTGGGAGATTGGGAGATTAAGGAGATTGGGGGAGATTAGAGATTGAGGAGATTGGAGATTGAGAAAATCCGATCTCCCTAATCTCCAATCTCACCAACCCATTACCCTGTCATCTTGTCGCGTCGTCACGCCTTCACCTGCTCACGACCGCTGGCCTTGGCTCGATCGCTCTTCATGTGGCAGTGTTTGTACTTCTTGCCGCTGCCGCACCAGCAGAGATCGTTGCGTTTCAGGTTGGGTCCGGTCTTGCGCACGGTCTTGGGCTTGCCGCCGTTGCCGCCGTTCCCACCCCGGTTTGTGCGGATATTACGCGCGATGGGCGTCACCATGACCGGTTGGGTCTCCCGGGCCTTGACGGCGTAGATCGCCTTGACGATGTCGCTGCGGATGGCGTCCATCAACTCCGAATACATCTGGAAGGCCTCGCGCTTGTAGGCCACCAGCGGATCCAGGCCGCCCACGCCCTGAAGGCCGATACCCTCACGCAGACGGTCCAGGTCGGTCAGATGACGCACCCAGCGGTTGTCCACCGCCCAGAGCATGATCTGTTTTTCGGAAAGGCGCATGTATTCCTCACCAACCTCCCGCTCCTTGTCAACGTAGGCCTGAAGCGCCATATTGATGGCCTGTTCTTCGATAGCCTCGTCGCTCAACCCCTCCCATTGCTGGATCGAGAAGTCGTCGGGCAAGGGGAAGATCGCGCCCAGGGCGTGGGCCAGTTCCTCCAGGCCCCATTCATCCTCGTACTCGGACGCAGTGAACTGTTCGACGATCGCCGCCACTTCATCCTCGATCATATCCTGGACAGAGGTCTTTAGCGAGGCCTCGGTGAGGATGCGCCGTCGCTGTTCGTAGATGCGATTACGCTGCTCGTTGACCACCTCGTCATAGCGCAGGACATGCTTGCGGATGTCGAAGTTATAGCCTTCGACCTTGCTCTGTGCGTTCTCGATGGCCTTGCTGACTACGCCGGCCTCGATGGGCATGTCGTCTTCCACGCCCAGCTTGCTCATGAGGTTGCTGATGCGATCGCCGCCGAAACGACGCATGAGTTCGTCTTCCATGCTCAAATAGAAACGGCTGCGGCCCGGGTCGCCAAGACGGCCGGCGCGGCCACGCAACTGGTTGTCGATGCGCCGCGCCTCATGACGTTCGGTACCCAGTACATAAAGACCGCCCAGTTCCTTGACCTTCTCCTTGTCCCGCTCAGTCTCACGCCATTTTTGAGCCAATACCTGGCACCAGCGGGCCGGGTATTCCGTCGTCGGATCCTGACCGTGTTTGAGCATATCGATGGCGTGATTCCAGGCGTTCTGGGGGATCTCCGTCAGGTCGATCTCTTCCTTGCGCAGTTGATCGCGAGCCAGGCCTTCAGGATTGCCACCCAGCAAAATATCCACGCCGCGACCGGCCATATTGGTGGCGATGGTGACCGCGCCAGGGTGGCCGGCCTGGGCGATGATGGTGGCCTCCCGCTCGTGGTTCTTGGCGTTCAGCACTTCGTGGGGAATGCCTCGCCGCTTCAACATCTGCGAAATGCGCTCACTAGTCTCGATGGCCACCGTGCCCACCAGCACCGGCTGGCCCCGCTTGTGCGCGGCTTCAATATCATCCAACAACGATTTGAACTTGATGGCCTCGGTGCGATAGACCATGTCCGGCTGATCGTCGCGGATGATGGGCTTATAGGTGGGCACCATCACGACTTCCAAGTCGTAGATGCGCTGGAATTCCTCCTCCTCCGTCTTAGCCGTACCGGTCATGCCAGCCAGCTTGTCATACATGCGGAAGAAGTTCTGGAAGGTGATGGTGGCCAGGGTCATGGACTCCTTCTGGACCTTGACCCCTTCCTTGGCTTCGATGGCCTGGTGCAGCCCCTCGCTGTAACGTCGCCCCTCCATCAGCCGCCCCGTGAACTCGTCCACGATAATCACTTCATTGTTGCGAACGATGTAATCTTTATCCCGCTGGTAGAGGGCGTAGGCGCGCAGGGCGTTGTCCAGGTACGGGATCATGTCGAAATGTTCGGGGGTATAGAGATTTTCGATGCCCAGCCGTTTTTCGATAAAAGCGATCCCCTCTTCGGTCAGCGTGGCCACCCGTTCCTTCTCGTTGACCACAAAGTGTTCTTCCGGGCGCAGACTCGTGACCAGGTTGGCGAATTGAGTGTAGTAGTTGGAGCTTTCACGGGCCTCGCCGGAGATGATCAGCGGCGTGCGCGCTTCGTCGATGAGGATGTTATCCACCTCGTCGATGATGGCGTAATGCAGCTCGCGCTGGCTCAGGCGGCTGACGTCACGCACCATGTTGTCGCGCAGGTAGTCGAAACCAAACTCGTTGTTGGTGCCATAGGTGATGTCGGCCCGGTAGGCCTCGTGACGGGTGATGGGGCGCAGGGCCTGGAAGCGATCATCCGCGGCCGGGAACTCAGGATCGTAGATAAAACTGCCCTTGTCCGGCCCCTGGGCGCTGTTCTGGATCACAGCCGCGCTCAGGCCCAACAGGTGGTAGATAGGTCCCATCAGTTGTAGGCCGACCTTGGAGAGGTAATCGTTGGGCGTGACCAGATGCGCGCCCCGTCCACTCAGGGCGTTGAGGTAGAGGGGCAGGGTTGCGACCAAGGTCTTGCCTTCGCCGGTCTTCATTTCGGCGATGTAGCCATGGTGCAACACCATGCCGCCCAATAGCTGGACGTCGTAATGGCGCAGGCCTGTGGTGCGTTTGCTGGCCTCACGCACCGCGGCAAAGGCTTCCGGCAGGATTTTATCCAGCGCCTTATCTTCGACCTTGAGCAATTCTTTGCGCACCCGGTTCAATTCGGCGCGCGCGAATTTTTGTTCTTCCGTGCCCAAGACGGCCATGTACTCGTCTTCAGCCTCTTGCACCAGGGAGCGCAACTCAGCGCTTGACTCCCGGATGCGGGCCTGGAACTCCGCAGTCATGGCGCGCAACTCATCGTCACTCTTTTTCTCGAAGAGAGGCTCCAACTCGTTGATATCTTCGACAATGGGCCGGAACTTGTTGAGTATCTTCTCGTTTGGGTCGCCGACAACGGCGTAATACATTTTGCGAAACATGGGTCAATCCCTAATCTATATACGACAGCGCAGGGTGCCGATAGCTATCAGCATATCAGAATCGTTTATCCCAGCGTGTAATTCTTCTTCCCAGATTCTATTGACGTTTTCCGAGGAGATTTGGTTCAGCAGCCCAACAACGCCCGCTGGCCTGATCACGCCGGGGATATAGCGGTTTATTGTACCACGGCTGCGGATTGCGTCAACCTCCCCGGGGGGGCAAACGCGTTTTAGTCGGTGATCCTTCTGGAAGCCCGAACTTCCAAGGCGATGTTCGCCTAAAATAGAAAACCCGCGGGGCGAACGGACCGTTCTGATCCGTTCGCCCCGCGGGTTCCATTGCGCCGACTCAATTCGCTACTTGGTCTGAATCTTGATCTGCTTCGGGCGCACGGCCTCGGCCTTGGGCACGGTCAGCATCAGGAGGCCATTTTCGAAGACGGCCTTGATGCCTTCCACATCTACAGGCACATTGAAGGTCAGGCGACGCTCAAAAGGACCATGGAAGAGCTCCCGCTTGATGTAGTCGGTATCCGGGTCCAGGGAGGGGAAGTGGCCGCGAATGGTCAGTTCCTCGCCCTCGAACGTGATCTCCACGTCGTCCGGATCCACGCCAGGCAGGTAGGCCTTGATGAAGAAATCATCGCCGTCCGCCCAGGCGTCCAGGGGAAGACGCAGGGCGCGTTCGAGTTGTTCGCCGTCGTGGCCGCCGGCCGCAGCGTAATCGTAACCGCGGGCGTCGCTCATGCGATTCAGGGCGTCAGCCATGCTCACAAAGTCGCGAATAACATCGCCATAGGTATTGTGGACTCGCATTGTGTTCTCCTCCTCGAAATTATCGTACCGTCAGTCTGATTTGAAAATCGTTTCTATCGACGTCTGCGCAACTATCTTGCCATGAAGGCGGGCGTCGATGCGTTCATCATGATTCTGGTCACCAGCATAGCGCCTCTGTATATGATCCACACTAGCGCTCCGTTATCGACGAATATGCGTCCTGTAAGTTTTTTGTTAGCGCGTGATAGACCGCGAATTAGGCGCAAAGCGAGCGCCATCCGCCCAATCCGTGGTCCATCACGTTGAACAAGGCAGAGTCCGTTCCTCGGCCGTTCGCCGGGGCTGCACCTGGAAATGAATGGGGCGGCGGCCGGCGGCGCGTGCAGCCAGGCGCGCCGCGATCTCCAGCAATGCCTCGTCGGACGTCCAGCCCGTCAACACCACGCCGTCCGCGCCCGCGGAAACGCTGATCTGGGCGGTGGCTCCCCCCAGCAGGGGATGTGCGGCCAGTTCGTCCCGGATCCGCCAGGCCGTCGCTTTATCTGTTGTCATCCCATTCACTCTAACCATCTCGAACACCTCACGACGCGATCATCACATGCTTTATCTTTGCGTCATCCCTAGCATACTACGGCCGCGTTAGTCTGACGACAGCGCGCCGTTTGCGCTCTGTATGAATTCTGGGTTTTATAGGACATGAATTTGACGATTAGGTGGAGATGACCGGGTTTTTTTGACTATACTTTTGCACTTTTGCCTGCCAGATTTGCCATCGAGCCGATTCCGGTGAAAAGATAATAATAGAGAATCTTTCACCGGAGGGAGATGATGGACTTACTCATTCCAGAAATTCTGTACAGCTACTTGTATTTGT
>JAJRVT010000004.1 GCA_024277175.1 Chloroflexota bacterium | reverse complement strand
TCCCTGCCCATGACCCCGCCC
The DNA here is from genome assembly GCA_024277175.1 of Chloroflexota bacterium. GTDB lineage: Bacteria > Chloroflexota > Anaerolineae > Caldilineales > Caldilineaceae > JAJRVT01. The sequence goes on along the minus strand of JAJRVT010000004.1, from coordinate 43,571 downwards.
CGCTTTGGGCCGCCCGTCTGCAACAACATCTTCTGGCAGCCCACCGTGGTCCTCCAGCGGCCCGATCACTACGGCAGCTACACCTCCTTTCCCGATGAAGCCTGGTTCTTCATCAACGGCATCATGACCAACGACGTGGTCGCCCACATCAACGCCGCCTGCCTGGCCTATCTCTTCCACCGTCCCATCACCCTGATCCAGAACTCGACCGATTCGGCGTTGATCGACCTGATCCAGTGCGCGTTCGGCAAGCAGTGGGCCCACACCACCGAACCCGCGACCAAGGCCTTTCCCGCCATCTACGACGCGCTGAAGAGTCCCCACAAACACAAGGTCGTCGTCATCGCCCACTCCCAGGGGACCATCATCATGGCCAACGTGCTGCGCATGCTCTCGGCCATCACCGAGCGCACAGCCAGCCTGGACGCGCAGTTGGCGGCCATCATGGGCCAGCCCCAACCCGCGGCCGCGCCCTGGTATGTGGAGCCTGAGTTCGTCTACCCAGATGACTCGCCCCTGAACCTGGACGACTTCGATCCCCTGGAGCCGTCAGAGCTGGCCAAGCTGGAGGTCTACAGCTTCGCCACCTGCGCCAACCAGATGCGCTACTTCCAGCCGCCCACCGACAAGCAGCCGCCCATCCCCTGGATCGAGCACTTCGGCAACGAGTTCGACGTGGTGGCCCGGCTGGGCATGCAGGCCCCCCGCCCCGACCACTGGCGCATCCACATCGAAGGCCCGCGCTACGTCCACCCCGGCGCCTGGGGACACCTGCTCAACCAGCACTACCTCTACCCAATCGCCGACATCCAGCAGGAAGGCCGGCGTCGCGGCGCGCGCCACGGATCCGAACCCTTCCGCCTTCTGGACAAGTCCAGCCTGCCCGAAAGCAGCTACAACCCCGCCGGCCCGCGCCTCTTCCAGTACATCAATGGCGGCCAAGCGTGACAAGGTGATTGGCATCTTTGGCCTCGGCCTGCTCATCATGTTCGTCAACTATGGGGTGGGGCTGGGTGCGCTATACCTCTTCGACAAGCGATGGAAACCGGACCCGGATGTTCAGCCCCTCGCCGGCCGGTGCGCAACTGGGGTCTGGGACTACTCGTTGCACTGGTTGCGTGGATCAGCATCAGTCTGGTTCTCTTGCGCACGCCTACTACGCCGACAGTTCGAGTCGCCGCGCTGCACTATGATGCAGGGACGCCTCCCTGGCACTCGGTGGACAAATTCGCTGAACTCAGCCGTCAGGCGGCTCAGCAGGGCGCGCAGATCGTTGTCTGGCCGGAGGTGGCGATTGAAGGCGATCCCCAGGTCACAAACACGGCCGAATTCCGCCAACTGGCAGCCGAAACCAATGCGTATCTGGCGCTGGGCTACTTTGTCAGCGTGACAGACAAAATCTGGCGCAACGAAACCACTTTGCTGGCGCCTGACGGAGAGTTTCTGGGCGTCTACGGTAAAGATCATCCCGTCACCTTCGCCGGGGAGAACAGCCCAACGCGCGGGACATATCCGGTGTACGATACGCCGCTGGGCCGAATTGGCGCGATCATCTGTTACGACCTCGATTTTACCGATACGGCTCGTAAGGTCATCCGTAATGGCGCACAGCTGATCCTGGTCCCCTCACGCGACTGGCCTGAGATTGCCACAAAGCATTACCTCCATCTGGTCTTCCGCGCGATTGAGAACCGCGTGTCCATGGTCAAATCCGATAGCAGCGGAAACAATTCGGTGGTCATTGATCCATACGGGCGAATCATCGCGGCTGCGATCACGCCAGGCGGTGACAAGGCGGATCAGGTTGTGGTTGCCGATGCACCTCTGGGAACGGAGGATGCGCTCGCCGTTCGCCTTGGCGACTGGATCGGTTGGATTGCCCTGGTCGGGATAGTATTCTTCATCCCTTTGTCCCAACGAGCGGGAAGAGCCGATCGGGAAGTATTCAAAGCGATTTTGGATCAGGCTCCCGATCGTCCTCCAATTCCGGGGGACGGGTTTTAGTCATCGTCGGCATGCCTTTTGCTACAGGCGGCGTTTCCGGAATGCGCCGCCTTGTCGCGTATGGGAGAAAGCGACTCCATCGCATGTTCGTCACGTTCTCGTCACGGTGGACCGGGTAAAATCGCGCATGTGTATAGACCGCGGATTGGGCGGATTCAACGGATTTTTCAAAAAATCCGCCCCGATCAGCCCAATCCGCGGTCTATATCAATGCGATCTCTATCGGTATCACCAGGAGGGAATGAGACCATGGCTGCGAACGGCTATCGACGATCAGGAGTATCATCTCAACATTACGCGACGAAAGAAACCGAGTTTTTCACGTCGCCACTTCAGAGGCTACAGATATTCGTAAAAACCCGATTTCTCTCCCGGTTTATTGAGCAGATACGATCAAGAGGCGAAAAACGCGGGCGGCGGGTGCGGCTGCTGATACTAGCCTTGCTGGTGCTGGCCTGGCAAGGCTCGGCGTTGCCGCTCAGTGCGGACGCGAAGTGGTGGCTGGAGCCAGCCTTGGCCCTGGCCGCCCCGGCCTGTGTCGGCAACCCCTTCGGCAGCAGCTATGATCTCTTTGGCGAGGGCGAGATCTTTGTGGGCTACACCAGCAGCGGGATCGCACAGAATCGCCTGGCCAATATCTCCCTGGACGTGCAGCCCAGCCCGGTGGATCCCATGCTGCTGGAGCAGAACTTTTTCCTGGAAGGGAGCCAGCCGTGGGGGCGGAGCATTCGGGAACAGACGGCCGTGGCCGCGGACCTGGATGGCGACGGCCAGACCGAGATGGTGCAGAGTTTCGTCAGCGGCGACGCGGCCCGACCCGGCTACTATGTGGCCGTTTTCGACTCCCTCTACGCGGTCGCCTACAGCCAGCTCAGCGATAGCGGCTACAGCCACCTGGCCGCGGCCGCCGGCAATATCCTGGGCGCGGACGACCAGCGCGAGCAGGTGGTGCTGGCGGCAGTGGATGACGGCGCCGGCGCGCTCACCCTGGCCGTCTGGGATGGCGCGGTGAACAACGGGACCCTTATCCCCCTGGCCACCCTCCTCTCCACCGCCGGCGTCCGCGCCCACGCCAGCAGCCTGGATGTGGCCGTGGGCAACATCAACGGCGACCTCCAGGACGACATCATCGTCACCCTCCTGGATGAAAAGCGGGAGACCATCGAGGTGATCCTGCTCACCTATGACCCGGCCTACAGCAGCGGCGGTGACGCCAATAACTGGGCCGACAAGCTGCGCGTGCTGGCCGCGGACACGTTCAACGCCGGGACCTTCCGGGACGTGCAGGTCGCGCCGGTGCGAATAGACGGCGATTTCCGGGATGAGATTGTGGTCGCGGCCGACACCTATGATCCCGACGCACCGGACATCAGCCCCCAGATCCGCCTCTTCCTTTACGGCTACGACCCTGTCATGGAAACCTTCTCCCGCCTGCCCGCGCTGGACGCCACCATCCAGGCCCGGATCACCAACTTCGCCCTGGCCACGGGGGACGTGGACGGCAAGCTGGAAGACGGAATAGGCGTCAGCCCGGAGGAGATCGTAGTGGGCTTTGGCAGCGTAGGCGGCGAGGACTACCCCGCCGGCTTCGGCGTCGACGTCTGGCGAGCGGAGAAGATGGATACGCCGGACCCTGTGCTCGCGCGCTATGAACAGTGGATCACCAATAACACCGAACGCAGCCAGGCGGGGGACCTCTCCCTGGCCGTGGCCGACCTGGACAACGACGGCCAGCAGGAGATCGTAGCCGCGTTGGATGACGGTCGCGGCCTGGAGGTCCTCTACCTCACCTTGGGGGACCTGATGGCCGATGCGCCGGACTTGCCGGCCGGCCAACGGGTGAACCTGACCCCCACAGACTTGACGGGGAAGACGGCCGTGGCCGTGGGGGACCGGGACAACGACGCCATCAAAGCCATCTACAGCGCCGAATGCAAGGAGGTCACCGAACAGCGGGTGACGGCCGTGGGCTTTGCCCCGCCCTACTGGGGCCAGCTCCAGGGTGACGTCTTCAAGGGCGTGGCCATCGGGCGCACCCTGGCCGCCGAAACGGCCGAGACCACCGCCCTCACCTACTACCGCAGCGACACCGTGTCAGGCTACTTCGGCGGTTCCGTAGGCGGCAACATCGGGATCGCCAGCCTCCAGGTCAGCGCCAAGGTCTCCGCGGCCGAGACCAAGACCCGCAGCAGCGCCAGCGGCGAGACCACAGGCTTCGGTGAGTCCTTGAGCGTCCAGCGCACGGGCAATGACGACTTCGTGATCTTCGAGAACACCCGCTACAACTGCTACGCCTACGCGCTCTCCCAGAATGGCGTCACCATCCCGGATGCGTTCCTGCGCAACTGCGACTACGTCAGCAGCTCCCGCCTGACCACGAACCTGGACGCCTGGGATAACACCTGGGGTTTGCAGGCGGACGGCGTCAACCAGACCCTGACCTGGACCCCCGTGGCCCGGGATTGGGCCAGCCTGGGGCTCTTCCGGGGCGATTTCGCGGTCCAGTCCTCCACCCTGGACAACCAGCGAGCGGACCGGGCCGTGGACGGCGTGCTGTTCAGCAGCCCGGCCAACGACTCGGTGGCCACCACCGCGCGCCAGGACAACCCCTGGTGGCAGATCGACCTGGGGCGGGTGCAGCCCATCTCCAAGGTGCGTCTCTGGAACCGCACCGACTGGCTGAGCTGCACCGACCTGAACGCCTGCCCCAACCAACTGGACCACATCTACGTCCTGATCAGCGCCACGGACTTCCGCACCATGGCCGAGGAGGGCGATCCTGCTGCGCTGATGGCCCGGCCCGACGTCTACGCGTTCTCCCTGGCCGATTTCGCCGACTCGCTGCCCGACGTGACGGCCGCGGATCCCCTGGGCCAGGTGACCACCTTCCTGACCCTGGACGGGAGCGCGCCGCCCCAGCCGGTGCAGGGACGCTTCGTGCGCGTGCAACGGGCGCTGCCCGATGCGCAACTCTCCCTGGGCGAGGTGCAGATCTTTGGGACCAACCAGGTCAACCCGGACCGCTACCCGGTGAACGTCCGCGAGAAGGGAAGCGAGACGGATGGCGTGTTCGAGGTGCAGATGTACAACCCCCTGGGAACCACGCCGGAGACCACCTGGCCTTGGGTGGAAGTGCGGGGTAACCTGCTGTGGAATCGCACCGGGTACGCGGATGGCGCGCTCCAGGGCGAGCTGGTTTCCCTGGGAAATGCGGGCGTCAACTGGACCTATAGCAGCTACAACCAGGGAGGCTCCTTCGCCACCCGTTCGCTCACCCATGAAACGAGCATCGGTGCAGAGTTCGACTACTCTGCCGGCGCGATCTTCCAGATGCAGGTGGGCTACGGCCGCTCGTTCACCACCGGAACCACCGCAGAGTACACGGTCAAGACCTCCTGGACCGACGCCCTGGAGTTCGGCGGCCGGGTGAATGGCTTCCCCTCCGGTTACGAGGGGCAGCCGTGGGTGCTGGCGTGCGCGTATGAGATGCGCCCCTACTACTACGAGCTCATCGAGACCTCCACCTTCGGCATGGAGACCCGCTACCCGGTGCTGGACTACATCGTCCCCGACGTGTCGGTGACCGATGCGCTGGGCAACAACAGCGCCGGGCTGAAGCGCCTGGACGCCCAGGCCATGGCCAACTGCGCCAATGGCAACCGCACCGGTGCGACGGTCCAGGCCAACGACGACCAGGCCACAACGACCGCGGGCGACGCCGTGACCATCCGCGCGCTCACCAACGATGTGGGGGCCCAGTTGCGCATCGTCGACGTCTCTCAGCCCCAACACGGCCAGGTCACCTTCAGCGAGCGGAGCATCACCTACACCCCCGATCCCGGCTTCATCGGCCAGGACGCGTTCACCTATACCGTCAGTGACGGCGTCGCCACCAGCCAGGGAACCATCACCGTGGGGGTTGGCGTCGCGCCCGTCCCCAAGCGGGCGGTCTTCCTGCCGCTGGTCACCCGGTGATCGGGAGGGCTTGCTCCTATAACGTCCCCGGCACGGGCCACAGGTTTCAACGCATACCAAAGTACATCTGGCCCGTGCCGGGGACGTGAATTCTGGGAATAGCCTCAGTCGATATTTCCCCCAATGGCCTGCAACGCCTTGTCGAGCACCTCCTCCAGCATCTCATCTGGATGGGGCGGCGGGTCGGGCAGAGGAGCCAGGGAGATACGACGGGCGGCCGCGATGGCTTCGGCCTCATCGCGGACCCGCCGCCAGGAGGACGGATAGTGTGCGGCCAGCCTCAGCATCTGCTCTGAAAGCGAGGTCGCATCCCATACCAGCGCCATCTCCGCCAGGCCGGTGAACGCGGCCAGGGCCAGGGGTTTCATGGCCAGCTTGCGCGCCAGGATCAGCGCCTCCCGGTAGGCTGTCAGCGCGGCGTCCGGCTGCTCCAGATACCAGCGGGTGCGGCCCAGGTGGACCAGTGAGAAGACCCGTCCCCGTTCGTCGCCCATCTCCGCCTTGAGGATCAGGCTCTCCTGGAGATGGGCCAGGGCCTCCTCATGTCGCCCCTGGGCGTTGGCCACGTCCCCCAGGTTGTTGTGCAGGATGGCCACCCGGATCTGGTTGCCCTCGTGCTGCTGGATGGCCAGGGCCCGCCTGAAGGAGGCCTCCGCGTCAGCGTACTCGCCCCGGGCCGCCAGGACCAGACCCAGGTTGGCCAGCGACGCGCCCAGGGAGGGCTGATTGCCGCCGGCCTCGTTCAGCGCCACCGCCTCGCGCAGGGCCGTCTCCGCCTTCTCGTACGCCCCCAGCCGGTGGCTGAGCAGGCCATAGTTGTTCAACCCCTTGGCCAGGGATTGGGACGCACCCAACTGGCGCAGCATGATCAGGCTCTGGGCCAGGGCGTCCTGGGCCTGTTGATACTCGCCCTGGGTCTCCCAGGCGTGTCCTAATGCGGAGAGGGTTTTGGCCAGGCCGTCCTTGTCCCCCATGGCTGCGAAAGCCTGCCGGGCCTGCTTCAGGCGGGCGACGCCCCGCTTCAGTTGGCCAAGCCTCGTTTCAAAGCTGCCCAGGATTCGCTGGCCATGGGCCACGTCCCCAGGATCCCCCAAACGTTCCAGCCTGGGCAGGGCCCGGTGGAGCAGGGCCACAGCCGCTTCCATCTCGCCCATCTCGCCCATGAAGAAGGCGCGCCAGAGGTCCAGCCGGGCCGCCAAGCGGGCGGCGGCCTCCTCCCGCTGCGCCAGGGGAGCCAGCCCGTCGGTCGCGGCGGTGAAGAGGGCCGCGCCGGCGGCCACCCGTCCGCTGTCGCTGAAGAAGGTGACCAGCGGCGGCAGCATGGCGTCCAGCGTCGAGACCCGGGCGGCGGCCACGGCCATTTCCCAGGCGTGGCGGATGTTGTCCAGATCCTGGCGGACGGCGGTGATGGCCGCGCGCTGACGAGGCCCTTGCAGGTTGGGGTGCTGTTGCTGCAGGAAGTCGGCGAAAAAGCGGCTGTAGCGGGTCGACGCCGCCGCGTGAAGATCCGGACGGGCTGCCAGGGCGAAGTGGCGCACCAGCGCATGGAGCACATAGCACCCGGGGCGGACCACCCGCAGCAACGAGCGATCCACCAGCGCAGCCAGCGACGTCAGCGATCCTCGGCTGACTGCCAGCGCGGCGTCCCGGCTGAACTCCCCGCGGAAGAGGCTGATCTGGGCCAGCATCTCCTGTTCCGGTTTTTCCAACAGCCGCCAGGCGTAGTCGAAGGCGGCCTGCACGCTCTGCTGGCGGGGCGGCAGGTCCGTGACTCCTGGCGATTCGGTCAGCAAGGTCATGTCCTCGTCCAAGGTGGCCGCGATCTCTTGGGGGGTGAAGTGGTCGGTGAGCGCAGCCGTCAACTCGATGGCCAGGGGCAGGCCCCCCACCAGGCGGCAGATGCGGGCCACGGCCGGGAGGGCGTCGGCGTCCAGTTGAAAGCCGGCCAGGGTGCGGCCGGCCCGTTCGACGAAGAGGGCGATGCTGCCGTTCTGCATGGCCGATGCCAGGTCCCTCTCTTCGCCGGCCGGCAACGCCAGCCCGTCGACCATCATCACCTGTTCGGCCCCGGTGCGCAGCCGCGCCTGGGAGGTCGCGATCAGGGAGAGGCGGGGCGCGGCGTCCAGCAGCGCGACCGTGAAGGAAGCCGCGAACGGCAGCAGGCGCTCCAGGTTGTCCAGGATCAGCAAGGCCTCTTTGTGGCGCAGGTAGGCGACGAGGGTGAGCCACGGGTCGTCAGGGCGTTGAAGGGTCAGCCCCAGGTGGTCGATGATGGCCATGGCCAACGCCTGGCGGGCGTCGTCGTCCCGGGGCGGCAGGGTGACGTCGGCCAGGGGGACGAACCAGACGCCGTGGGCGAAGGCGGGCAGGAGCTGGCGCGCGGCCTCCAGGGCCAGCCGCGTTTTGCCCGCGCCGCCGGGCCCCAGCAGGGTCAGCAGCCGGGCGTCGGATTCTGACAGCGCGGCGACCACCTGGGCCAGCAACGCGTCCCGGCCGATGAAGGGCGTGGCGGGCGGAGGTAGGTTGTGGTCTGGCGCGGGGCGTTCCGCGGACGGGTGGGGAGGCGTCTCCGCGGGAAGGGCTTCGGCCTGGATGAGGCGGTAGAGCGCGGTGGTTTCCGCGGCCGGCTCCACGCCCAGTTCGTCGGCCAGTATTTCCCGGCAGCGTTCGTACTGGGCCAGCGCGGCCGTGCGCTGCCCCGCGCGGGCCAGCGCGTCCATCAGCGCCCGGTGCGCGCCTTCGTGCCAGGGTTGCAGGTGCAGCAGACGGCGGAGTGCGTTGGCCTGGAGGGTGAGGTCGTCCATGGCCGCGTAGCTGACGCTGAGGCTTTGCAGCGCCTCCAGGATCTGCTGGTGCAGGGATTCCTGTTGCATGAGGCGCCAGGCCTGGAAGGCGGGGGCGTCCTCCAATTCCAGGCCGGCCAGGAAGTCGCCGTGATAGAGGGAGACGGCCCCTTCCAGCCAGCAACGGCATTGGGAACAACAGGCGGCGTTCGCGTGTTCGTGGGTTTGCACCCGCTCCAGCAGATGGCCCAGGGCCAGTACATCCACCCACACTTCGGGGTGATCGGTCTCCAGTCGAAGGGTTTGGCGGGTGATGAACAGGGCCGGCGGCTGGGCGTCCAGCAGCGGGGCAGCGACCTGGCGCAGGTTGGCGATGGCCTGGCGCAGGCTGGCGCGCGCGGCCGGCTGCGCATAGTCGCCCCAGAGGAGGGTGGCCAGCGCATCGCGGGTGTGGGCGCGCCCGCCATTGAGCGCCAGATAGGCCAGCAGCGCCCGGGTTTTGTTGGAGCGAAACGCGGTGTTCGGGGCGTCATCTACGGTGGCTTGAAAAGCGCCCAATAGTTGCAGACGAAGAACGGCCATGGCGATTGCCACCATATCATATTCTCCGTCGCGCCGCAACCTGTTTTTTCAAGTCGCGAGGTCACCAAAAGTCGGTTTCTCCTCAGTTTGTTGAGCAGATACTTCGACTTCACTACAATTGCCGTTATCATCTGCGGACTGGACGTTAATTCCCAGGATACGCCTTACATGCCGCCCCCCAATTCGCGTATTCCCATGATTGTCACTATAATTGACGACATTCTGTCGTTTCGCCCGCATACCGAGGAGTGATATCCCATGAAACGTCTGCTGATCGCCAGCCTGTTGACGCTGGCTCTGATCGCCCTGGCCGGCTGTGGCCGCAAATCCACGCCCGCCCCCACGGCCACCCCCAACCCGCCCGCAGCCACGGAAGCCCCCCAGGCCGCGCCCACTGCCGCGGAGCCTGCCCAGCCGGAGTCAACCACCGCCCTGGAGAGTGAACCCGCGCCCACAAACGAGGTCGCGACAGAGGGCGCAACGAAGGTCATCACAGAGACAGAGACCCTGACAGAGACGGCGGCGCTGGCGGCCATCGATACAGTAACCGAATCTGTCAGTGCGCCGGTGGTGGTCGACTTCTGGACCGGCGACACCGAACCTTCGCGCATCGCCGTTTATGAAGCCGTGGCCCTGCGCTTCATGGCCGAAAACCCCGGCGTGGAAGTGCGCATCACCCCTGTGGACGAGGAATCCTTCACGGAGCGGGCGACCGCGGCCGTGGCCAATGGCGAAGGGCCTGACCTAGCCCGCGTCGGCATGGAATCCCTGGCTGCGCTGGTGGCCAGCAACCTGATCGACGCCAACGCAGCCAACACGGTCGTGGACGCGGTGGGCCGGGACGACTTCCGGGAGCGCCCCCTGGAGATGGTGACCAGCCCCACCACCGGACAGGCCTTCGCCGTCCCCTACGACGGCTGGCTCCAGGCTCTCTGGTATCGTCGGGACCTCTTCGAAGAGAATGGCCTGACCAATCCTGTTTCCTGGGAGGATATCAACGCGGCCTGCGACCAGTTGGTGGCGTCCAGGGCGGTTCCCGCGGCCCTGGTCCTGCCCACCGATCCCAGCCAGACCTACGTGGAACAGGTCTTCGAAGAGGTGGCCATGTCCAACAACGCCTGGCCCTTCGATGACGACGGCAATGTGACCATGAACACGCCGGAGATGATCGAGGCCCTGCGCTTTTACACCGATCTGCAACGCTGCTCCCCGCCCGCGCCCCAGGGGCTGTACAGCGCCCGGGAAGCGTACGAGAGCGGCCAATCGGCCATGCTCTTCTACAGCACCTATATCATGGACGATCTGGTAGAGGGGTCGGAACGAAAGGATGGGACCCGCGTGCCCATCGCTGTGGATGGCCTGGCGGGCAAGACGGGCTTCGCCTCCGGCATGGTCGGCCCCAATGGCTCGGCTTCCTACGGCCAACTGGTGACCCTGGCCATCCTCAAAGACGCGCCGCCTGAAACCCAGGCCGTGGCCGCCTATTTCCTGACCAAGGGCTACTACGACATCATCAAAACCGCGCCCCTGGGCAAAGTCCCGGTCCTCAAGAGCGCTATCCAGGACTGGACCGCGCTCAGCCCCGTCTTCACCTACTACTCGGACGCGACCCTGGGTCACATCGCCAGCGGCTACGACGTCATGAACCGCTGGATTTTCCGTCCGGAATATGGTCCCAGCGAACGGCTGGCCATCGGTAAGTTGCAAACGCAATTATTGATCCCCCAGGCCATCAGCCAGATCGTCATCGACGGCACAACGCCTGAAGAGGCCGCGGCCTGGCTGCAAGCGCAAGTGGAGGCAATCCAGGCCGAGTTCCAGGCGCAGGGGTAGAGCGACGAACGACGAATAACCAATGACAAACGACCAACGCTTCGGGCGCACGCAGCCTGGCGTTGGTCGTTTGTCATTGGTCATTCGTCGTTTGGGACATTTGACCCCCCAATTGCATGAAGAATGCCCCTGTCTTCCGAGCGCCTCTTCAGATAAGGTATTAGTGAAATTTTTCTCAATCGCAAAACTAGTGTATAATTTAATAACGCAATAGCATAGTTGACAACGCAATAGCATAGACCAGAAGGGAAAGGAGCAGGCCATGCAAACCTCAGGGCAAGTGAGCATTGGCGCAACCGTCATCCTGCGTCGCGAGGACTTCCAGGAACTCCTCGACGCGCTCCGCGCCCAAGGCTATCGCACCATCGGTCCCACGCTGAGCGAAGGGACCATCATCTACGATGAAGTGACTTCGGTCGCCGACCTGCCCGCGGGCTGGACGGATGAACAGGGGCCCGGGACCTACCGGCTGCGCCGACGCGGGGACGACGCCCTTTTCGGCTACATTCCCGGTGCACACAGTTGGAAGCCGTGGCTCCGCCCTCCGTTGCAGCGACTCTGGCGCGCGCGTCGCACTGATGACGGTTTCGAGATCATCCCCGACAAGGAGGAAGCGCCCCGGTACGCGTTCATCGGCGTGCGCGCCTGCGAGCTGCACGCCATCCAGATCCAGGACCGAGTGTTCACGGGCGGTGCGTACGTGGATCAGACCTACAACGCCCGTCGGGAGCAGGCGTTCATCGTGGCCATGAACTGCACCGAGGCCGGAGAGACCTGTTTCTGCGCCTCCCTGGGGACCGGCCCCCAGGCCGACGCCGGCTATGATCTAGCCATGACGGAAATTGTGACCGGCGGCGCCCACCACTTCGTCGTCGACATTGGCAGCAAAGCCGGTGCACAGGTGATGTCGGTCGTTCCTCACCGGCCCGCCATGGGCCGGGAGATCGAGATGGCCCAATGCGAGATCGCGGGGGCTGCAGACCACATGGGCCGCAAGCTGAACGCCAACGGCGTCAAAGAGTTGCTCTATCGCAACCTGGAGCACGCCCACTGGGACGATGTGGCTGCTCGCTGCCTCTCCTGCGCCAACTGCACCCTGGTTTGCCCTACCTGCTTCTGCTCTACGGTGGAGGATGTGACCGACCTCACGGGGCAGGAGGCCGAACGCTGGCGCAGGACGGACTCCTGCTTCAGTCTCGATTTCTCCTATATTCACGGCGGCAGCGTGCGCAGCAGCAGCAAAGCTCGCTACCGGCAATGGCTCACCCACAAGCTGGCCACATGGGTCGACCAGTTCGGGACCCTGGGCTGCGTGGGCTGCGGGCGCTGCATCACCTGGTGCCCGGTGGGGATCGATCTGACCCAGGAAGTGGCGACGATCCGGGCCGCCGAGCAAAAGGCGGAAGCGGGCGGCGCGCGACAGGTTATGGGCGATTGACTGTTCAAGGAGGACAAGGATGCTGACCATCGAAGATATTGTCAACGGCCATCCATTTTTCACCGACATGCAGAGAGCGCACGTCGATGAACTGATCGAGTGCGCGGGGTACGTCCGCTATCAGGAGGGGGAGACGATTTTCCGGGAAGGGGAGCAAGCCAACCGCTTCTATCTGATCGGACGCGGCCGGATCTCGCTGGACATCCATGTGCCCCACCGGGGGATCGTCCCCGTACTGACGATCAATGAAGGCGATGTATTGGGCTGGTCCTGGCTCTTCCCGCCTTACATCTGGCAATTCAGCGCACGAGCGCTGGAGCAGACCCAGGCAGTGGCCTTCGATGCACGCTGCCTGCGGGAAAAATGTCAACAGGACCATGAGTTGGGCTACGAACTCATGAAACGCTTCGCCAGCGTCATGACGCAGCGCTTGCAGGCGGCGCGCATGCAACTGCTGGACGTCTATTCGCTCAAATAGCAGGCTAAGGAGATAGAGGGTATGCAGAATCATGATCCGATGCTGCCCCACCGTTGTCGCATTGTGGATCGGCGGCAGGATAACGACGATACGTTTACGTTGACCCTGGAGCCGGCCGAGGGCATGAACGGCTTTGCTCCCGGCCAGTTCAACATGCTTTACGTCTTTGGGACTGGCGAAATCCCCATTTCCATCAGCGGCGACCCCAACGCACCCGATGCGTTAGTGCACACCACCCGTAACGTGGGTGTGGTCACCAATGCCATGGACGCGCTCAAACCCGGCGACATGCTGGGCGTGCGTGGTCCCTTCGGCAACCATTGGCCGGTGGAGGAGGCCCGGGATCGGGATGTGGTCCTGGTGGCCGGCGGTATCGGGCTGGCGCCCCTGCGGCCGGCCCTCTACCACCTGCTGGCCAACCGGGCCGACTTCGGCAAAATCATCCTCCTCTACGGCGCCCGCACCCAGGAGGAGATGCTCTACCGGGAGGAGCTGGAGCAATGGCGGGCCCGCTTCGATCTGGAGGTCCACGTGACGGTGGACCGGGCCACCGGCGACTGGCGGGGCAACGTGGGTGTGGTGACCACCCTGATCCCCCGGTCTCCCTTCGACCCGGATAACGCCATCGCCATGGTCTGCGGGCCGGAGGTGATGATGCGCTTCACCGTACAGGCGCTGCGTAAACGGGGCCTGCCGCTGCAACGCATCTACCTCTCCATGGAACGCAACATGAAGTGCGGCGTGGGCATGTGCGGACGCTGCCAGTTCGGCCCCTTCTTCATCTGCAAGGACGGACCGATCTTCCGCTTCGACCGCATGCAACGTTTCTTTGGAAAGTGGGAGGTGTAACCATGTTGACGAAACGCAAACCGCGGCTGGCCGTCTGGAAGTTCGCCTCGTGCGACGGCTGCCAACTCAGCCTGCTCGACTGCGAGGACGAACTGCTGGCGGTTGTGGGCGCGGTGGAGATCGCCTACTTCCTGGAGGCGAGCCGGGCGACCATGGACGGGCCGTATGACCTTTCCCTGGTGGAAGGCTCCATCACCACGCCGGAGGACGTGGAGCGCATTCGCGAGGTGCGGGCCCAGTCCGACTATCTGATCACCATCGGCGCCTGCGCCACGGCCGGCGGCATCCAGGCCCTGCGCAACTATGCCGACGTAGAGGAGTATGTGGCGACCGTCTACGCCTCCCCCCAGTATATCAGCACGCTGGCCAAGTCGACGCCCATCTCCGAACACATTTTCGTCGATTTCGAACTACACGGCTGCCCTATCAACAAACGCCAGTTACTGGAGGTGATCAACGCCTTCCTCAACCGGCGCAAGCCCAATGTTCCCACGTACAGCGTTTGTATGGAATGCAAAATGCGGGAAACGTCCTGCGTCATGGTCGCCAAGGGGATCCCCTGCCTCGGCCCGGTCACCCAGGCCGGCTGCGGCGCGATCTGCCCAGCCTACAACCGGGGCTGCTACGGCTGTTTCGGCCCCATGGAAACGCCCAACGCCGATGCGCTGGGCCACTGGTGGATCGATCAGCTTGAGGTGGAGAGCGACAATCTGATCCGCGCCCTGCGCACGTTCAACGCCTACGCCGAGCCATTCCGCCGTGAGAGTGAAAAGCATGAACCAGTCGAAGGTGAGAAGAAGCATGAACCAATCAAAGGATAATGGCGCCACCAAAACCATCCAGGTCGACACTTTGGCGCGCGTCGAAGGCGAAGGCGCGCTGACCGTCGAAATCAAAGACCACAAGGTAGAAGATGTAAAGCTGCGCATCTTCGAGCCACCCCGCTTTTTCGAGGCCTTCATGCGCGACCGCCGCTACGACGAGGCGCCAGACATCACTGCGCGCATCTGCGGCATCTGTCCGGTGGCCTACCAGATGAGTTCGGCTTACGCCATGGAGGACGCGTTGGGCGTGAAGATCGAGCCGGCCATCCGCACCCTGCGCCGGCTGCTCTACTGCGGCGAATGGATCGAGAGTCACGTGCTCCATGTGGCCATGCTTCACGCGCCCGACTTCCTGGGCTACGAGGACGCGATCCGGATGGCCGCCGATCACCCGGACGTGGTGGAGATGGCGCTGCGGCTCAAGAAGGCCGGCAACAGCATCGTCAACCTGCTGGGCGGGCGGGAGATCCACCCGGTCAACGTACGCATCGGCGGCTTCTACCGCATCCCGCGCCTTCGGGAGTGGCGAGACCTCATCGAAGAGTTGAAGTGGGCCAGAGAGGCCGCGCTGGCCCTGGTTCAGTGGACGGGAACGCTGGACTTCCCTGACTTCGAGCAGGATTACGAATTCGTCGCCCTCCGTCACCCGGACGAGTATCCGTTCAACGAAGGGCGACTGGTCTCCAACCGGGGGCTGGATATCCCCATCTCCGCCTATGAAGACCACTTCATCGAAGAGCACGTGGCCCATTCCACCGCGCTCCACGCCCGCATCCCCGCGCGCGGCAACTATCTGGTCGGTCCGCTGGCCCGCTACAGCCTCAACTTTGACCGTCTGACGCCGCTGGCGCAGGAGGCGGCCAAGGATGCGGGTCTGGGGACGATCTGTCGCAACCAGTTTCAGAGCATCATCGTCCGCAGCGTGGAGACGCTCCAGGCCGTGGACGAGGCGTTACGTATCCTGGCCGATTATCCAATGCCGGACCACCCCTACGCCCAGGTGGAGGTCCACGCGGGGGTCGGCTACGGCTGCACGGAAGCGCCCCGGGGCATCCTCTATCATCGCTACGAGTTGGACGATCAAGGGCTGATCGTGTCTGCTAAGATCACACCGCCCACGTCCCAGAACCAGGCGACCATCGAGAAGGATCTCTGGAATTTCGTGACGCCGCGCATAGAGCTGCCCCTGGATGAACTGACCTGGCAATGCGAGCAAGCCATCCGCAACTACGACCCTTGCATTTCCTGTTCGACCCATTTCCTGAAGTTGGAGGTGGTGGAGAAATAGCATGCTCTGCTGGAACGCGGATTTGCACTGATAAAAACAGCTTCCCACGAATTTTTTAAAAAAATTCGTGGGAAGTTGGCTCCATCCGCCAAAATCCACGTTCCAATACTGGTAGGCTGAACAATGACAAATTCCGATCGTTCAGCTAAGGTCCCTCAGGATATCCACAGTGGCTGGACGTGCTTCAAATACGCAGATTCTCCCGTTCCGTCAACAACGCAAATATCACCAAATCCGATCAGAGGGGCGAACATCCAATTCATCTGGACGCGCTGTTCATCGAGAATCGTAAAGGACAACCAAGGCATTGGAGGCCTGGAGGGATCTTGGATCGCGTCGATTGGGATCTCTCGCAACCCAGATTCATCTCTGATCCAAGCACGACAGTCTCGATCTTCATCCACCTTTCTTTCCAGGATATGGAAAACAAGTGGCGCAAACTCAGGCTCATGTTCTGACAAGTCTCTAATTTCCTGCTCATACTCCTCGACTCGTTGCATCAATTCCAGATTTTCCTCTTCGGAAAATCCTTCCATTCGTCGTTTTAGGTTTTCAATGCTCCACTTCAGACTCTCTATATGGCTCTGGTTCTCCTCTGCGCGCCCCTGATACAGTTGTTCCCATTCTTCATCAACTTCTCGAAAAACAAGCGTATATATATCCATAATCCCCCTCCATGCTCCAGTGCACTTAGGCCCTTCCTGGGAATTAACGTCCCCGGCACTTGTCACGAGTTTGGCGCTGACCAGAGTGCGACTGGAAAGCGCCGGGGACATGACGTGTATTTATTTTCTTGAAGTAGCCTTACGCAAAACTGAGCATAATCAATGGATGTTTTCCTGATCATCCTACCGCCGCACGCCGGCCGCCAACTCCGCACCCAATCGTCGCACAGCCTCCACGCCATCCTCCGACCCCGCGGCCTTGACCAAGGCAGAACCGACAATGACGCCATCGGCGATGGCGGCTACGGCCGCTGCCTGCTGGCCGGTGGCAATGCCAAAGCCCACAGCCAGGGGCAGGTCCGTGTGGCGGCGAACCCGCTGGACGAATCCGGCCAGGTCCGGCGGCAGTTCGCTGCGCGCGCCGGTGATGCCGGTGACGCTGACCAGGTAGATGAAACCGGTCGAATGCGCGGCCACCTGTTTGATGCGAGCCTCGGTGCTGGTGGGGGCCAGGAGGTAGATGGTGGCCAGACCCGCGTCCCGACAGGCGGCCTCCAACTCGCCGCCCTCTTCGGGCGGCAGGTCAGGAACGATCAGGCCGTCGACGCCCGCGGCAACCGCATCGCGGACAAAATCAGCGACGCCATAGGCGAAGAGAGGGTTGTAGTAGGTCATGGCGCAGAAGGGCTGATCCACGCCCTGCGCCCGCAGTTCACTCACCATTTTCAGACAATCAGCCACGGTGGTCCCCTGGGTCAGGGCCGTATAGGTGGCGGTCTGGATGGTGGGGCCGTCGGCCAGGGGATCCGAGTGGGGGATGCCGATCTCGAACAGGTCCGCGCCCGCCTCCGCCAGCGCGGCGATGATCTCCAGGGTGGCTTCGCGGGTGGGATAACCCATGGGGTGGTAGGGCATAAACGCGGCCCGGTTTTCCCGGCGGACCTGGGTGAAAACAGCTTCGATTCGTTCGACGCCGGTCATGAGGACTCCTTGAAAGTGGCAGATTGCAATGAATATTTGGTGTAAGCGTGCAAGAGAGAAAGACGCGAAGAATTCCCCGGTATGCGGCATGATCGAAGCTACACGTCGGGGAATCGCCTGCGGAAACAGCCCTACTCCACCATGCTGAAGACCAGAAGCGGGGCGCCGTCTTCGTCAAACAGGATCAACACATCGTCCAACTGCTGGTAGCTGGCGACCGAGGCCAGGGAAGTCAGATAGGTGGCCTCCTGAGCGTCCACGCCTTCCGGCTGGTCGCATTGCCGCAAGCTGACAGTCGGCTGGTTCAGTTGAAGCCCCAGTTCACCGGCGGTGTATCCGCCTATGTACAGATTGCACCCGCCATTTCCCGCGTAACGGCGCTTCCGGCTCCTGGATACAGGCGCCCAGCAACAGTGCAAGCAAGACCAGAGTCCCCAGGATCGAATATTTGTAAAGGCGGTGGTTCATGAGATGGGAATCTCCTTGGGTCGGGACTTGGATTGAATGGGTCCAGGTTGATTAAAAACGCGCGCGAATGCAGAGGCATTGTAGCACAATTCATCATGAGGTGCATCTGTATATATGGCCTACGCTACTTTTTCATCCGTGGATCCAGCGCATCCCGCAGGCCATCGCCGAGGAAATTGAAGGCGATCATGGTTAGCCCCAATACGATGCTGGGGTAGATGGCCAGATGGGGCGCGGTGCGGAAGAACTCGCGGCCTTTGCTGATCATGCCGCCCCAGGTGGGGTTGGGCGGACGGATGCCGATGCCCAGGAAGCTGAGCGCGGCCTCGGCCATGATCACGCCGGCGATGCCGAGGGTGAACTGGACGATGATGGGGCTGAAGGCATTGGGCAGGATATGGCGGCGCATGATAGCGCGGTCAGGCGTGCCGACGACCTTGGCGGCCATGACGTACTCTTGATTCTTCAGCGAGAGCACCTGGCCGCGCACCAGGCGGGCCACAAAGGGCCAACTGGCCAGGCTCAGCGTGAGGATGACGCTGCCCACGCTAGGTTCCAGCAGAGAGACCATGAAGACGGCGAAGAGGAAATTGGGGAAGGCGTACATGATATCCACGGCGCGCATGATGACGATGTCGGTCATCCCCGCATAGTAGCCGGCGACCAGTCCGAGAATAATGCCGACAAACGTCGCCATGGACTGCACGGTGACGCCCACGAAGAGCGACACCCGCGCCCCGTAGATCAGCCGGCTGAGGATGTCCCGCCCCAACTCGTCCGTGCCCAGCCAGTGCTCGGTGCTGGGCAGGGTGCGCACCTGGGAGAAGTCGGTCTCGTAGGGGGAATAGGGTGCGACGATGGGAGCGAAGACGGCGACGAAGATCAGCAACAGGAGAAAAATAGCGGAGACGACCGCGGCCTTGTTGCGCCCCAGACGTCTGAGCGCGTCCCGCCACAGGCTGGTCGAACGCCGGTCAGTTTGCATCATGGTATGGTCGTCTGCAAGGGTCATCGTCAATCTCGTTATTAATCGGAGACGCGGATGCGGGGATCCAGCGCGCCATAAAGCAGATCTATGACAAAGGTGGTGATCAGAAACGCGGAGGCCAAAATAATGGTCGCCCCCAGGATGACGGGATAGTCCCGCTGCAAGACCGCGGTGACGCCAACCCGCCCGATGCCCGGGATGTTAAAAATTGTCTCGACGATAAACGAGCCGCTGAGGATGCGCCCCACCAGAATGCCCACGATGGTGAGTATGGGGAGAAAGGCGTTGCGCAGGCCGTGATAGACGATGATAGCTCGTTCGCTCAGTCCCTTGGAGCGGGCGGTCATCATATAATCCTGGCGGATCACCTCCAGCATGGAGGAGCGGACCATGCGCGAGAGCAGCGCGGTCGGCCCCACGGCCAGAGTAATGACGGGTAACACATAGTGTAGCGGCGTCTCGAACCCGGCCACCGGGAACCAGCCTAATTTCAGGGAAAAGCCCACGATCAGAAACGTGGCCAGGGCAAAGTCGGGCAGGGAAATGCCAGCCAGGGCCACCGTCATGGTGACCGTATCCACCCAGGTGTTCTGTTTGATGGCCGAGATGGTCCCCAGGATCAGCGCCAGGATCACGGCCAGGGCCAGGCCCACGCTCTCCCAACGCAAGGTGACGAGCATGGCCGGCCCCAGGATCTCGGTCACCGGCGTGCCGATGTAGTGATAAGATGTGCCCAGGTCCCCCTGAAGCGCGTTTTTGACATAGTACAGATATTGCACCGGGATCGGTTTATCCAAGCCATAGCGTTGCTCCCACGCGGCCACCACCGCGGGGTCCAGGTTGCGGTCCGCCACCATCATGCGCAAGGGATCGCCCGGCGCCAGGCGCGAGGCTGCGAACGCCAGAAATGTGGCGCCGATCAGGCTAAAGACGATGAAGATTAGACGTTGAACGATATAGCGTTGCATGGTCTGCAATCCCCACAAGGGTGCGTTTCAGTTTGGAACGAGTCCCCTTGAAATAGAATTTCAGGCTGTTTGGAACAGGGTGCGCAGCAGCCCTAACAGAAGTCCGCTAAAGCGGACTGGTCGCTGAGAGGCGCCGTTCCCGCCAGTCGGCTTGAGCCGACTTTCGCTCTCAGCCTGAACTTGCAGTTCAAGGCGGACCCGGCTCGAAGGCCGCCCCAAACTGACCTGCATCGTTTACGTTCCACTGGACTCGCCCGGGCCAGCCAATCGCTAGTAGGTGCAGTTTGTAACCGCACAACCCCTATTCCAGCCGACCTGCCGGGGAGTTCCGAACTCCCCGGCAGATGACATTCAAGAAACATGCGGCTACAAGCCGCACCTACCCAGTCCTACTCCTTGGTCACCCCCGCGAACCCGATGGGACCGAAGAGATTGGCGCTGAAGCCCTTGACGTTGGGCTTGACCAGATAGAGATAGCGGGAATAGGCGAAGGGGATCATGGCCGCGTCCTCCATGGCCAGTTCTTCCGCCTGCTGCCAGTATCCTTTGGCCTCTTCCGGATCGATAGCGGCCATGGCTTTGTCCACCAACGCGTTATACTCCGGGTTGTCATAGGTGGAGAAGTTGCTATCAAGCCCACCGTAGAGCAACTCATAGAGCCACACAGCCGCCGAGGGACGATCCGCTGTCCAGCCGAAGAAGAAGAAAGACCAACGATCGTGCTCCCACAGGCCGTCGATCATGTCGCCGCGCTCCGGCTGCAACACCTCGATTTGAATCCCCAGGTTGCTGCTGAGCTGGGCGGCGATGGCTTCGGCGGTGGTGGTGTTCAGGGTGGCGATCTCCAGAGGCGGGAAGCCTTCGCCATCCGGATAACCGGCCTCGGCCATCAAAGCCTTGGCCTTTTCAGGATCGTAGGGGTAGCCCTCCAGGTCCGGGTTATACTCCGGGATGTGAGGCGGCACCAAACCGGTGGCTGGCTCCCAGGCATCGTTGAGAATATTGGTGATGATCGACTTACGGTCGATGGCGTAGTTGAACGCCTGGCGCACCTTGACGTCCTTGAAGGGTTCGAACATACTCTGGTTCATGCCCGCGTAGATGAGCTGCGCGCGCGTCCAGCGGCCCAATTCCTGGCTCAGGGTCGGGTCCTCGCTCACCCGTTGCAGGTCGGACGGGGGCACGGGCGCGATGTCGAGTTCACCGGCCTCATACTGGGCCAGGGCCGTGTTGGCGTCGGGCACGATGACGTATTCGATGCGGTCGATGGCCGGCTTACCCAGGAAGAAATCCGGATTGGCCTCCAGCACAATCTTGACATTGGGCTGCCATTCCACAAACTTGAACGGCCCCGCGCCCACCGGTTTGTCCACCCATTCCGGCTGGCCTTCCACCACGGCCTCGGACGGGACCACCCAGGTGGTCGTGACCGCCAGGTTCTGGAGGAAGGACGAACTGGGCTCGGTCAACGTCACCTGGAGCGTCTGATCGTCCAGCGCCTCCACGCCCGTCAACTCGTCGGCCTCGCCGTTGGCGTAGGCCTCAGCGCCGACGATGGCCATGAAGGGAGCGCCTCCGCTCTGCGCGCCCACGTTAGGATCCAGATAGCGCTCCCACCCCTTTTTGAAATCTTCGGCCACCACTTGGCGACCGTTGTGCCAGAGCGCGTCGTCCCGCAGGTGGAAGGTGTAGACCGTGCCATCATCGGAGACTTCCCACGACTCGGCGATGTAGGGCGTCAACTCAGTGTTCTCGTTGTAAGTAAGCAGACCGGCGTGGAGATCAAGGGCGATCTGGCCGGCGAAAAGCTCCAACACCAGGCCCGGCTCCAGGCTGCTGGGGTCACTGGTGATGGGATAGCGGATGACGGTGGGACCGGCGGCCTCGCCCGCAGCCGCGCCTGTATCGGCCGACGCGGCGGTCTCCGCCTGGGGAGCTGCGCTGCACCCTGCCAGGACGGCGAGCGCCAGCAACAGGGCGATCACAAGTACTCGTTTGGCGTTTACATTCATCTTTTCCCTCCTTGGGTGTACTGAACTGAATCGTAACAATCCGACTATCGCTGTTGGAACACCGCTTCCATTAGAGATGAAGGAGACTGAAGAGATCAGAGATTGGCGGCTCTCCCAATCTCTTCAACCCTCCCATCTCTCCCTGTCACCCCAATACCTCCTCCAAAGCCTCGCCGATGACGTCCACCGACCGTTGCGCCTCCTCCGCGGTGATGACCAGCGGCGGACGCACGCCCAGGATATTGCCTGTGGCCGGGAGATAGACGCCCCTGGCGTAAGCGGCGCGGCTGATCTGGCGGGGAACTGTGTGGAGCGGCTCTTTGGTCTCCCGATCTTTGACGAATTCCATGGCCAGGGCCAGTCCCTTGCCGCGCACATTGCCGATGACGCTGTACCGTTCCTGCCAGCGCCGGAAATGCGCCAGAAAGAACTCGCCGATCCGGCGGGCATTGTCGACCAGTTTCTCCTTTTCGATAATATCGATGACGGCCAGGGCGGCGGAGCATGCCAGGTAGTTGCCCCCGTTGCCGCCGCTCAGCTCAGCCGGGACCAGCGCGTCGGTGATGGCGGATTCGGCCAGGAAGGCGGCGATAGAGACGCCGCCGCCCAGTCCCTTGCCCACGCAGAGGATGTCTGGCTCGATGCCGTCCCACTCCAGCGCAAACATCTTCCCGGTGCGACCGAAGGAGGCTTGCACCTCATCCAGGATAAAGATGACGTCCCGCTCCCTGGCCCACGCCTGGAGACGACTCAGATAGCCGTCCGGCGGAAAGACGATCCCGCCCACGCCCAGGTATGGCTCGATGATCAACGCGGCCAGGTCGTCAGTCCCCTCGGCGTCGATGACCAGGTCCAGATAGTCGATGCAGAAGAAGCCGCAACTTTCCACCTGCTTGCCAAAGGGGCAGTGATAGCAGTTGGGATAGGGCGCGTAGATGGCTCCAGGCATAAGTGGGCCAAAGCGACGCTTGCGGCGCACAAGCCCATTCATGCTCATGGCGCCGTAGGTCCGGCCATAAACCCCGCCCCAAAACGAGAGCACCTCGTGGCGACCGCTGGCCCGGCGGGCGATGCGGAAAGCCCATTCGCAGACCTCGCTGCCGCTGGTGGCCAGAAAGACCTTGTCCAGGTTGTCGGGCGTCAGGTCGACCAGCGTCTGGATCAGGCGGCTGCGGGGCGGATTGGGCAGGGTTCCCTTGCTCGTGATCAACGTGGCCGCGGCCTCCTGGATCGCGGCCACGTGGCGGGGGTGACAGTGACCCACGCTGGCGTTGATGTCGCTCAGATCGATGGCCTCGTGGCCGTCGCTGTCCATGATCATCACCCCATGGCCGCGCTCGATGACCAGGGGCGGCTGCGCGGGGTTGAAGTCCACATCATGGGCCGCGGCCACGTCCAAAAAATCCATGTCGTTTTCAGCCATGTCTTACGCCTTGTCGGGGAGTGGCAGATCGGCGAAATGTCGCAGGTAGGTGATCATATCCTGGGCCATGGCTTCCAGCACCTTTTCGCCCTTCTCCGGGGTGGCCAGGGTAGGGTCGCCGTTGACGCCGCTCTTGGTGCGCATCTTGCCGCCGATGCTGACCTTGATCACGCCATTGGCCCCGACCACGCCCGGCATGACCCGCCGAAACTCCTTGACGGCCCGCTCCATCTTCACCAAATCCGGGCGGATGACCAGCATACAGGAGGTCTCCATCTCATCGGCATGGCCGCCCGACTCCTGCTCGGCGATCTCCTCTTCGACCTCGCTGCCCAGTCCCAGGATGTTGGTCACGGCCACGTAGATCCCCAGTTCGTTGTGCAGGTCCCGGGCCAGGGTGAGCAATGGATAGTGAGTCGAGACGCCGCCGTCGAGGATGAAGAATTTTTTAGTCCCGTGGCGGTGCAGCGAACGGATGATGTCGCCCACCATGTCCTTGAAGTGGTTGGCTTCGATGGAGACGCTGCCGGGCCAGTCGACGAACGCGGGGTAATAGGCGTAGGGCAGGGTCGGCAACAGCATCACGGGGGACTCCCGCAGCACCCGCTCCGCCAGTTCATCCACCACCATCATGTCCGTGCCACAGGGCAGGTGAGGACCGTGCTCCTTGGTTCCGCCGCCGATAGGCAACATGGCGATGGGATACTTCTCGACGGCGTCGGCGGCCTCCTCCCAGATCAGTTCAGCCAGTCTGATTCCTTTCATAGGGCGTGTCCTTGTGTGTATGATCCGGCCAATGGCCGGATGGTGGCAAGATCCGCGTCTAGCGCTGGTCAGGCGTCAAGTTCAGCCCGGATCTGGCGTTTCCTCCGTAATGGCGACAAAATTTTTGATTGGACGCAGCAGATTCTCGCTGGCGGTGCGGTATAGCTCCAGGGCCAACTCATGCCGGTCGCCCCGATAGAGCAGTTCGATGTATTCAACCGGCGTTTCCTCTGTGGAATAGGTGATGCGATGAACGGAGAGTAGCGGCGCGCCCGGCGGAACGTCGAGGGCGGCGGCCACCTCTTCGTTGGCGCTGACCGCGCGAATGGTTTGGGCGGCGCGCTTGATAGTGAGGCCCGCCCGCTCTGTAATCAAGGTGTAGATGGGTGTGGTGCAGACGTCATCCACGGTCAGCGCGCGCCCCAGGCTGGCCGGCAGGAAGATGGTGGCGTAGGCGATGGGGACGCCTTCCAGGATATGCCGGCGCTCGATATGCAACACATAAGCGTCGTCGTCCAGATCCAGAGCAGCGGCGACGGCCTCCGGTGCGGGGATGAACTCGAAAACGGGGACTTCCATCACCTGTTCCGGGTGGGTGCTGACCATCAATTCGGCGAAGCCCTGTAAAGAGGTCAGGCTCTCTTCGAGCAGGGTGGGGCGAACGAACGTACCCTTGCCTTGCTGGCGCACGATCAGCCCCTCCTTCACCAGCACATCCAGGGCTTTGCGCACAGTGATCCGGCTCACCTGATAACGGCGCACCAGTTCGCTTTCCGCAGGGATCGCACTACCCGGTTCAAAATCTCCGGCTTCGATCTGCCTGCGCAGGGCGGCGGCGAGTTGGCTATAAAGAGGCGTCAGACTATCGCGCTCCATCTTCATGCTGCAACTGGTCTCCCCATACCCCCGAAGAGGGGCTTTGTGGATGGCGAATGTGATTGGCAAGGGCGCTGTTAATGCTATAAGACGTATTATAACATCTTATAACATAATTTCAAGGAGCAATTTTTTACGACGCTTGCCTATGACCGAACACTTTCAAGCCGCATCCCGGAGGTTGGGTCTAACTCTCATTTTGGACGCACCCGGAGAATTTTGGCAGATGCGTAGTCGCGGGAAGTTGTGATACACTTGGCGGGAAATAAACGGACGCCCGCGGTTCGTCCCTCACTTTCGCTGCAGCGAGCGTAGATGATATGATTCGGACATGATATCCCTTGGCGTTGCTTCCTGGCTCTTCGATGCGTGGCGGGGCGTCTTTTATCCCGAGACGCTCCCCCGCTCCCAATATCTGACCTACTACGCGCATCGCTTCCGCACGGTCCAGGTCAACAGCAGTTTCTATGGACAGCCGCGGACGACGACGGTCGACAACTGGTTGCAGGCCACGCCCGACGACTTCACCTTCTGTCTGAAATTCCCCCGCGCCATCAGCCACGAAAAGCGGTTGGTCGACTGCGAACCGGAGACGCTAAGTTTCCTTGATCTGCTGCGAAGGCTGGGAAACCGGGCTGCGCCGGCCCTTCTCCAACTGCCGCCCAGCCTGAGCCGCCAGCATGACGGCCGCGCGCTGGCCGACTACCTGGCCTGGATCGCCGGACGGCTGGACGGATTGCGCCTGGCCGTGGAGGTGCGTTCGCCCGATCTGATGACGCCCGCTTTCGCCGCCTACGTCGCCGAATTGGGGATCGGGCTAACGCTGGTGGATCGGGTGGGGACGGCGGACCTGTTCGACGCCTGGCTAGCCCTGGTGATGCAGGAGCGCGCGCCCGACTTCGCGCTCATCCGCTGGATCGGCGACGACAAAGACGGCCCTGTCGGCGACCGGGAGATCACCTTCCCCCGGGACGCGGATCTGGAACGCTGGACCGGTCGCCTCGCCATCCTGGACGGGTTGGGCGTGGATGTCTTTGGCTATATGCATAACCCGTATGAGGGCCATTCACCGGCCAGCGTCCGCCGCCTGGAAGAACGGCTGCGGGCGGTCGTGGATCTGCCGGCGTGGACGCCGCCCTCTGTGCCCCCCCACCCGGCGCAGATGTCTTTATTCGAATAATCAATCAACTAGAAGAAAGCAAAACCATGGACCGAACAACGCCTGTCGCCCACAATGAAGAAATCGAACTTTATATCCGAACCTACTACTCCCTGTTGCGTAGCAGCGGGCCGGTGCGGGTGCGTAGCCTGGAAGAAACCCACATGGCCATGAAGTCCAATCTGCACTATCGCGCCGGCAAACCTGACCTGGACATCTCTGCGCTGGTCTACGCCGCCTTGCGTCTACCGGAATGCATTCCCCACACGAGTTTGATGATCATGGGGCAGATGGAGGACGTTTTCCGGCGTATGGGCTATGGCGATGTGGAAAACTGGCAGCCTGTGAAAGCGCGCGCCCGGCGACGCAAGTTCTATTTCGAGCCGAAAAAGGGACTGCTGGCCGCGTTCATCGCCAGCGTCAGCGACATCGACGATCTGATCCCCTGCCTGACCGCCTACCAGATAGAGTGGAACAAGATCTATCAGCGGCTGAACAACGGCGATCTCAGCCGCCGTCTGCAATATTTCGACGTCAACGCCGAATATGAACCGTCCCACGAACTAATGGAAGATGTGCGCGCGGCCCTGGGGCTGAGTGCAGACGATTTCGCCAAGCTGAACCAGATCTGGCCCAGGGAAGCGTTGTTGAAGAATCTGCGTCTGGCGGCGACCAAACGGCTGGATATTCACATCATGGTGCTTGGCAGCGGCCTCAGCGACTATCGACGCAGCGTTCAGCAGTGGTGGCACCGCATCGAGGATGTGACCGGGACGAAGGACCTTCATTTCGCAGATCAGCCAGTCTACTTCGTCAGCAGCAACACCCATAGCATGGTCAATATGATCTCGGGCGCGGCCTGGGAACTCAAAGACGAACTGATCGACTTCGTGCTGCGCGAGAACCCTGAGGGAATGCGGCAGGAGTACGAACGTCTGCCCACGGACGATGTCGGCCCCCTGGCCAATTTTCTTTACTATGTCCTGCGCTACTACGCCTCTCATCACAGTAGCAACGCCAAGATTGTCGAACGCATCCTCTATCGGGAGCGCAAGGCTGGCGTGACCCGGATCAGCGAACCCCACTGTCTGGATGTAGAGGCCCAAGTGATCGAGGTCAACGCGCTGCGGGCCAAGCGAATCGATCCACGGCTGGCCCATCTCAGTGATGAAGAATGGTCATTGCTACGGAAAAGCGACGCGCTGATCGTCAACATCGACTATCCCCTGGGCATGGCGGCCTATCATATCTTCAGCCAACTCTCCACTGCCGTCGGTGACTTTTTGGGCGTCTATGTGCTGGGCAAGGCGGCCAGCCTCAACGGCCGCGTGGGCGACGTCATGATCCCGAATGTGATCTACGATGAGCACTCGCGCAATTCCTACCTCTTCCGCAATTGCTTTGCGGCCCAGGACATCGCCCCCCACCTCAAACACGGGACGGTCTTCGACAACCAGAAGGCGGTGACGGTGCGCGGCACCATGCTCCAGAACCGGGATTTCATGCATGTCTTTTATGAAGAGGGCTACACCGACATCGAAATGGAGGCCGGTCCCTATTTGAGCGCCATCTACGAGGACATCTACCCCCGGCGCTATCCGGTCAACGAAATCGTCAATCTATTCATCAACGCCCCCTACGACATCGGCCTGATCCACTACGCCAGCGACACGCCTATCAGCAAACGCCAGTCGCTGCTCAGCAAGAGCCTGAGTTACTTCGGGGTGGACGCCACCTACGCCACCTCCATCGCCGTCCTCGACCGTATTCTCAAGCAGGAGGCGGCCCGGCAGCGCCGGTTGAAGAGTGAAAGGGTAAACCGATTGGAGCGGGTTGTCGAGTGACCGTAAAGCCGCAGGACTTTCTCGAACGTTTTGAACGCGAGGCCCACAGCCCCCAACCGGATCTCGAACGGCTGGCCTTCTTCATCGCCGGCGTCGCCTATCCGGACCTGGATGTGGCGCGCTACCAGCGCGGGCTGGACGATCTGGCCGCGCTGGTGGCGGAGAGCATGGAAGGCCTGCCAGCCGGTCGGGCCCGGGCCGTAGGCTTCCTGGAAGCAGTCAACGAGCGGCTCGGCTTTCGCGGCGATGAAAACCACTATTACGCGCCCCGCAACAGTTGCCTGAACACGGTCATCGACAGGCGGCGGGGATTGCCCATCACCCTGAGCCTGGTTTGCATGGCCCTGGGGCGCAGACTGGATCTACGGGTGGAGGGGATGGGGTTCCCCGGACATTTCATGGTTCGCTACCGGGACGGCGGCGGGGTGTGGCTGCTGGATCCGTTCTATGGCCGGGTCGTGGACGTGAGCCAGGCGTCAGACTACCTCTCCCAACTGCTGGAGCAACCCATGAACCTTCCCGATCACACCTTCCGGCCGGTGACGCCTATTTCGCTGACCCTACGCGTGCTCAACAATTTGCGCAACGCCTACATCCGCCTGGACAACTACGGCATGGCCGCCCAGGTGATGAGCTATTTATTGGTTCTCATGCCCACCAACGCCAGCTTCTGGCAGGAGCGGGGCCTGCTCCACTATCAGAACGAACGCTGGGAGGAGACGGTCCACGATCTCCAGCGCTATTTCTTTCTGCGCGGCGGGTTGATGAATCTTCACCAGGCCCTGGAAGATGATGCTGCACACAGCCAACTGAGTCACGGCGACCGCAATCTGTTACACATCTACCGTCAGGCGGATCATATGATGCAGCGGCTGAATTAAACTGAAGCCAGATTGAGAATATCCGCCTTGTTTGCAGAGGTTGGAGATTAGGGAGATTGACGGCTCCCTGGCCGAACGTCAATCTCCCAGCCTCATCAGCCTCACGAGATCAAAGCGCTCACAGTTGAGCCATCCTGTCACTCCAGTCATCTTGTCATCTTGTCATCTTGTCATCCAACTGGGACGTCCGTCATGTATTTTCCTTCTGATTCGACTTTCGTCTGGAAAGTCCTCTATCTAGTGGCCGAATTTTTGAAATTTTTTTGCTGCCGGGTAAAGGTGGAGGGCGCGGAAAACGTGCCCACAACCGGGGGCGTAGTCCTCGCCTGCAACCATAACCCCGGGTTCGACTTCGTGATGCTGGGGTACGCCAGCCCGCGCCAAGTCTATTTTATGGCCAAAAAAGAGATTTTCGATATCCATCCCTTGCTCAGCAAACTGTTGTTCGCCGCGGGCACCTTCCCCATCCTGCGGGGAAAGCATGACCAGAGGGCCATTGAATCGGCTGTGAAGTTGGCCAAATCGGGGAAGGTGTTGGGCATGTTTCCTGAGGGAACCCGCAGCCGCACGGGCAAGTTGCAGCGGGCGCACTCCGGGGCCGCACACATCGCAATGGAGGCGAACGCGCCCGTTGTGCCCACCGTGGTCATGGGTTCGGAGAAGGCATTCGAACGCAAGTGGCTGCCGTGGGGGCGTCCTCTGGTGATCGTGCGCTTCGGCCGTCCCCTCATGTTGGAAAACCCGGCCGATGACCAATTCACTGCCCGCGAATACACCGAGCGCATCATGTGCGCCGTCGCCGAACTCCTGCCGCCCGAGCGGCGGGGCTTCTACGCGGACTGTGGATCGCTAAGCGACGAACGACCAACGACTGCTGACCAAGGACCAACAACTATGGACGAACGGTAACTCGCAAACGAGGCGATTGTCGTTCGTCGTTCGTCACCCGCCGTTCGTCGTTCGCTCTCTCGGCTCCCGCGCGTCCGGATCATGCTTCCAGACCTGATAGGAGTACCCCATCACGATGACGGTGGACCCCAGAATCGTGAAAAGAAGAACCCAGACCGACCAGGTGGGGGCTACAATCCCACTGAGGATAGTCAGCAGCCCGCTGATGATAAAGAGACGGCCGCCCAGCCGGTGACTCTTCTCCCAGGAGAGGTCACTGGCCAGGGTCCACGGCGTGCGGATGCCGAACATATAGTTGCTGCGAACCTTGCCTAGGTAGCCGCCGATCACGACCATGAGCAGCCCCATGCCAACGGCCACAAACAGGGACATGTTCAATGTCTTCCCCAGCGCGGCCATGACCGCAACCACATGCATGCCCAGGAGAAAGAGGAGCAGTCCCACCCGCACTGCATTGTAGGCCTGCCGGGAGCGGAGGATGTTCTCCCGCCGCGGCTCCACCCGAGGGATGATCTCAAAAAGGATCACCAGCCCGGCGGCGATGGTGGGCATAAGCATCAACCCCATCAACTTGCCGCCATAGCCATCCGGCTCGCCGCTCGGTCCCCAGTGAACGGGAATCTGAGCGCCGGCCGGCAGTTGCATCCACGCCCACGCCGAGAGGACGAACATGACAGCCACGATCAGGATGCTGATGATCAGGGTTGGCTCGAATTTGCGCTTTGGCTGTTCGGTCATTGACTCACCTCGCACCGCCGTTGGCGAAGAAGAGCCAGAAGATGTATCCGGCGTATGAGACCAGCAGCACCGCCCCCTGCCAACGGCCAATTTTGAGGGTGGGCTTGATCCAGATCAAAAGATAGACCAACAGCGTGACGCCCAGCATGACAGGGAAGTCGAACCAACGCATGTGCAGAGGGACCTGCAACGGCCTGACCGTAGCGCTCAGGCCACCGATGAAAAGCATGTTGAAGAGGTTGCTACCCACCACGTTGCCCACCGCGATGTCCCCCTCCTTGCGCAGGACCGCGACGACGCTGGTGGCCAGTTCCGGCAGACTGGTGCCCAGGGCCACCAGGGTCAGGCCAATGACCAATTCGCTGACGCCCATGGCCCTGGCGATGACCTGGGCTGAATCCACCAGCCACTTGGCCCCCACCACCAGCGTAATGATGCCGGCCAGCACCAGCACGCCGTCCATCAGCGGATGTTGGCTGGGCTGGGCGATGTCGATATCGATGGCCTCGGCTACATCCAGAGCCTCGGTCCCTTCGGGGATGCCTAACACGCCGGGCATGCGGGTGGCGGAATAGCTATAATAGGTGAAGATGACCAGGCCGATCATCAGCAGAACGCCCTCAACGCGGCCAATGGATCCGCTCCAGGCCATGATCACGAAGAGTATGGAAACGCCGATCAGGATCGGATATTCCCGGCGCATCAGGTGACGCTCCACCGGCAGCGCGGCCAACACGCCGGCCACGCCCAGGATCAGGGCCAGGTTGGCAATATTGCTGCCTACAATATTGCCGATAGCGATCTGGCTGCCGCCGTTCCCCTGGATGTTGGCCAAAAGGCTGACCAGGAGTTCCGGCAGACTGGTGCCAAAGGCCACGATGGTCAGGCCAACCACGACCGGCGATACGTCGAAACGCACGGCCAGGCGGCTGCCGCCCCGCACCAACAGTTCAGCCCCGCCCGTCAGGAAAATGAACCCCAAAATAAAGAGAATAACTTCTCCGACCAGCGCGCCGCCAAACATGATAACGCCCGTTTCAATGGTGAAAAATGTTGATATTCAGTCAGACGCACGATAGACCGCGGTCTTATCGTGCAGTTCGGAAAAACATCGCCCTACGCTGGTGAAATGTCGCGTACAAAGCGACCCTGCATGCTCCAGGGACCCGTCCAGGTGATCTGGGCATCGACCAGGCGGCCGCGCAGGGGCAGGTCGCTATCGATGAAGACCAGTTTGTTCTGACGGGTGCGCCCCCGCCACTTGCCTTTGTGCCGCCCTTCCACCAACACCTCCAGCGTTTCACCCAGAAAACGGGCGTTGATCTCGGTGCAGACCGCTTCCTGGACCGTCTCCAGCACCTGGTGCCGACGCGCTTTCTCTGCCGCGGGCACGTCGTCCGCCATCCGCCGCTCGCTGACCGTGCCAGGACGGGGGCTATAGCGGGCCAGGTGGGCCTTATCCAGTTTGAGTTCCTGTAGCACATCCACCGTCTTCTCGAACTGCCCCTCGGTTTCACCGGCGAAACCCACGATGATGTCCGTGTGGATAGCCACGTCGGGGATGATCTCCCGGATGCGGCGAACCAGCGCCCGGTAGTCGGCGCTGTCATAGCCTCGTCGCATCCGCGCCAGCACCTCGTCATCGCCGGCCTGGATAGGCACTTCGATATGTTCGCAGATCTTGGGCAGATCGCGCACGGTCTCCAGGATGCGGTCGGTCATATAGTTGGGGTGACTGGTCAGAAAGCGAATGCGCCACAGGCCGTCGATCTCGTGGATGGCGCGCAGCAGGTCGGCCAGGTCCGGCGTGTCGCCGTCAGCCGTGCCCTGGAACGCGTCCACCGTGGCGCTGTTGCCCAGCCCCTCCTCCCGCCAGTCATAGCCATAGCGGTCCACGATCTGGCCCAGCAGGGTCACTTCTCGCACGCCCTGATCCACCAGCCCCCGCACTTCGTTGACGATTTCATCCAGGGGGCGGCTGCGCTCCACGCCCCGGCGAAAGGGGATGATACAGAAGGTGCAGGCGTGGCTACAGCCGTAGACGATGGGCACATGCGCGGAGACGGGCGCTTCGCCGCTCAACGCCAGGTGCTTGATGGACTGGACAGCGCCCATGGGCTGAACTGCGTCCTGAAGTTCATAGCGCCGCCGTAGTTGCTCCCGCTCCAGGACCTCGACCTCAGCCTCGATTTCAGCCTCCCGCAGCCGGTTGACCAGAGGCGACGCCTCGCTGGGCGGCATGAAGACGTCTACGTAAGGGAAAGCCTCCTGGAGCTTAGGGCTGGGCTTGACGCCCACCATGCAGCCCATGAGGGCCAGGGTGCCGTTCGGGTGCTTGCGCCGCCACGGTTTCAGGCTCCCCACTTTGCCGATAGCCTTATTCTCCGCGGTCTGGCGCACCACACAGGTGTTGAGCACGATGACGTCGGCGTCGTCCGGGCGGTCGGTGGGATCATAGCCGATCTTCTCCAACTCGGCCGCGACATGGTTGGAATCGGCCACGTTCATCTGGCAGCCGATGGTCCAGATATAATATTTGCGGGCGGCGGTGGATGTGGTGACGGGCGCCTCCGGATCGATTGCGGACGCGGTGACAGGTGCGATGGGCTGGTTAGCTATGGTCATTTTTTCTCCCCCTGCAATCCGGTGTATGCCGGGCAGGCGTCTATACGTTACAATGCCGAACGTATATTGTAAGCGGGGAGGGTGTGTGTGTCAAAACGCGCGGAGAGGCGGGGCGTGACAAGATGATAAGGTGACAGGATGGCAGGATGAGCGATCATCTTGTCACCCCGCCCCCCTGTCATCTTGTCATCAGTTTGGCGAAACTGCTCCCTTTTGCTACGATTCACCCATGATCCGTCGCCATGGCCCCATCAGCCTCATCCTGCTCGCCTTTCTGTTACTGGCCGGCGCATACAGCGTGGTGACCCCCCTCTTCGAAGCGCCGGACGAGATCTGGCATTACGAATACGTACGCTGGCTGGCCGAGGGCGAGGGCTTACCCCGGCCCGAGGATGTGGGCGCGGCCCCCTGGAATCAGGAAGGCAGCCAGCCGCCCCTCTACTACATGGCCGCGGCGCTCCTGACCAGATCCATCCCCACTGACAACGCTGGCGAGATCATCCGCTATAACCCCCACGCCGCGGTGGGCCAGGCCGACACCTTCGGCAACAAGAACATGATGGCCCACGGCCCGGCGGAAGGTTGGCCGTGGCAAGGTGTGGCCCTGGCCGCGCATCTGGCCCGCCTGCTCTCCGTGCTGTTGGGTGCGCTGACCGTCCTCTTCACCTACATGGCAGCGCACACCGTCTTTCCCACCCGGCCCGCCATCGGCCTGGCCGCGGCCGTCCTCGTCGCCTTCAACCCCCAGTTTCTCTTTATCAGCGCCGCGGTCAGCAACGACGCCCTGGTGACCGCGGTCAGCGCGGCCGCGCTCCTGCTGGCGGTCATCGCGCTGGGGCTGCGGGAGGAGGACGGCCAGCAGGGCAAGCCGAGCTGGGGTCAACTGGCTGTCATGGGCCTGGTCGCGGGGCTGGGCGCGCTGAGCAAGCTGAGCGGGCTGCTCATTATTCCTCTCTTTGGCATCACCCTGTCGGTGGTGGCCTGGCGACGGCGTTCATGGCGGGAGTGGCTGATCTATGGGTTGACGGCCGGCGGGCTGGCGCTGGGGATCGGGGGCTGGTGGTACGTCCGCAACTGGCTGCTCTTCCGCGATCCGCTGGCCCTAACCGTCATGTTCGAGATGCTGCCAGGCCGGGCCTAACCGCCCTCCGCTGCTGAATTGCGCTCTCTGGCCGCGGGCGTCTGGCGATCTTACTGGGCCGTCTTCGGCTGGTTCAACGTGGTCGCGGACGAGTGGGTCTACGCCCTCTACACGCTGCTGACCCTGATCGGGCTGGCGGGGCTGGCCGCGGGCGGTCCCCTACGCCGCGTCTACTGCCGCCGGGCCGGGTTGGAGAGCGCGGGCTGCCACGGGAGCGGGGTCCGGGACCCATGGCAGATCACATTGCTGCTGCTCTGGGTGGCGGGTGTGATCCTGCTGCTGGTGCGCTGGACCCAGATCAGCCATCCTCAGGGCAGGCTGCTCTTCCCCGCCGCGGGCGCCATAGCCATTCTGGTGGCGTGGGGGCTGGTTAATTGGCTGCCCCCGCGCCACCAGCATTGGATCCCCCTGGCGCTGGCCGCTGTCATGCTACCTTTGGCGCTATGGATGCCGGCGGGCGTCATCGCGCCGGCCTATGCATCTCCGGTCCCGCCGAAAGTTATATCCACCGAAACGCAGCCAATGCCGGTGGATATAACTTTCGGCGGCCTCATGAAACTGCGCAGCTATGAACTGGGCGCGACCGAACTCAAGCCGGGAGAGACCTTGCCCATCGCCCTGACCTGGGAGGCGATGCAGCCCCCCGACCGAGATTACAGCGTCTTCATCCATCTGACCGACGAAAACGAAATCCTGCAAGCCCAGCAGGACTCCTATCCGGGCATGGGTGCGCGGTCCACGGGCGACTGGACGCCGGGCGACACCATCTATGATCCTCACCAGGTGCGCGTGCCGGAGACCGCGCCCGCGCCGGCCCGCCTGCGGGTGGATGTGGGCGTCTACGACTACGCCACGGGTCAACGGCTGCCTGTAAACGGCGTGGATCAGTGGACCTTGGGTTACGTGACCCTGCTGCCATCCGCGCCGGGGGACCTGCCTCACTCGGTCTCCATCAATTTCGGCGATGAGATCGCGCTGGTGGGCTTCGACTTCGACCGCCGCGTCATGCGCCCGGGGGACTCGCTGACCCTCACCCTCTGGTGGGAGGCGCTGGCCCAGCCTGCGCAGGACTACGCGGTCTTCACCCACCTGGTGCTGCCGCCGGACGCGGTCTGGGCGCAGAAGGATGCGCAGCCCCAGAACGGGGCCGCGCCCACCTCTTCCTGGGAACCGGGTCAGCGGGTGGAGGACGTTTATACGCTCACCCTACCGGATGATGCGCCGCCAGGCGTCTACTTCGTGGAGATCGGCATCTACGACCGGAAGACCTTCGACCGCCTGCCCGTCAACTTCAGTGACAAGGGCGTGGTCCTGGGGCAGGTGCGGGTGGAAGGGGGTGAGTAACGGTCCAAAGACGTCTGGTGAACATTGGCGCCCTGTGTGGAGAGGGGCGATCGCCGCGACGTTCCCTCTCCATCTCTGCACTCCGCATCTTTTCGTCAAGCGGTTCCTCCTCTGCATCGCGGCTGCGGTTTTTCCCAGGTTGCACCCGGTGCTATAATGGGGCGAGTTTGCGCGTGCATTACTGTAGAAACCGGAATTAGACATGATTGAACCGACGACTGAACAGACCGGCGAGCCTTTTGGCCTGGTGGCTGATTTCCCGCCTGTGACCGACGATCCCCAGGCCGTAGATGATAATGCCCCCGGCCCCGATGACGCGCCTTCCCAGCGCAGCGAATTCCTGAGTATGGCCCGCGAAATCGTGGAAACGGTCGTGCTCTCCCTGATTATCTTCCTCGTCATTCGCCAAGGCATCCAGAACTACCGCATCGAAAGCCACTCGATGGAGCCTAATTTCTATGATGGCCAGTATGTGCTGGTCAACAAACTGGCTTACAAACTGGGCGAACCCCAGCGGGGGGATGTGGTGGTCTTCCATAACCCCAACAACCCGGACGAAGATTATATCAAACGCATTATCGGCCTGCCAGGCGACACGGTCAGCTTCGACGGCGGGCGGGTCTATATCAACGGCCAGCCACTGGACGAACCCTACGTCAATCCGCCGACAAACGGCAGTTTCGGCGCGGGGCCGACGGTTGTGGATGACGGCTATATCTTTGTCATGGGCGATAACCGGCCCAACTCGCGGGATAGCCGCGTCTTTGGCGAACTCTCCGAAGACCTGATGGTCGGCAAAGCCTGGGTGCGCATCTGGCCTTTGACGGAAATAGGGCAGGTGGGACACATCGAACTCGTCCCTGGTGAACTGACCCCATGGGAAAAATAGGCGAGACGAAACAGGAAAGGCGAATCACATGAGTGATATCTCAATTCAGGATTTTGACGCCCTGATTAAAGACGCGGTGGAGCGGGTGACCCGGGAACTGGCCGCGGCTCCTTCAGATTCAGAAGCGCCTGAGGCCGATCTCACCCCGGCGGAGATCGCGCGCTTGATCGATCACACATTACTCAAGCCGGAGGCGGTCGAATCCCAGATCCACACTGTCTGTCAGGAGGCGCTAACCTACGGTTTCGCCAGCGTCTGCGTCAATCCCACCTGGATCCCCCTGTGCGTCGAGCTGCTGGCGGGCAGTGACGTCAACCCCTGCGCCACCATCGGCTTCCCCCTGGGTGCGATGACCACGGCTTCCAAGGCGTTCGAAGCTGCGGACGCGATAGGCCTGGGCGCGACGGAAGTGGACATGGTCATCAACATCGGGCGCCTGCGCGATGGCGCGTGGGAGGCGGTCTTCCAGGACATCGCCACCGTGGCCGAGGTGGCCCATGGCGGCGGCGCGCGGCTCAAAGTGATCCTGGAGACCTGCCTGCTGACGGACGAGGAGAAGATCGCCGGTTCCCTGCTCACCAAACTTGCGGGGGCCGATTTCGTCAAAACCTCCACTGGCTTCAACAAGGCCGGCGCCACTCTTCCCGACGTGCGCCTCATGCGCGCCACCGTGGGGCCGGATCTGGGCGTGAAGGCGGCCGGCGGCATCCACACGGCCGCGGATGTGCGGCGTATGGTCGCGGCCGGAGCCACCCGCATCGGCGCCAGCGCCGGCGTGCAGATCATGCAAAGCCTGGCCGGCATGGAGCCGCCCGCAGCCGATTCCGGAGATTATTGATCGATGGCTATCCGTGAAGACCCCAGGCGCGTGACCGACTACGCCCTGATCATCGGCCATGTCTGGCGCTGCGCCGCCTGCCGGGAGGACCTGCTCACTGATCCGAAGACCACCTGGATCGGGTACAAACTGAGTGAGGATCAGCGCGAGCGCATCCAGGACCTGGACGATGACGCTTTCCAGACCGCGGCCCGCCTGGCCGAGGCCACTGGCCTTTCCGTGGACGAACTCTATGCGGCCATCGACCATCCCCGCGCCCGCCTGCGCCATCTCGGCAGCGTTAAAGGCGAGGCATATGACCGCTCATTTCGCTAAGGATAGACCGCTGATTGAGCGGATCGGGCGGATTCTCACGGATTCTTTTGAAATCTGTTTTGATCCGCCCAATCAGCTCAATCAGCGGTCTATTTTCTGTTTCCCACTATCGGACGGTATCCATGAACGAAATTCTCCCAGGCTTCTGGCAGGTCAACGAACCGGATAACTTCGTCAACTATTATCTGTGGGAGTGGGACGACGGCGTCACGCTCATCGATACCGGCATGCCTGGCGACGCGCCTAAGATTATGGACGCGATCTTGAAGCTGGGCTATGCGATCCACAACGTCAAGCGCATCTACATCACCCACATGGATGTGGACCACGCAGGCAGCGCAGCCAAGCTCCAGCAGGCGACCCACGCGCCCGTAGCCTGTCACACGGTGGAAAAGGAATTCCTGGAACATCCTTTGCGGCGCAAACCGGCCCCTATCTGGGTGCGTCCCGTGGCCGCCCTCATCTTTCGGCTGCCCAAATTTCGCATCCAGCCACTCACACCCAACGAACTGCTGGTAGACGGCCAGGCCACGCCCGAAGGCTTTACGGTGATCCACACGCCCGGTCACACGCCCGGCCACATCTCCCTCCTCCACAAAAAGAAGCGACTCCTCATCACCGGCGATGCGCTGACCAATTTCAAGGGCAAGATGGGTCCGCCCGTGGCCCTCTACACCCCGGATATGCCCAACGCCCAGCGCAGCATCTGGAAACTGGCCAAAAAATATGGCGATGACTACGATGTCATCGCCTTCGGTCACGGACCCGCCATCCTACAGAACGGCGGCAAGCGGGTCACGGCCTACGCCAGCCAGGTCTTTTCGACGGAAATTTGATTTTTGATAAGATGACAGGCACCTGCTCAATAAACCGGGGAAGTCCGTCGCACTGACCGGGCGTATTGAGGGAATTCGGCCTGGCTTGGGTCAGTGCAACGCACTCCGCCCCAAAATATTGAGCAGATACGATGACAGGATGACAAAATTGAGGGGGATGACAAGATGACTGCGGGAACGAGTCATCTCGTCTCCCGACCCCCAAGTTGGGGGAGACGTCATCCTGTCACCCACCCACCTGCTTAATCGCCACATTCGCGGCCACCTGCACCGGGTCGTAGACCGGCGAATAGGGCGGCGCGTAGGAGAGGTCCAGCATGCCGATGTCGGCCACAGTCATGCCGGCGCTGATGGCGGTGGCGACGATGTCGATGCGCTTGTTGACGCCGGCCTTACCCACCAGTTGCGCGCCCAACACCTTGCCGTCACTCTTGCGGAAGACCATCTTGACCTTGATCTTGGCCATGCCCGGCCAGTAGCCGGCCCGGTCCGAGGCGGTGATGATGACCGCGCCCACATCCTCGCCGTTCTCGCCGAACTTGCCGGATGCCTTGGCCTGGGCCTCGGTCAGCCCCGTGGTGGAGACGGTGTAATCGAAAACCTTGACCACGGCCGTGCCCAGAATGCCGGGGAAGGCCGTATCGCCGCCGCTGATGTTCTCACCGACGATGCGCCCGCCCTTGTTGGCCGACGGCGCCAGAGGGATCCACGCGTTCTCACCTAGGGCGATGTGATAGTGCTCCACACAGTCGCCGGCCGCGTAGATATCAGGGTCGCTGGTGCGCATGTGATCGTCCACCCAGATGGCCCGGGTTTTACCGATCTTGAGTCCGGCATCCCTGGCCAGTTCTGCGTTGGGTTTCACGCCTGTGGAAACGATGACCATATCCACGGCCAGGGTGTCGCCGGCGCTGGTGGCTACCAGCAGCTTGCCCTTATGATCCTCGGAATCTTTGGCAATGCCCTCGACCCGGGTGTTCAGATGTAATTGCACGCCCTTCTCCTGCACGTGCTCAGTGATTTCGCCCACCATGTCCAGATCGAAGTTGGGCATGAGTTGGGGCAGCATCTCCACCATGTGGACTTCCATCTCCCGATCGCGCAGAGCCTCGGCCATCTCGATGCCGATATAACCGCCGCCGATAACCACCGCGCTCTGGGGGCGACGGTTGATCATGTAGGCGTAGATACGCTGGGAATCGGCCAGTGAGCGCAGGGTGAAGACCCCGGGCAGATCCAAACCGGAGATGGGCGGTTTCAGGGGGGACGCGCCCGTGGTGATGACGAGTTTGTCATAGGCAAGCTCCATGCTCTCGCCTGTATCCAAGTTGGCCACGGAGACCGTCTTACTCTCCGGGTGGATGGCCGTGGCCTCATAGTGCATGCGCACGTCGATGCCCCGCTTCTTGCGCGCGATCTCCGGCGTCAGCACCATCAAGCGCTCATCCGACTCGATCACGCCGCCGATCCAATAAGGCATGCCGCAAGCCGACCAACTGATGTGCTCGCCCCGCTCCAGCACGATCACATTCGCATCCTTCATCTCCCGCTTGATTTTGCTCGCCGCGCTCATCCCCGCCGCGTCACCGCCGATGATTACAACCGTCTGGCTCATTTCATTCCCTCGCTTGCTGATGGTCAATTTTCAATAGTTAATGGTCAATGGGTTCACTCGCATTCCGGGAATGGGACGGGACAATCCTGATCATCCAAATTTTCCTGTCCCATTCCCGGAATGCTGAACTTGCGATTTCAGTATGATCTCAATTTAGATGACCCTGGATTGAAAAGGTTACAGCACTACCCTGTCGCTCTGGTCTCCGCAGATCTTACCCGCTCCCCAGCCCCCAATTTTGGGGGAACGTTACCTTGACCCCCCAACCCCCAAACCTGGGGGAGACGTCATCTTGTCACCTTAGTCATCTTGTCACTTGTCCTGCCACACAATCTCCCCATCAAACACCGTCATCACCACCTGTGCGCCCGCGATCTCGTCGCCGGTGACGCCTGCCGCCTCCAGTGCGAAGAGATTCCGGTCCAGGACGATAAGATCGGCCCGCTTACCGACGGTGACGCTGCCGATGACGCGCTCCCAGCCCCCGGCCTGGGCCGCGCCCAGGGTGTAGGCGTGGATGGCCTCCCTCAGGGAGATGCGCTCGTCGCCGTACCAGGGGGCCGCGGGCATGCGCTCCACCCGCTGGCGACAGACCGCGGCGTGCAACCCCAGGAAAGGGTTCGGGTCGGCCACGGGTGCATCGCTGCCGAAGACCAGCAGGGTTCCCTGGTCCAGCAGGGTGCGGAAATTATACATATGCGCGCCCCGCTCGCCCAGGTAGAGGTCGGCCGTGTCCATGTCATCAGTGACATGGATGGGCTGGACGCTGGCGGTCAGGCCCAGCCGGGCCAGCCGAGGCAGGTCTGCGGGGTCGACGATCTGCACGTGCTCGATGCGGTGAGGGATGATCGGTTGCAGGCCGGCGTCGGCCAGTTCCTCGAAGATGTCCAGCACCACCCGGTTGGCCCGATCGCCAATGGCGTGGACGGAGACGGGAAAGCCCAGTTCCGCGGTGCGCCGGAAGCCCGTGGCCAACTCTACGGGCGGGGTGATAAAGATGCCGGTATTGTCCGCATCATCCCCATCCAGCGCCTCGAAGGGCGAGAGCAGCGCGGCCGTGCGGCTGCCCATGCTGCCGTCAGAGAAGAACTTGACGTGACCCAGGCGCAGGTAATCATCGCCGAAGCCGGTGTGCAGCCCCAGCCCCTGAATATCATCCAGGTGATGGGCGGCGATATTGGCGTTGATGCGCAGCTTGAGCTTGCGCGCCCGCCGCAGGCGCTGGTACGCGGCCAGGGAGAGAGGGCCTTCGTCGTGATCCTTCATGCGCTGATCGTGGATGGCCGTGATCCCCAGGCGGTGGAGCGCAGCCATGCCCTGGGCCAGGAGCGCGTCCCGGGTGGCGTCATCCAGGGGCGGGATGTGGTCCGCGACCAGGCCGATGGCCAGTTCCTTGAGCACACCGGTGGGCTGGCCGTCCGCGTCGCGTTCGATGAGGCCGCCGGGCGGGTTGGGCGTGGACGCGTCGATGCCGGCCAGTTTCAGGGCCGCGGAGTTGGCCACCGCGCCGTGCATATCGCTGCGCCAGAAGATGGCCGGGTAATCGGGACCGGTAGATGCATCCAGGTCCGCGGCCGTAGGGAAGCGGGTCTCGCCCCAGCGGCTCTCGTTCCAGCCCTGGCCCGTAATCCACGTTCCGGGCGGGGAGTCAGCCACGCGCTGGGCGATGCGCTCCAGCATTTGGGCTTTGCTGGTGCAGTCGCTCACCGGGACCTGTTGCAGGCTCATGCTCCAGTAGAGGAAGTGGATGTGGGCGTCACAGAGGCCAGGCAGGGCCAGCCGGCCGCCCAGGTCCACGCGTTCAGTGTCGGGACCGGCCAGTTCCAGGATGGCGGCGTCCTCGCCCACGGCCATGATACGGTGTTTGCGGATGGCCACGGCCGAGACCCAGGGTCGGGCCGCGTCTACGGTATAAATCTTGGCGTTGTGGAGAATCAGATCAGGATAGCTGGAAAGGATGCTCATGGGTTCGTCCCTGTGGGTTGATGCAGTTGGATCGTTTGCGCTTCCTATCAAACCACAGGGAGGTTGATTTACACAAGCTGTGGGAAGTTGCAAACAGCAAATCTGGAACCGCACGATCTGCGCTCATCTGAGAGGATCATGGATCCCGGAGTCACCCCAACAAATAGCCCATGGACTTCAGCCGCTTACGGAAGCGCGCCAGGTGTGATGAGCGGACCAGGATCATGTCCTCGCCCACCGGTTGGCACACTTTGGCCAGTGGCTTGTCCTGCTGCACCAGTTCCATCAAACCAGGCTGCCTGAGCTGGATCAACACGGCGGTGTCCACCTGCTT
Organism: Chloroflexota bacterium; assembly: GCA_024277175.1. Classification (GTDB taxonomy): domain Bacteria; phylum Chloroflexota; class Anaerolineae; order Caldilineales; family Caldilineaceae; genus JAJRVT01. The sequence continues at coordinate 938 of JAJRVT010000004.1, read as the reverse complement.
GAACGCGCCCTGCTTCTTCCGCAACTGCATCAGCCAATCGAGGATGGCCGGCGGCAGATCGCCCTGGTGGCCGTGGCGCAGGAAGTCGATGAAGGAATCAAGCGACTGACCGTTCTCCACCGCGGTGAGCAACTTCATCTCGTCCAACTGGTAGCTCTGCTCATCCATGGGATCCGCCATGGATTCCAACTGTAACCGTTCGCCGGGCGTCAGCATTGTCGTCAGATGCACTCGCCGATCATCGTCAATGGTGAAGAGGGTCTTCTGCGCGGGTTGAGAGGGGACATATTCATCCGCCTGCCCCAGCAGGAACGCGCCCCACGGGTTGATGCGAAAGTGGGTCAACCCATCATAGAGGCTGATAGGTTCATCCATGAAAAAGTCCGCGTCTATCAGGGACCTGTAGTCATCCTCCAGGAATGCAACGTCCACCGCGCCGATGGTTCCCAGGTATTCCCAGATGATGACGTTGATATAGAGGCCTGTGGTGAGCCCCCAGTAATTGCCACTGCTGTTCAGATCGCCATAATAGGGGGTCCCGATATACAGATGGCTATACCCTGTCTTCTCCACCTCAAAGTCGAAATCCCAGATGTGAATGGCCCGGTAAAAGTCGCGGATGTCGATCCACCGGTCCACCGGACACCAGGAAAGAGCCTCAATCACCTTTTCCCGCCGCTCGGCCACAGGCGTCAGACGCATCCCCCGGGATTTGAGGCCACCCAGATTTTTGATGCGATGCAGCTCGTCGAACTTGCCGCTGGTCGTCCACTTCTCGAACGCGGCCAGCATGATCTCCGGGTCCTGGGTGCGCAGGTAAGTGCGACCGGCCTTGGTCAGCTTGCCGGTGCGCGTCGCCAATCCCGATTCCTGGGTGAAGACGTCCAGGCCGGTGGGGCGGATGGTCGTGCGCACCGTCACCTTCTCCGGCGTCTCAC
>JAJRVT010000083.1 GCA_024277175.1 Chloroflexota bacterium | reverse complement strand
CTGGTCCGGGACGTGACCGAGGCTTTCGAAAACTATGACGTGCTGGGCGCGACCCGGCCCATCGCCGAGTTCGTGGACGGGCTGAGCAATTGGTACGTGCGCCTGAGCCGCCGTCGCTTCTGGGACGGTGAGGCCGCGGCCCTGGAGACCTTGCACCACGTGCTGGTGACGGTGGCCCATCTGCTGGCCCCGACGACGCCCTTTATCGCCGAGGCCCTCTACCAGAACCTGGTGGCCAACGTCGACGAGAACGCGCCCGACAGCGTCCATCTCAGCCGCTGGCCCCAGGTAAACGAGGCCCTGATCGACGAGCAGTTGAGCGAGGACATGGTGCTGGTGCAGAAGGTGACCCGGCTGGGCCACGCCGCGCGCCAGAACGCCAACCTGAAGGTGCGCCAGCCCCTGGCCCAGGTCATCGTCCGCACCCGCTCCGAGGAGGAGGATGCCAGCCTGCAGCGGCTCAAAGACCTGCTGCTGAGCGAGTTGAACGTCAAGGAACTGGCGTCCACCCACGCCAGCGCCGATCTGGTGGACGTGGAGGTCTTCCCCTACCCGCGCCAGCTTGGCCAGAAATATGGCCGGGGCTTTCCCAAGATCCGGGCCGCGATCAGCGGCATGGACCAGGCCGAACTGGCCGCCCGCTTCCAGGCGGGCGAGACGGTGGAGATCGAGGCCGACGGCGAAGTCTACGCGGTCAAGCCGGAGGATGTGGAGGTGCGCACCTCACCCCGGGTGGGCTACAGCGTGGCCGAAGACGGCGGCTATCTGGTCGCGGTCACCACAGACCTGACGCCTGAACTGGAGCAGGAGGGCTACGCGCGGGAGTTGGTGCGGCGCATCCAACAACTGCGCAAGGATGCCAATTTGGAGATCAGCGACCGCATCGTCACCTACATCGAGAACTCGGACCTGCTCCACGACGTCCTGGTCACCTTTGGCCGCTACATCCGCCAGGAGACCCTGAGCACGGACCTGGTGCACCTCTCCACGGAAGAGGATGAGCGCATCCCCGCGCACCTGCCCCAGGCCAGCTTCGAGATCAACGGCAAGCCGGTGACCATCGCGGTGAGCAAGAAGTAGTGATATAATCCGCAGTTGGTTTTCAGAATCGACAAAGGGCTTTAGTAACTATTCAGCGAGCATCAGAGGGAACGCGGATTTTCACGGATTTTTTCAGAAAAAATCCGTGAAAATCCGTTTGTATCAGCGAAAATCCGCGTTCTACCGGAGCCTGTCTGAATAGTCACGGGCTTTACTGCAAAAAGTCGCGACAAAGATACGAAGAACATAACGGTTTTTCCAGAGATGCTTTGTGCGTTCTGCGCCTTTGTGGCGACTTTTCGCAGTAGACCTATAAGGGGGACTTGCATGCCGAAGCGAGCGTTCGCTGTCGTCGCCCACCCCGATGACATCGAATTTATGATGGCGGGGACCCTGATCCTCCTCCGGCGGGCCGGTTACGAACTCCACTACATGACCGTGGCCAATGGCTCGTGCGGATCCATGGTGGAGGACGCGTCCACCATCGCCCGCATCCGCCGCCAGGAGTCTATGGATGCGGCCGGGCTGCTGGACGCGGTCTACCACGAGAGCCTCTGCGATGACCTGGAGATTTTCTATGACAAGTTGACCTTGCAGCGATTAGGCTCCGTCATGCGCGAGGTGGCCCCGAACATCATCCTCACCCACCCGCCCCATGACTATATGGAAGACCACATGAACACCTGTCGCCTGACGCTGACCGCGGCCTTCGCCCTGGGGGTTCCTAACTTCGCGACCCAGCCGCCGCACCCGCCGGTGGATGGACCGGTGACCATCTACCACGCCCTGCCCTATGGCCTACGCGATCCGCTGGGGCGTTCGGTTTCGCCGGGGATGTATGTGGATGTAACGGAGGTCCTGGAGGTCAAGCGGGTCGCGCTGGCCATGCACCGCAGCCAGAAGGAATGGCTTGACGCAACCCAGGGGATCGATTCCTATCTGAACCACATGGAGGAGATGACCCGCGAGGTGGGGCGCATGTCAGGTCGCTTTGCCTATGCCGAGGGGTGGACGCAGCACCTGCACCTGGGCTACGGTCCGCCGGGCGCAGATCCGCTGGCGGAGGCGTTGGGAGAAAAACTGCTCTCCCCGTAGGTCGCGATCAGCGGCTCCGGGGCAGGCCCGCTGCGGATTTTGCTCCCTTTCGCTTTCCTACTTCTTCACCCGCCGGGACCGGGGATCCAGCGCGTCCCGGAGCCAGTCGCCCAGCAAGTTCATGGCCAAGCCGGTGTAGACGATGGCCAACCCGGGGAAGATGGCGATCCAGGGGTAGATGGTGAGATACTGGCGACCGGATGCGAGCATGTTCCCCCAACTGGGCACCGTGGGCGGGACGCTCAGTCCCAGGAAGCCCAGCCCAGCCTCGTAGAAGATCATGGCCGACATCTCGAAGGTGACGATGGTGACCAGGGGGCCGACCAGGTTGGGCGTGATGTGCCTGAAGAGGATGCGCGACGTGCCGGACCCCACGCTGACCGCGGATTTGATGAAATCCGACTCGCGCATGCGCAGCACCTCGCCCCGGGTGATGCGGGCGAAGATGGCCAGGTCCGTGACCCCGAAGATGAGGATGACGTTGAGCAGACTGCGTCCCAGGATCGCGGCCACCGTCACCACCACCACCAGGTAAGGCAGCGACAGGATAAGGTTGACGAAGCCCATGATCAGGGCGTCCGCCTTTCCCCCGTTGTAGCCGGCGATCAACCCCAGGATCATGCCCAGGGAGGTGGCGATCAGCACGCCGAAGAAGCCCACGGTGAGCGAGACCCGGCTGCCGTAGATGATGCGAGTGTAGACGTCCCGCCCCAGGTTGTCGGTGCCCAAGATATGGCTCCAGTCGCCCCCTTCCCGCCAGGCCGGCGGCATCTTGGCCTCGCGCAGGTTCTGTTTCAGCGGGTCATAGGGCGTGATGACAGGGGCGAAGACGGCGGCGAAGACCACCGAGAGAAACATGATCAGGCCGATCAGGCCTGATTTGTCCCGCCAGAGTAGCCTGCCCGCGTGGTTGACCCGCCGCGTGAATCCGACATCCCGATCCAGTTCCATGGTCGTCACCGCGCTGGAGCCTGTGGTTTGCGTCATGGGGCTACCCTCCGTACTTGATGCGCGGGTCGGCGACAGCGTACGCCACATCGGCCAATAGGTTGATCGTGATCACCGCTAAGCTGGTGAAAACGGCGATGGCCTGGACCAGGGCGAAGTCCCGGTTGCCGATAGCTTCGGCCAGCAGGTTGCCCAAACCTGGCCAGGAGAAGATGGTCTCGATGTAGATGGAGCCGCTCAGGAGGTAACCGAACTGGACGCCGATGATGCTGATGAGTGGAATGGCTGCGTTGCGGAGGATGTGGCCGAGGTAGATGCGGCGATCAGAAAGCCCCTTGCTGCGTGCGGTGCGGATGTAGTCCTCGTTTCGGATCTCTAGCACAGAGGAGCGGGTGAAGCGCACCAACTGGCCCATGGTGAAGACGCCCAGCGCGATCGCGGGCAGGATGACCGATTTGGTGGGCAGTTCCACGCCACAACAGATCTCCCACGTCTCCCGGCCAAAGGTAGGGAAGATGCGCAGTTGGACGGAAAAGACCAGGATGAGGATGAGCGCCAGCCAAAAATTGGGGATGGTCTGGCCGATCAGACCGGCGATGCGCGCCAGTGCGTCCCAGATGCTCCCCGGTCGGGAGCCGGCCAGAAGCCCCAGCGGTATGCCAACCACCATGGACAGGAACAGCGAGACCGTCGCCAACTCCACCGTGGCCGGCAGCCGCTCCAGGATCAGATCCAGCGCCGGTTCTCGATGACGGATGGACATGCCGAAATCGCCCACCACCGCTCCTGATGCGAAGCGCCAGAACTGCACAATCAGCGGGTCATTCAAGCCCATCTCTTCGCGCACCGCTTCAATCTGCTCCGGCGAAGCGTTGCGGGAGACCATGAGGCTGGCCGGATCGCCGGTGAGACGCATCATCAGGAAGACCAGGAGCAGAACGCCGAAGAGCAGAAGAATTGACTGGATGACGCGGGAGAAGAGATAGCGTTGCATGGGATCCTTTCGACCTTTGGTTGATCGGGATGAAGCTGGGGGACGCGAGACCGGGTTTCTCACAGAAACCCGGTCTCTAGCATCAGATCTATTCCTCTATGTACGTGTACTTGAGGTAGTAATTCTCCGCCGGACGCGGCCGGTAGTCCTTCACCCGAGTGCTCTTGGCTTCGAAGGTCACCGGCTCGTAGAGATAGATGAAGGGCGGGTTCTCCTGCATATATCGTTGCAGTTCCACATAGAGGCCGGCGCGGGCGTCATCGTCCATCTCTTTGCCGATCTCGCCCAGCAGCCGGTCGATCTCCGGGTCGGACCAGGCCGAGAAGCTGGCGTCCCATCCACCCAGCGCGCCGGTGAGGCGCGGATAGGCCTCGCCGCTGGTCTCGGACCAGCTATCGCCAAAGAGGGGCGGCAACTCCTTCTTGGCTTCCAGGTCCCAGTATTGACCGGACTCCATCAACTCCAGATTGGCGGTGATGCCTACGTCGCCCAGATAGCCGACGATGGCCTCGCATACCTGCTCGAAATTGGTGTAAGCCCCGGATGGGCAGGCGAAGTCGATCTCGAAGCCGTCGGGATAGCCGGCTTCGGCCAGCAGTTCGCGCGCCTTGTCCGGATCGTAGCCAAAGGGTTGAATCTCGGTGTCATAGCCCCAGTTTGCAGGCGTGACGTAGCCGGTCGAGGGACGGCCATTGCCGGCGAAGAGGGCGTCGATGATGGCGTCCACATCCACGGCGTAGTTCATGGCCTGGCGCACCTTGGGGTCCTCGGTGGGCATGTCCACGCCTGTGGTCAGGTTGTTGAAGGCGATGTAGTAGACCCGATCCACGGGGTAGGAAATCACCTCTACGCCATCTACACCCTTAAGCTGGGCGGCTTCTTCCGCACTCAGGCGGCCGACGATGTCGATCTCGCCTGTCTTGATGGCGGCCACCCGGGTCGAGGATTCAGGGATGGGGCGGAAGATTAGGTTGTCCACCTTGGGATAGCCCTCCTCCCAGTAGTCGCTATAGGCTTTCATGACGATACGATCGCCTTTGTTCCATTCGACGAATTCGAAGGGTCCGGTGCCCACCGGATGGGCGGCGAAGCCATCCTCTCCCACCTCTTCGATATACTGGGGCGGAACCATGGCCCAGTTTTCGGCGATGATGCGCAGCAAGAGGGGGTTGGGTTCCTCGGTCTTGAGAACGATCATATAGTCGTCTACTTTCTCGATGTCCGTAACCATGGCCCAGCGGTCGCTCCATTGCATGTCAGGCCGCATGCCCCGCTCCCAGGAGAAGATGACCGAATCGGCGCTGAATGGTTCGCCATTGTGGAAGGTGACGTCTTCCCTCAATTTCATGGTGATTTCAGAGCCATCCTCGGAGACTTCCCAGCTTTCGGCCAGCGCTGGGACCACCGCGCCGTCATCGTCCACCCAGACCAGGCTGTTGTACAATTGCCAGGCTGCGTTGCTCGCGTTGCGCTCGGCGGCGATGGGCATATCGAGCGAATTGGGGAAGGTGGAGAGCGCGACGCGCAGGGTGGAGCCTTCCGTCGGCGCTTCCGCTGGCGCGGCCGCCGCCTCTCCTGCCGTCCCCTCCGCGGCTGTCTCCGGCGCGGCGGGTGCGGCGCATGCGGTCAGCGCGATGCTCACTGCCAGCATGATGGCGAGAATCAACAGTAGTCGTTTCATGGCTTTCTCCTTGGTGATTATACTATTGGTGGATTGATAGTCGGGGGCGCACGTGAAGCCAAAGCATTGACGCAAAATTTGCCGGATTTCAAAAACGCCTGGGACCAAGAAGGCAGCCGCCCTTACAGAGGCGGAAACCTCCTAAATCGGCCTAAGCTGCGCATATTTTCGTGAAGTGACTACGTGAACACTACGTGTTGATGCGAATGAATCGGAGGCGGTGGGCAATGGGATGCCGAGCGCGTTGTTACAGTAATTGGAGTATACAACAGGGAAGGGGAAACGAGCAACTGTTTTTTGCGGACGGAAGCGAGCCCATTCAGCCGCCGGCGATGATGGGGATCAGTGAAATTTGGTCTCCCTGGTTGAGCGTGACGCCTTCGTGGGCCAACTCTCCGTTGACGGTGAGGATAAATTCCACCTGACTGGGGATCTCTGCGGCCCGCAACGCATCACTGGCCTGGCTGCCTAAGGGCAGTTGCAGGTGAAGTTGGTCGACGATAGCGCCGTCACGGTGCCGCAGGATGGAGAGCAGGCGAACCGTGACGGCCATGGTCTCAGGTTCATCCATCGAAGATGGCGTCCAGTTCCTCATCAGGCACGTCGAAGACAGAGTTGAGTGGCGACAATGGCTCTACTGTCATCCATTCCGGGATGCGATCGTCGGCCGCGGTGAACCCCGCCCGGCGGTTGAACTCCCGCTCCATGCGAATGCATTCAAGCCCCAACTGCTGAAGATAGTCCGGCTCCATATCCCAGCCGTAGCGGCCATTGACGAGTTCCGGGATCAGGGTCGGATCCACGCCAAAGGCGAACGTGCCCATGAGGCAGACGCCCAACGAGTCATATCCTCCCATATTGAGCTGGGCCGGGCGGGATAGCTCCACCTTGCCCTTAGGATCTGTGTGGTCCACGTCGGCCCGGATGGTGAGGCCATTGGTGTGGTCCGCGCCCTGGGGCGAGGTGGCGTAGGTGACGCCCGTGCCCTTGGTCCCGCGCGGGTCATAGGCCGAGATGGCCTGCCCCTTGACCACTGGAACCCGGGTCACGCCTAGCACCTGCCCGGCCAGAGCCGCGCCGTTGCCGAGGATGCGGCCCAGGGGCGTCCCTGTCTTCACCTCCTCCATCAGCACCAGCGCCCGTTCTCCGTCGCCGAAGGCCAGGAGGCCGACCTCGGCGGCCACGCCCAGGGCCGCGCCCGTGTCGATGGTGTCCATACCCATGTCGTTGGCGATGTCGTTCATCCTGGCGATGACGTCCGGGTCGTCAATGCCCAGGTTTGACCCCATCAGGCCGATGGTTTCGTATTCCAGGGGCGTGACCAGGGGCTTGCCGTCCGGGCCGAAATAGATGTTGGAGCATTTGATGATGCAGCCGGGCATGCAGGCGTGGGCGATCTGCCCGCCCCTGGCCAGGTTGAGATCGTGGATGGCTTCGCCGCTGATGCGGTCGGCGGCCTCGAAGCGGCCGGCCGAGAAGTTGCGCGTCGGCAGTGCGCCCACCGCGTTGCATAACTCCACCATGCCAGCGGTGCCATAGGTCGGGTAGATCTGGCCGGTCTGGGGGTGCTCGCGCAGAATCTTGAGGTAGGCCCGCGAGGCGTCTTTGAACCGTTGCTCATCCACGACCGGCGGGCGATTGGCCCGCGGCTGGTCGAAAATAATGGCTTTGAGATGCTTCGATCCCATCACCGCGCCCAGCCCGCCCCGGGCCGAGAGGCGGGTGAGGTTGAGGTCCGCGTCCATGTGGGTGACGCCCGCGGAGCGATAGAGCCGCTCCCCGGCCGGGCCGATGGCGGAGATGCCGATTTTACTCCCATATCGTTCGGTCAGGCGCTCCCCCGTCTCCTTCAGGCCCAGACCAACCAGATCGCCCGCGGGTTCGAGCCTGGCCCCTTCGGCGTCGATGTAGAGGATCTTCCAGCTTCCGTCCGCCGGCGGTCCGCCTTCGATGATCAACGCATGCAGCCCCAGCCACGCCATTTTCATGCCCGTGGTTCCGCCAGCGTTGGCCTCTTTGACGCCGCCGGTCAGCGGGCTTTTCCCGCCCACGGAGATCCGGTCCACGCTAGAGAGCATATGCCCCACCAGCAGGCCGGGCGCCCAGATCAGCTTGTTGCGCGGTCCCAGCGGCTCGCACGTCGGGGGCACCTCGTCCAGGAGAAAGCGCGCGACCAAGGCGCGCCCGCCATAGGCGCGCCAGCTTTCGGGGACGTCCTTATACAAGACGGCGTTGGTTGTGAGGTTGACTCGCAGAATTTGCATGGTGAAACCTTACCCTTTTACTGACCCTAATGTAAGTCCGCGGATGAAGTATCGTTGCAGGAAAATGAAGATGAGCAGCGTCGGCAGGCTGGCGATGACGGACATGGCTCCCTGGACGCCCCAAGCCACGGAATACTGTCCGCGCATGGCGACGATGCCGATCATAATGGTGCGCACTGAATCCGACTGGGTGAAAATCAGCGGCCAGAGGAAGTCGTTCCAGATCCAAGTGAATTGGAGCGTGGCCAGCACCGCCAAGGCCGGCAGGCTCAGCGGCAGCATGATCTTGCGCAATATCTGGCCCTCGTTGGCGCCATCGATGATCGCGGCTTCGCGCAGGGCGTTGGGCACAGTGGCGAAGAAGTTGCGCATGATCAGCGTGCAGATGGGGATGCCAAAGGCTGTGTGTACGATGATCATGGGCCACAGAGTGTCATACAACCCCACCGCGTTGAAAAGGCGAAAAAGCGGGATCAGTACGATCTGGGGTGGATAGAACATGCCGGCGACCACAAAAATGAAAAGCGCATTGCTGCCCCGGAACGGCAGTTTGCTGAACACATAGCCCAGCAGGAGGCCCAGGGCGATGGAGGCAAACGCGCCCGGGATGGTGACCAGGATAGAATTAATAGTGTAGGTTTTCAGATTGCCGTTGGTCCAGGCCTCCTGGTAGTTGCTGAGCCTGAACTCTTCGGGCAACGACCACAGCCCGTCCTTGGCGATCTCTTCGTTGGTCTTCACGGAGGTGATCAGCACGCCTATGCCTGGCATGGAGTAGACGATGACGATCGCCGTCAGCACCACATAAAGCAGGGCCATCGCTCCCCAATTTCGCTTCTTCCGCTTTTCAGGCGTAGGTTGTTGGGCGCTGTCAAGTGACTCAGTCATAGAGCTGCTCCACCGCTTTCACTTGTCGGAAATAGAGGGCAATGACCACAAGCGCGATCAGAAAGAGGACCACGGCAATGGCGCTGCCGTAACCCATGTAGTATTTCTTGAAGGACTCGTTGTACATGAACATGGCCAGCGTATCAGACGAATGAAACGGCCCCCCCTTGGTCATGGTGAAGACGATGTCGAAACTTTTCAGGGAGTTGATGACCGCCAGGGCGACGACGACGATAGACGCCGGGCGCAGCAGGGGGATGATCACATAGCGCAGCGACTGCCAGTAGTTGGCTCCGTCGATCTGCGCGGCCTCGGTCAGTTCCGGCGAAATCGAGGTTAGGCCGGCCAGGAAAATCACCATGCTGAGGCCCACCTGTTGCCATGACCAAGCGGCGATGACGGAAATGAGCGCGGTCTGGGGATCGGCCAGCCAGGCCCGGGTTGCACTCTCCAGTCCGATCGCTTCCAGCGCCACGTTGAGCAGTCCCCAACGAGGCTGATAGATCCAGATCCAGATCTGGCCGATCACCGCCAGTGAGAGGGCGATGGGCAAATAGAAGAGGGACTTGTAGATGTTCGCCCCGCGAATGCCCTCACGCAGGATCAGCGCCAGGGTCAGGCCAGCCAGGGTTGGCGCGGTGATCGCCACCACGGTCCAGATGACCGTGTTCTTGATGGCGTTGGCGAAGAGCGGATCGCTGAATACCTTGGCGAAGTTCTTGAACCCCACAAAATTGAAGTCCGAACTCAACCCATTCCAGTCCGTCAGGCTATAGAAAAAGGAGTAAAAGAGGGGGGCGACGACGATAATCGTGTACACCACAAGCGGGATGCTTATGAAGCCAATAGTCCATAGCCGTCGCTGCCTTTTGATCATGCTTGGTCCCTTCATTCTTCGTACGCTGGAAACCCTGTACGCTGGAAACGAGGCGAGACTTACAGAGCAAACATACCACCGGGCAGACGACAATGTTCGCCTGCCCGGCAGTTCCATTCAACACGATGGAGAATCACTCTTAGGACCGGCGAGCAAATAAATCATCGAGCTCATCTTCCTGGAAGCTCTGAGCTTCCAGGAAGGTTTCCGAGTTATTTAGCCGTCAGTCCTTACTGGGCGAACACATCCTCGGCGACCGCCTGGGTCTGTTCCAGGTAGTCCATGTAACCGCTGGGATCGTTCATGAACTGGGCGAACATATCCAGACCGCCTTCGGCCATGGGTGGCGTGGTGGCCAGGTCGTAGTTGAACGTGAACGTGTCCGCCGAATCCACCGCGGCCAGCGCGTTCTGCATGACGTCATTGTAGATGCTCGGATCGACGTTGACGTTCGGCGACAGCGCACCCTGGGCGATGGCCCAATCCCCCTGGGACTGGGTGTCGGTGATCAGGTAGGCGAGCAGTTTGCGGGCGGCGTTGGGGTGTTTGGCGTCTTTGGCCAGCACCCAGCCATCCACAGGACCCAGGGCGGCCATGGGCACGCCTTCCTCGATGGTCGGGAAGATGAAGAAATCGTAGTCTTCGCCGGGCGTCAGCTCATTGGTGTTCCAGTAGCCCGTGATCCAGGTGCCCATCAGCGTCATCGCGGCTTCGCCGTTGGCCACCTGATCGGCGGCGTCGGTCCAGTCATAGGCGTTGGCGTCGTCGACAAAGTAGCCCTTGTCCACCAGTTCCTTCCACATCTCCATCACCCGCTGCACTTCAGGGTCGGTGTAGGAGGCCTCGCCGGCCATCAGCTTGCTCCGGTATTCCGGGCCGGCCGTGCGCAGCAGCAGATAGTCGAACCAGAACTGGGCGGGCCAGCGGTTCATGGAGCCGAGGGCGAAGGGTTTGACACCGGCGGCTTGCAGCGTGTCAGCCAGCGTGATCAGCTCGTCCCAGGTGGTGGGGAACTCGGTGACGCCGGCATCCGCCATCACCTTCGGATTGTAGAACATACCAACATAGTGGTATCCGAAAGGGATCAGGTAGCGCTGATCGTTGTACACGGTGGCCCCGGCCGCCAAGGAAGCGGGCACAACCTCATCTAGATTGTTTTCATCCCACAGGTCATCGATGGGGGCCAGACGATCGCTGTCGACGATGAACTGCACCCGAGCGCCTGCCCAGTAAGAGAAAATGTCGGGGGGATCGCCACCGGCCAGCATGACCAGGATGGTGGTCTTGAAATCTTCATGGCCGATGGGGTTATCGAACACGGTGATGCCCGGGTTGGCCTCCTGGAAGCTCTTAAAAATGTCGGCCAGAGCGCCCCGCCCCAACGTGCCGCTGAAATAGTGCATGGCGGTCACGCTGAGCTCTTCTGCGGGCTCGGACGCCTGCTGCCCGCCGTCAGCGGGGGCCGGCGCCACCGGAGCGGTGCAGGCGCTCAGGGCCAGCGATAGCAAAATCACCATCGCAACGAATGTGACAAGTCTGTGGGTTTTCATTGTTTCGTCCTCCTGAAATGCGTCAGAGAAAAAAGAAAGGTGGTGCTCATTGAACTGTTGCAATGATCCGGAAAAGCATTCTGTCAGCCAGGGGAAACAAGGCGTGCCGTTGTGATAATACAACACTGTTGCGCAATTATCAACTATTTGGCCGCAATTTTCCACAACCTTGACATTTTTTGCACTTGGTTGTACAATATGCAACGAATTTACTCTTATCGGCGCGACCCAATCGTCGTGTCCCATTAATAAAGGCAGGCAAATTACCTTGGCGGAAATTCAATCGCTGGCGCGAGGTCTGAAAATTCTGGAACTATTGGCGGCCACGGACAAGGTCAGCATCACGGAAGTGGCTGACCAGCTCAACGTGGACAAGGCCAGCGCGTCCCGGCTCATGCAGACCTTGGCCAACTACGGCTATGCCGAAAAAGATCGGGACACCCAACGCTATCGTTTGGGACCGAAAATCGTCGAGTTGAGCCAAAGCCTGTTGGCGCGCATGCCGTTTCGAGACGAAGCCAAACCCTATCTGCGCGAGCTGGTCGCGATCACCAATGAATGCGCCCATCTGGCCATCGCAGCCCAGGGGCAGGTCCTCTACATCGACCAGGTCGATTCGCCCGCCACCTTGCGGGTCAATGCGGACATCGGTCATCTGGCCCCCCTGCATTGCACCGCGCTGGGCAAGGTGCTTCTGGCCTTTGGTGACGTCCCCCTCCCCACAGCGTTGACGGCCCATACGCCCAGGACCATCACCGATCAGGGGGCGTTGAAAATGCACCTGGAGCAGGTGAGACGGCAGGGATACGCCATCGACGATGAGGAGTACGACTACGGCGTCCGCTGTATCGCCGCCCCCGTCTACAACCTGAACGGCGAAATGGTCGCCGCCATGGGCATCTCCGGCCCGTCAAACCGGATGAGCCTGGAGACCATTTCCACCATGGCGGCCAAGGTGACCGGCGTCGCCCAGGCGCTGTCCGATCATCTCAGCTTCAAACGTCCATAAACGTCATCCAGCCGAACCGCGCTTTGAACGGCGCTGCTCGATTTTTATCATGAAGGGGATCTATTCAGCGACCACTATTGGAACGCGGATCTTACCGGATGAAGCTGGATTTTCACGGATTTTTTCTGCAAAATCCGTTTGAATCAGCGGAAACCCGCGTTCCAACGGAGTCTGGCTGAAGAGATGTCATGGAGGGAGCATGGATCAGCTTAGAGTAGGGTTCATCGGTGCAGGTCGTATTTCCGATCTGCACGCCCTGGAGTATCTGCGTAACGAGCGGGCCCGGATCGTGGCTGTGTGCGACATCGATCGGGATATCGCCCAAAAACAGGCGCGCAAATGGGACGTGCCGGATGACCGGGTCTTCACCGAGTATCACGATCTGCTGGCCCTGAAAGACGTGGACCTGGTGGAGATCCTGCTACCCCATCACCTGCACCGGGAGGCCATGCTGGCCGCAGCCGCGGCCGGCAAACACATCTCCCTCCAAAAACCCATGGCGCTCACGGTGGCCGAGGCGGACGAGATGATCGCGGCCGCGGATGACGCCGGCGTCATTTTCAAGGTTTTCGAAAATTTCATCTTCTATCCGCCGGTGCAGCGCGCCAAAGCCCTGATCGAAGCCGGCGAGATCGGCGACCCGCTCACCATTCGCATCAAGAGCAATGCCGGGACCAGCCCCAACGCCTGGGAGGTGCCGCCCTCCGCCTGGGCCTGGCGTTTCAATCCTGAACATTGCGGAGGCGGCCCTTTGGTTTTTGACGACGGCCATCATAAATTCTCCCTCGCCTGGTTCTTCATGGGGCTGGCTGAGGAAGTGCACGCCTGGATTGGGGAGACCGAATTCATGCCTGGGCTGGCCTTTGACGCGCCGGCCATGGTGTCCTGGAAAATTCCCGGCAACCGCTACGGATCGCTCGAAGTCGTTTTCTCCCCCGACCTCATGCTCGAAACCAATCATTATGCGCAAGATGATCGCATCGAGATCACAGGCACCCGCGGCGTGCTTTGGATCACGCGCGGGCATGGCAAGATGCTCGACGTTCCCCCGGTTGTGCTCTATCGGGACAGGCGGACGTTCACCTTCTTCGACATGCCCGCGGGGTGGGAGCACAGTTTCATCAACTCGACCCGCCACTTCATCGACGCCTACTTCAAAGGTGAGCCGCCCAGCCTGACTGGCCGCGAGGGGCGCGACGTCCTGCGTTTCGCCCTGGCCGCCCAGGAGTCGGCGCGTGTGGGTCAGGCCGTCATACTGTAGGGAGGAATCATGAAACTTACAGGATCGGAAATCATTGCTGAAATACTCGCCCGCGAAGAGGTCCCCTACGCCATCGGCATTCCGGGCCATGGGAACCTGCCGCTGGTGGAGGCTTTTCGGCGCTACCAGGATCGCATCCAGGTGATCATGCCCCGCCACGAGCAGGCCGCCGTTCACATGGCGGACGGTTACTTCCGGGTCAAGGGCGAGCCGCTGGCGGTCTTCACCTCCATCGGTGCGGGCGCGTCCAACACCGCCATCGGCCTGGCCACGGCGTATGTGGACTCGATCCCGTTGCTGCTGCTGATCGGCGAAACCCACACGTACATGCGCGGGGTGGGCGTCCTGCAGGAGTTGGAGCGCAAACGCTGGTCGGATATGCCGCGCATCCTGGAGCCGACGGTCAAGCGCAGTTGGCGCATCGACAGCGCCGGGCAACTGCCCCGGGCCGTGAGTCAGGCGTTCAACGCCATGCGCACCGGGCGACCCGGCCCAGTCATGGTCGAATTGCCCATGGACGTCCAGGCCCAGAGCGTGGATGTCCATGACGAGTTGCTGGACTCGCCCGCCCGCCGCCCCCACGATCGCCCCGCCGGCGATCCGGCCGAGGTGCGCCGGGCCGTCAAGCTGCTGAGCCAGGCGAAACGCCCGGTCATCGTCGCCGGCGGCGGGGTGATCCTCTCCCGCGCGGAGGAGGAGTTGCTGCAACTGGCCGAGCATCTGGGCGCTTGCGTGGTCACCACCATGCAGGGAAAGAGCGCGATCCCGGAGAATCATCCCCTCTACGCCTGGCACATGGGCAGCAACGCCACCACCTGCGGCAACTACATGACCGTCCACGCGGATGTTATCCTGGCGGTGGGCGTCCGTTTCGCGGATAAGGCCACCTCTTCCTACCGGCCGGGCGAATCCTTCAACATTCCGCCCACCCAACTAATCCACGTGGATATCGACCCGTTCGAGATCGGCAAGAATTACCCGGTGACGGTGGGCGTCGTGGGCGACGCCAAGGCCGTGCTCTCCGAATTCGTCAGCGCCGCCAAAGAGTCGACGCCGGCCAGGGACTGGATGAATGCGCCCTACACCCGGGAGATCGGGGAACGGGTGGCCGACTGGTGGGCCAATAACCGCGCGCTGCGGGAAGCAGAGAGTGCGCCGGTCACCATGGGGCGAGTCATCACCGAGGTGCGCAAGGCGTTGCCGCCCGAGGGCATCGTGCTCTCATCGTCGGGCAATATCCAGGCCCAGGTCTTCCAGGAAATGGGGTTCACCCGCCCCCGCACCTATCTCTCCGCCGGCGGGTTCAGCACCATGGGCTGGTCCTACCCCGCGGCCCTGGGCGCAAAGCTGGCCGCGCCCCATGCGCCTGTGGTGGCCATGGTCGGCGACGGCGATTTTTTGATGACCATCCAGGAGGTGGCCACGGCCGTCCAGTACAACATCCCGGTGGTGGCTGTCATCGTGAACAACCAGGGGTGGCAGGCCATTCGGGACCTGCAAAAGATCGCGTTCGGGGATGGAACCGACTACGCCACCATGTTCGAGCGGGCCGGTCAGCCCCAATCACCCCACCTGGCCGACGCGGCCAAAGCCTTTGGGGCGCATGCCGTGCGCATCACCGAGCCAGACAAGGTGGCCCCGGCGCTGGAGGAGGCGTTGGCTTCCGGGCGTCCATCTGTGATCGAAGTGATGGTGGATATGGCGTTCGGCCAGTCGGGCGGGTTGGCTCCCGGCTGGTGGGATGTGCCGGTGCCCGAATATTTCCCCGACCAACACGCGGCCTACCAGGAAGGCCGAAAGGAAGAGCGGGTGTAAGCCATGAAGACCCAGGGGCTGGCCAATCGACTCACCGAATATGGGGACCGGGAGTTCGCCCTCTATCTGCGCCGATCGTTCGCTAAATCCATGGGATTCAGCGACGAAGCGCTGGACAAACCCATCGTCGGCGTCCTCAATACATACAGCGAACTCAACAACTGTCACCGGGGGTTCCCTGAACTGGCGGAAGCGGTCAAACGGGGCGTGTGGCAGGCGGGCGGATTGCCCCTGGAGTTTCCCGCCATTTCCCTGGGCGAGGTCTTTCTCCACCCCACCAGCATGATGTATCGCAACCTGCTCTCCATGGATGTGGAGGCCATGCTGCGCGCCCAGCCTCTAGACGCGGTGGTGCTTATGGGGGGATGTGACAAGACCCTGCCCGCCCTGCTCATGGGCGCGGCCAGCGCCGGCCTGCCCGCCATCATCCTGGCGGCCGGCCCCATGCTCGCCGGCAGCTACCAGGGCGAGCGGCTGGGGGCGTGCACCGATTGCCGCCGCTTCTGGGGGAAATACCGACGGGGCGAGATCGATCGCCCGACCATCGATCACGTGGAAGGACAGCTTGCGCCCACGGCCGGCACCTGCGGCGTCATGGGCACGGCCAGCACCATGGCCTGCCTGATCGAGGCCTTGGGTATGATGTTGCCCGGCGGGGCGTCTGTGCCCGCGGTCTACGCCGATCGCCTGCGCCACGGTGAACTGAGCGGGAAGCAGGCCGTCGAATTGGCTCGAACCGGGTTGACGCCCGACCAGATCATGACCGAGGCCGCTTTCGAAAACGCACTCCGCGTCCTCCAGGCCATCGGAGGCTCCACCAACGCCATCATTCACCTCACCGCCATGGCCGGCCGGCTGGGGATCCGCCTCGACCTGCAAGCGCTGGATGATGTGAGCGAGGACACGCCGGTCCTGGTTGCGCTCAAGCCGTCGGGCGAGTATTACATGGAGGACTTCCACCGCGCCGGCGGCATGCCGGTGGTGTTGCACGAGTTGAAGCCCAAACTGCATCTCGATGTGATGACGGTGACCGGCGAGACCTTGGGCGGTTGGCTCTCTGATGACTATCGCTGGCCGGACTGGCAGTCGGTCATCCGGCCTGTGGACGACCCGCTGCGGGAGAAGGGGGCGCAGGTCGTGCCGCGGGGGAACCTCGCGCCTGACGGGGCGATTCTCAAGCGTTCGGCGGCCAGCCCGCATCTGCTCAACGCCACTGGCCGCGCGGTCGTCTTCACTTCCCTGGCGGACCTCTCCGCCCGGATCGATGACCCGAATCTGGATGTTCGGCCAGATGACTTCCTGGTGTTGCAAAACGCGGGGCCGGTGGGCGCGCCCGGCATGCCTGAATCCGGCTATCTGCCCATCCCGCGCAAGCTGACGGGCGTCAAGGACATGGTGCGCATTTCCGACGCCCGCATGAGCGGCACCGCGTTCGGGACCATCATCCTCCACGTTTCGCCCGAAGCTGCGGTTGGCGGGCCATTGAGTTTGGTGCGCGATGGCGACCTGATCGAACTAAGTGTGGACAGGCGCGAGTTGAACCTGCTGGTGGATGAAGAGGAGTTGGCGAGACGTCGGGCCGAACAGCCGCCCCCCGCAGCCCCGCCCGCCAGGGGCTACGAACGCCTCTTCCACCGTTCCGTCCAGCAGGCCCACCTGGGAATGGACTTCGATTTCCTACGCCATGAGTCGCTGCAAGATGAGCTGTAGGTGCGGCTTGCAGCCGCACGATCTCCGATAAAGTGCTACACCCCACATTCTTCCTCAGTCATTTATCCCGCGCCTGATTTTCGGTCAAATTCGGTCAATAGCAGTCGTTGACATGGCTGTATGGCCGGCGTATAGTAAAGATACGAGACGCCTCCCTCAAAGTCAGCCAATCTCGGTCACAAAACAGCGAAATAATCATGATCCCGAGCGAACGCGATGCAATTATCCAACAGTTGCTTGCACAACGTGGCATTGTCACGGTCGCCCAGATCTGCGCCCATTGCAACTGCTCTCCCGAGACCGCGCGCCGGGATCTGCGGCGGCTCGAAGAACGCGGTGAGCTGTTCCGCACCCATGGCGGGGCGATTACGATCGATTCGCAGGCGCCAAGACGCCCCACGGGAGGCGGATTGATCGAAGCCCGCATCGCCCTGGCCGACCGGGCCGATGTGCTGATCGTCACCCCCAGCGACACCAAGGCGACCCACCTGCTCGTGGAACAGTGCAAGAGCGCCGGCATCCCCATCATCGCCGAATCCAAGTACTATCCCGGAGCCGTCACCGTCATCTCCACAGACAATTACCAGGCCGGCCGCGAGGTTGGACAGCGGGTGGCCGAGTACGCCAACCGGCATTTCGACGGACAAGTTGTCGCCCTGGACGTTTCCTATCCCCAATCCAACACGGAGGCGCGCAGTCGGGGCTTCGCCGACGGCCTGCATCAGTTGCCTGCCGGCCAGAGAACCATTATCAGCATCAACGGCATGGGCCTTTTTGAAACCGCCCGCCAGATCACAGCCGATGCACTGGACGTTCATCCTGAAATCAATGTGATCTTCGGCATCAATGATGACTCGACGCTGGGCGCGTTGGAGGCCTATCAGGCCGCAGGGCTGGATGAAAGCAAGTTGCTTCTGGTCTTGTTTGGGCTGGAGGGTGATGCCGCCAAGGATCTGCTGGAACGGGGCCAACCATATACCATCAGCGTGGCCATGTTCCCGGAGCTTGTGGGACGGGCGTGCGTGGACGCCGCCGTCTGCGCTTACGGGGGCTATCCGATCCCGGAATGCATCGCTACGCCGTACGCGATTGTCACCCCCAAAACGCTCCATTCCTTTTACTATCGTGATGAACGGACCGGCGGCTGGCGAACGGACTGGTCTCGGGTGGAGCAGTTGCAATCGGGAAGCGCCGGCTTCTCCATGCTCGGAAAGGATCAGGTTCGGCGCAAGCCCAGGCGAATCGGCTACATCGGCGTCTTCAGTTCCCATGCTTGGTATCAAAATTTACGCAGCGCTATGCAGATGCGCAGCCGTGCGTCGGGGGCCATTTTGGAGATGATCGACGCCAGCCAGGATATGGACCAGGAAGTCGACGCCCTGAGAAGCGCCATCGGGAAATCCGCGGCCCAATTCGTGAATGCAGGCGATACCATCATCCTCGATGCCGGGACAACGACCGCTTACCTCGCCAGGGCGTTGCGGGGACGAGAAGGCATCACCGTGATCACGAATTCGCTGCGGGTTCTGGCCGAACTGAAGGATGAAGCGGGCATAACGCTCGTTTCAAGCGGCGGCATTGTGCGCAAGGAGAGCCAGTCGCTGGTCGATTCCAGGGCGGAGGCCGCGTTCCAGCATCTGCGCGTTGACAAGGCGTTCGTCTCCACCACGGGCCTCAGCCTGGAGTTTGGCCTGTCCAATACCAATATGGCCGAGGCCGCTGTCAAGCGGGCCATGATCGCGGCCGCGCGCGAGACGATTCTGCTGGCCGACTCTTCCAAACTGGGCGTGGAGTCTTTGGTGCGGATCGCCCCTGTCGAGAAGATCAATCACCTGATCACCGACAGCGCGATCAGTTCCCGCCACCGCCTGGCGCTGGCGCAGAAAGATATTACCGTCACCATCGCCGAAGAAGCGCCGTTGGTGATGGGTTAGCGTGAAACGTGAAGGCGTAAAACGTGAAGGCGTAAAACGTGAAGACGTAAAGCGTGAAGGCGTGAAGACGCACACAGAAATCAGGAGCGCGCAGATGTCGTTCGCAAGGCCGCGAAATCATGGTTGTCGCATCTCAGACGCCTGGTCGCTGCATGGGATGCAGACAATCATCCTGGAAAATGAATTGCTGCGCGTGACTGTGCTCGTCGACAAGGGCGGCGATATCATCGAGTTTCGCCATAAACCCACCGATTTGGATTTTCTCTACCTGGCGCCCGGCGGCGTTCGCAACCCCAACCAGAGCGTTGCATCCGCCCCGTCCGGGGGAGCGTTTCTGGATTACTACAGCGGAGGATGGAACGAGATCCTACCCAATGGCGGACCTCCGGTGAACTACAAAGGCGCTGAACTGGGCCAGCACGGCGAAGTCAGCCTCATCCCCTGGAGCTACGCCATCCTGGAGGATTCGCCTGAACGCGTAGCGGTGCGCATGTGGGTGCGACCGATCCGAACGCCCTTTTTTCTGGAGAAGACGCTATCCATGGAGCCCGGCAAGCCCGCCCTCATGATCGAAGAGCGGCTCACCAATGAGGGCGGAGAGACCTTGCATCTGATGTGGGGGCATCACATTGCGTTCGGGCGGCCATTTTTGGAAGAAGAGACGGTTATCGATGCGCCCGCCGGCCGCTTTATTGTCCACGAAGCCATGCCGGGCTATGAGCCGCGCCGTTTTCAGCCGGGCGTCACAGCGGACTGGCCCCTGATCCCCGCACCTGATGGCGCACTTGAGGACGCCAGCCTGATCCCGGCCTACGGAGAAACCCAGGCCCAGGAGATGGCCTATCTGACGGACTTGAGCGACGGATGGTATGCCATCACCAATCCCACCCGTAAAATCGGCTTTGCGATCCGCTTCGATCCGGCGATCTTTTCATCTATCTGGTACTGGCAGCAACTGGGGAATGTGGCCAAAGGCTACCCGTGGTGGGGACGCACCCATGTCGCCGCCCTGGAACCCTGGTCAAGCTACCCGACCAACGGCCTGAACGAGGCGATTGCAAATGACACTGCGCTGACGTTGCAGCCGGGCCAGCAGATCGAGACCAGCCTGACCGCCGTCGCTTACCAGGGGCTTACACGCGTCCATGAAGTCACGGCCCAAGGCGCGGTCAGCGGGCAAAGCGCGTAGCAGTTCACATGGTAACTATGTAGGCGGCTTCGTTGGAACGCGGATTATCGCTGACTAAAGACGGGTTTTCACGGATTTTCTCTGAAAATCCGTGAAAATCTGCCTCCATCCGATAAAATCCGCGTTCAAATAGTGGTCGTTGAATAGATACTTCGCATGAAGAAAGCGAATGGACAATGAAACGCATTAAGACAGTCTATATTATCAGCCACACCCACACGGACATTGGCTACACCGATCATCAGTCGGCCCTCTTTCGCCAGCACTCCGAATTCATCGACCGGGCCATCGATCTCTGCGAGGCCACAGCTGACTACCCGACCGAAGCCCAGTACCGGTGGACCTGTGAGGTCGCATCGTCTGTGGAGCGCTTCGTTCGCAGCCGTCCGGCCAGCCAGGTGGATCGCTTTCTTGCGCTCAACGCCGCCGGCCGGATCGCGGTGGGCGCCATGGCCTATCACTGGACGCCCCTGCTCTCTCCCGCGGCCATGGTGCGATCCCTCTATCCGGCCATGCGCCTGCGGAGCGACTATGGCGTTCACATCTCCTCCGCCATGCAATGCGACGTGGATGGCGTGAGCTGGCTTTGGGCCGATCTGCTGCCGGCCATCGGCGTCACCGGCCTGACCATGTCTATCAACCCGTACCGGGGCGCGCGGCCGCGACCGTGGTTCAACGCCTTCTGGTGGGAGGGGCCGGGTGGCGGTCGCCTGCTGACCTATAACGGTCCCCATTACGCCTACGGTCTTCATTTCTACGGGCTACAAAGCGTGGATGATATCGCGGAGACCCTGCCCGAGGTCGTGCAGCGGATGGAAGAGCGGGATGACTATCCGTATGATTTCCTCTATGCCCAGGTCACCCATCCGGCGCTGCCGGACAACGGCGGACCCTACGGGGCACTTTCTGACATCATCCGCGATTGGAACGAATCGGGGCGCACGCCGCGTCTGGAATTCACAACGGTTGACGGTTTCCTGAAGATACTGCACGCGCGCTACGCCGACCAATCGCCGACCCTGCGCGGCGACTGGACCGACTGGTGGGCCGACGGCGTGGCGTCATCGGCCTTCGAAACCTCCCTCAACCGCACCACAGAGGCGCTGTTGCCCGCCCTGGATCTGCTGGCGTCACAGGCCAGCGATGTCGATTCCGCCCTGATCGAGGAGGCGTATCACAACGTCTCTCTCTATGATGAGCACACCTGGGGCGCTTTCAACAGCATCATCCAGCCCTATGCCCCCTTCACCCGCGCCCAGTGGAACGCCAAGGCTGGCTTCGCCTATGACGGCTACGCGCTGGTCAACGAGTTACTGGCGCGCGCGGGGCGCCAGATCACGTGTGGGATCACAGGCAAAACGCCGGAGGGCGATGTGTGGCGTCATTGGCGAGGGGGGCGGGATCGGGGCGCTACGGGTGACGCCAGCGAACAACGCTTCCTGGTCATCAACCCGCTTTCCTGGTCGCGGCGGATAGCACTACCGCCGCCCCCGGACAGCGGCGGCAGCGCGCCCTATCACATCCTGGAAGCCCAGTTTACAGAGAACTACCGTGACGCCTACCCCCAAAACCCGGGGGAGGGCCATGCTCGCACCACAGAGGCGGGAGACGCCCAATCTCTTCAAGTCGCCCTGCCCGCCTTCGGCTACGCTGTCATCTCCCCCAGCCAAGGAGCGACGCCGCCTGCGGCGAAAGCCACGGACGGTGTCATCGAGAACCGATGGTATCGCGTCGAAATCGACCCGCGCACAGGAGGGCTGCTCCGCTGGTATGATCGGGAGCAGGGGCGAGAGCTGGCCGCCGCCGACGGGCCCTGGCGCATGGGCCAGTATGTGTATGAATGGGTGGACGATCCACGCGGCCGGGAGGCGATCTTCAAGACCGATTTCACGCGGATGCGCTATGGGATCCCGTTCCGGGATACGCCATTTCGTCGCCGGGGCGCGACGGGCGTGGCCGTGGCTCCGCCGCGCATGGGCGCACTGGCGTCAAGTTTGGAGGCGTTTCTCGACGTTCCGGGCGCGCGTTCGCTGCGTATCCGCTACTCGCTTCCCCATCACCACAAGGCCCTCTATATCGACATGGTGGTGGACAAAGAACGCGTCACCGACCCGGAATCCATCTACATGATTTTCCCCTTCGCGCTGACGAATCCGATCTTTCACCTGGACCTGAACGGCGTGGCCCTGGAACCGGAGGTGGAACAACTGCCGGGGAGCTGTCGCGACTGGTATGGCGTGCAGCGGTGGGCGGAGGTCGCGGACAGCGATACATCCGTCGTTCTGGTCCCGGTGGATGCGCCGCTCGTGCAGGTGGGCGGGATCACGACCGGACGCTGGGCGAAGCGTCTACAGCCGGACGCGGCCACCCTCGTCTCGTGGCCGGTGCAGAATCATTGGACCACCAATTTCAAGGCGAGCCAGAGCGGGGAATTGCTCTTCCGCTATCGTCTCACGTCCATGCCCGCCTATGATCCGGCCGCGGCCAGCCGCTTCGCCGCTGAACAGTTGACGCCCCCCATCATCGTCAGAGCGCCGGGCGCTTCCACCCATGTAACCGGCCAATTCCTGACGGTGGAGCCGGAAGGAGTCGCCGACGTGCAGATCAAGCGCGCCGCGAACGGCAAAGGGTTGATTGTCAGGGCGTTCAATTTCACCCCCCAACCACAGGAATTGACGATCCATTCTCCGCTTGCCGGGCTGAAAATCGCCCGGCTCTGCTCCCCCATCGAAGAGGATGGGGCAGAGCTTGAGGTTGCAAGCGACTCGATAGCGATATCCGCACCGCCGCGCGCATTGGTCTGCGCCCGGATGATTTTCGAGGAAGAAGTTGGACGATAGCCGATCTTTGTACGCATCAACAGGGGGTGATCATCGATTCCGAGAGTAAGATGTTTTCAGTGGTTTTCGTTTGTTCTTCGTTACCAAAATTTTCTGAAAGGAGAAAAGATATGCAACGCAATAAAGTAGGCGTCAAACGTATTTTGCTGCTTACCATCGTCGCCGCGTTCCTGATCTTTGCATTTGCGGCCTGCACCGCGCCAGCCGCCGCTCCGGCTGCACAGGATCAGGGAACGGCTGCCGAACCGGCGGCCGCCCCCGCAGAGGTGAAAATGCTCGAACTCTACCATGATAAGGCGAGTT
Source organism: Chloroflexota bacterium (assembly GCA_024277175.1). Taxonomy (GTDB): domain Bacteria; phylum Chloroflexota; class Anaerolineae; order Caldilineales; family Caldilineaceae; genus JAJRVT01. The sequence goes on along the minus strand of JAJRVT010000083.1, from coordinate 18,353 downwards.
GGGCCGACAACACCGACATCATGGGGCAGGCCGCGGCCGAAGCCATCGGCGTGGGCTTCGCTTCCGTCCCCTTCCCCGACACGACCACCTATCAGTCGACCGTGCGCGCAGCCCTCGGCACGGACAAAGCGCCCGATATGTTCACCTGGTGGTCAGGCTATCGCATGGAGGACATCGTCAATTCAGGTGGGGCTGAAGATCTGTCAGCCATCTGGGATAAGTATCTCGCATCAGGCGAGTACACCCCCGGCATCGCATCGGCGTACACGTTTGACGGCAAAGTCTATGCAGTGCCGTTCAATGTCGCCTATTGGGTCGTCTACTACAACAAGAGCCTCTTCGAAGAGAATGGTCTGCAACCGCCGACCACCTGGGATGAGTTCATGGCGCTGAACGACACCCTGCTCGAGAAAGGCGTCACCCCCCTGGCCATGACGTTGGATGGACGCTGGCCCACTTTCATCATTTTCGAAGAGATGATCCTGCGCACGGCGGGTCCCGACTTCTATGACAAACTGATGAGCGGAGAGGCGAAATACACGGACCCGGAAGTCGTCAAGGCCATGGAAGTGTGGAAGGGCATGATCGAGAAGGGATACTTCACCGATCCCGGCATCTCCTTTGGCACGGGTGACAACGCCATGCTGCCCCTCTTCCAGAATGGACAGGTGGCCATGATCCCCATCGGTGACTGGTACTCGGCGACGCTCACCGGCGCCGGCATGGAGCCGGGCGTCGACTATGGCGCCTTCATCATGCCAAACGAGAACCCGGACCTTCCCGCGGCGCTCTTCTTTGAGACCGGTCCGTTGCTGGTCTCGGCCAATGGTCCCAATAAGGAAGACGCGATCAAGATTGCGGACTGGTGGATGTCTGAGCCGGCCCAGAAGGAATGGAGTTCGCTGATGGGCTTCACGTCGCCCAACGCCAAGGCGGAGACGGTCAATCCCGTGAGCTCCGAGGTCGTCCAATGGATCGGCGACAACGAGGCGATCGCGGTCCAGCGCTATTGGGAGGCCACGCCGCCCGATATCGTCGAAACGGCAGTGGATGAGTTCGCCCGCTTCATGCTCAACCCGGATCAGTACATGGAGGTGCTGAACTCCATCCAGCAGAAGGCCGACTCTGTCTGGGCTGACCGCTAACGCACGACGGCGTACGACGCCCCGTTCGTAGTGAGCGCTTTAGCGCTAAAGCGCTCACTACGAACCGTGACATTCCCTGCAAGTGCGGCCATCTTCATCCACCCTGTCGAGGTCAAACATCTTGAACACAGAAACTGAAACAGCGGTTATCTATCGGCAGTCACCGGCAAAGTTGCATTCGTTTCGCAACTGGGTTGAACCATACCTGTATCTGTTTCCGGCAGTCCTATTCGTTGGGGTTTTTCTCCTCTACCCGGCGGTATACACGTTCTATATCAGCTTTACGAAATGGGATGGCCTCAACCCGCCTCAATTTATCGGTCTGCAGAACTACTTCCAAATCGTCAAAGAACCTGTTTTCCAGACCTCGCTCAGGAACACGTTGATCTGGGTTGTGGCGACGCTGCTTTTTCCGGTGATGCTGGGCCTGATGCTGGCCGTGTTCGTCAATCGCATCCCCTTGCAAGGGTTTTATAAATCCGTTTTTTACCTGCCCTACGCCATATCCGCCACCAGTGGAGCCGTCATCTGGGGATTCATGCTGTCACCGGTCGGCGTCGTCAACGCCTTCTTGCGGGAAGTGGGCCTGGGCGGGCTGGCGCGGTCCTGGCTGATCATCCCCCCCTGGAACACCATCGTCATGCTGATCGCGTTCACCTGGCAGACGACCGGCACCAACATGATTCTCTTCCTGGTCGGTCTGCAATCCATCCCCACCGATCCGATCGAAGCGGCCAAGCTGGACGGCGCCAATGCTTTCCAGATTTTTCGGCACATCACCTTGCCGCTGTTAAAACCGATCACCACCGTGGTGATCACATTGGCGGTGGTGAACAGCTTCAAAGTCTTCGATTTGATCTGGGTGATGACGCAAGGCGGCCCCTACCGCTCTTCAGAGACATTGGCCGTCACCATGTACAGAGAGTCCTTCGTCCAATTCCGGCTGGGCTTCGGCGCTTCGATCGCCAGCCTACTTTCAATCATTGTAATTCTATTTTCCGTCGTCTACTTGCGATCTATTTTTCGCCAGGAGAGTTGAAGAACGATGTCCAGAAAGCACTTTTCCCGCGGCATGCTCATGCTGGTGATGACTTTCCTGGTCATCCTGTGGATGACGCCGCTTTTCATCACCTTTATGACCGCCTTGAAAACCCAGAAGGAGGCGGGCGCAACCCTGCCCTGGCAATTGCCCCAGGGCTTCGCGCTCATAGACAACCTTCGCTGGGCCTGGAGCGCCGGCAAGCTGGGGCAGAGCTTTGTTCAGAGCATGCTCTACGCCGGCGTCGGTGCGGCATTGGCCATCGTGTTCGCCTCACTGGCCGGGTTCGCGTTGGTGCAACTGCGTCCGAGTCGCCCCTTCGGCTGGTTTTTGTTGATCTACGCCGGAACGGTCTTCCCGTTCCAGATGTATCTTCTGCCCCTTTTCTATCTCTACCAAACAACCTCGCTATATGACACGCGGATCGGGCTATTGCTGTTTTACACCGCGATCGCCATCCCTTTTTGCCTGTTCGTCCTCAGAAATCATTTTACGACCATTTCCCAGGAAATCATCGAAGCCGCCAAAATAGACGGCCTGTCGAATTTTGGCATTTATCGACGCATCTACATCCCTCTTTCCGTTGCAGCCATTTCCGCGCTCTTCCTTTTCCAGTTCACATGGATATGGAACGATCTGCTGTTTGGCATCACGCTTGCAAAGTCAGCCGATGTGCGCCCAATCATGGCGGGTCTGGCCGGATTACAGGGCATCTATTCGTCCCAGAATACGCCCGGCGTTCTGGCTGGCGCGCTGCTGGCTTCGGTGCCGACGATCCTGATCTTTATTTTGTTGGGTCGATATCTATTGCGGGGCATGACACTGGCCACCAGCGGCGAGTAAACCGTAGGCTGATTCGAAACATCTTCCTGGAAGCTAGTCGCCACCAGCCAATGGCTTGACCAGAGCTTCCAGGAAGATCAGTAAGCATTATTTCAGGGAGATGATAGACTAATGACGAGTGCAATGACCAGCAGCGAGCGCGTATTGGCGGTGATTCAACGGCAAGAGCCGGACCGAGTGCCCACCTTTGAATGGGATATCGACCCCGATCTGATCTCCCTGATGACGGGGGGCGGCTCCTATGAAGACTTCATCGAGCAGTTCGATCTCGATGCCGTGATGTGCGGTCCGGACTACATCAAGACTCCGCTTGACAATGGCCTCTTGCTGGATGAGTGGGGCGTCACCCGCACCCGGGGCCACGAAGCGTACGCCATGGCCGTGGATGAATTCGCCCCTATCAGGAGCATGGCCGATCTGGAGAAATGGGAACCGCCCGATCCATACGCCCCCCATCGTTTCGAGACGATGAAGCGACGGGTGGCCCGGTTCAAGGGCAAGCGGGCCATCTTCGTCCAGCTCCGGGACGTGTGGTCCAACCCGCGCGATCTGCTTGGCTATGAAAACCTGTTCGTCTTATGCAAGAAGCAGCCTGACCTGGTCGGGGCGCTGGTGGAGAAATGCGTCAACCAGAGCATCGCCCTGCTGGATGTGGCCGCCGAACTGGGTGCGGAAGTGGTCATGTCCGGCGATGACATCGCCGACAATCGCCGCACCCTGATCTCGCCTAAAATGTGGAATTCGATCTTTATGCCCCACTTCCGCCGCTGGGTGCAGGCCATCCACGACCACGACCTCTACTACTGGAAGCACACAGACGGCAATATCATGACGGTGCTGGATGGGCTGGTGGAGGCGGGCATCGACGGCATCGATCCCATCGATCCCCTGGCCAAGATGGACCTGGCCACTGTGAAGGAGCGCTGGGGCGATCGCATCGCCATCAAGGGCAACGTGGACTGCGCCTATCTGCTTGTCACCGGCGAGGAGGCTGAAGTCGTGGAAGCGGTCAAGGACTGTATTCGCATCGCTGGTCCTGGCGGCGGATACGCGTGCTCGTCCAGCAATTCCATCCACTCCGGCGTCAAACCCAATCTCTATATCGCCATGCTGGACGCCATCCGGGAATATGGCGTCTATCCATTGGACATGGACAAGCTAGCGCCGGCGACATAACCGAGGAAGGTGGCCATGACAAACACATATTTCATCGGCGTGGATATCGGCTCCAGTTTCACCAAGTCGTCCATCGTCGACAGCCAGGGGACCGTGATCGCCGATGCCAAACGGGACACGCATCCAGCCCAGCCGCGCGCGGGCGTGGCCGAGTATGACGGCCCCACGCTGCTGGGTGCGGTGTATGACTCCATCCGCGAACTATTGGACAAGTCCGGCCTGGCTCCCGGGGAGATCGCGGCCGTCTCTCTCGACGCCATGATCAGCGGGGCCATGGGCGTCGACGCCGACGGCGAGGCCACCACGCCTTATACAACCACGCTGGACCTGCGCTTCCTCCCGCACCTGAACTGGACGCTGGAGCATTTCCACGCCCCCATACGCCAGTTGACCGGTTCCGGCCAGCCCACCATCGCACCCAAAATGTTGTGGATTCGCGAAGAGTTTCCCGATCTCTACCGCGCAACCGCCAAATTCCTGACCATCAGCGGCTATGTCATCGGCAAGATGGCTGGTTTGCGCGCCGACCAGGCCTTCGTGGACCAGACCTACCTGTGGGCCAGCGGTCTCAGCGACACCCAGAACTACGCTTGGTCAGAGGAACTCTGCCGCATGATGGATCTCCCCATGGACAAGCTGCCGCGCATCGTCCGCTCGTCGGACATCATCAGCGGCGTGTGCGCCGAGGCCGCGGCGGCGTCGGGCCTGCTGGCGGGGACGCCCGTGGTCGCCGGCGCTTCGGACCAATCGGCCGGTTATATCGCCGCCGGCATCACCAAAGCCAACCGCATGGCGTCCAACGCCGGCACCTATCCGGTGCTGGCCGTCTGCACCGACCAGTTCCGGCCCGATATGGAGAACCGGATGGCCGAGATCATCCCCTCGGTCATCCCCGGCCTTTGGAACCCGACCTCCTATATCATCGGCGGCGGACTCAGCCACCATTGGTTTCAAGAAACCTTCGCCCTGGCCGATGAACTGGAGGCGGAAAAACGCGATGCGGGTGCGTCAGTCTATGACGTGTTGGATGCCAACGCCGTGCAGCTCCCCCCGGGCTCGGAAAAGCTCTTCTTCCTGCCTCACCTGGGCGGGCGCGCCTGCCCGAGCAATACAGACATGAAGGGCGCCTGGTTCGGCTTCACCTGGACCCACGGTCGCCCCCATTTTTATCGCGCCATTTTGGAATCGATCGCCTATGAACAGTGGTTGCAGTTCCAGGCCTTTCAGGCGTCCAATCCCGACCTGGCCGTCGCCGAGATCGTCGCCTATGGCGGCGGGACCCGGAGCGCGCTCTGGAATCAGATCAAGGCGGACGTCATCGGCGTTCCCCACGTACTGCTCGACCGGGAGGATATGGCCCCCATCGGCAACGCCATCCTGGCCGGCTACGCGCTGGGCGTTTATGATGACATGGCGCGCACCGCGGAACAGTTCGTGCGGCACAGTGCGCGCTTCGACCCTCGGCCAGAGGTTCACGCCTTTTATCGCGACTATGCCCGTGTCTACGAAAAGCTGCTCAACGAGACCCAGCCAGCTTTTGCAGAGATTACCCATCTTCCCACGTGGGCGAAGGTATGAGAGTAATGCAATCGTGGATGATATTGGAAAGGAATGCTAGTGAGTAACGCCACCGAAACCGTGATCGACGTCACCGTCGCCGGCCATATCTGCCTGGACGTCATCCCAGACTTGAGCCAAAACGACGGCGCAGAATTTCAGCGGCTATTTCAGCCCGGTCGCCTGGTCGAAGTGGGGGAGATCGCGTTCGCAACCGGTGGACCGGTGGCCAATACCGGGCTTGCCCTTCACCGGCTGGGGATCAAGACTCAGTTGATGGGCAAGGTGGGGGACGATCTGTACGGCGAGGAAATTCGTAAACTGATCAGCGAGAGCGACCCGCGGCTGGCGGCGGGCATGGTTGTCGATGGCGATTCCAGCACATCCTACACCATCGTGATCAATCCGCCCGGGATCGACCGCACTTTTCTCCATTTCGCGGGGGCGAACGCGTCGTTTCGGGCTGCTGATGTGCGACTCGATCGGGTCGAACGCAGTCGCCTCTTTCATTTCGGCTACCCGCCCATCATGCGCTCCATGTACGAGCGCGGCGGCGCGGAATTGAGTGAGCTGTTCCGCCGGGTCAAAGCCACAGGCGTGACGACCGCCCTGGACATGTCCGTACCCGACCCGTCGTCGCCCAGCGGCAGGGCGGATTGGCGCGCCATCCTGACGAAAACGTTGCCTGATGTGGACATTTTCTTGCCCAGCGGCGAGGAGATTCTGTTTATGCTCCGTCGCCAACAGTTTCAGGAGTTCACGGCCGCGGGCGATCTGCTTGAGCAGGTGACGCCCCAATTGCTCTCCGATCTGGGTGCGGAACTGCTCGACATGGGCGCGGCGATCGTCGTCATCAAACTTGGACGCCGGGGCTTTTATCTGCGCACAGGCGACCCCACGCGTATCGCCAACATGGGCCGAGCGCTGCCAGCTCAGCCCGAACGCTGGGCGCAGAAGGAGATATGGGGACCTGCGTTCCGGGTGAAGGAGGTGGGCGCCACAGGCGCGGGCGACGCCTCCATCGCTGGGTTCCATGCGGCCCTGCTGCGCGACATGTCACCGGAAGAGGCGGTCATCATGGCGACGGCGGTCGGCGCGTGTAACGTGGAAGCCGCCGACGGCCTCAGCGGCATCCTGCCGTGGGAGGCGACCCGCCGACGCATCGATGATGGTTGGCTCAAACATGCGCTCAATATCGATATTCCGGGCTGGCGGTTCGATATCGAGTCCCAGCTCTGGAATCGTTAAAAGTTGAGTGTCTATTCAGTGATCATCATTGGAACGCTGATTTTACCGAATGGAGCCGGATTTTCACGGATTTTTCAGGGGAAATCCGTGAAAATCCGTTTTTATCAGCGCAAATCCGTGTTCCAACAGATCCCACCTGAATAGATACAGAGTTGACGACGTACATAATCACCACGAACCAACTTCCTCTGAGGAGGCACGCCATGGATCTATTCGCCTACGGAACGCCCACCAACCGGCGCGAGCGCGTTCTGCAAGCCGTCCAACACCAGGAGACGGACTTCGTTCCCTACAACTTCCACGCCATCCCCATGGTCTACCACAAGATTCGCGACTACTACGGCCTGGAGAACAGCGAACAGGTGGCCGACTTCATCGGCAACCATGTGGTCAAGATCGGCACCGATTTCAACTACAACCCCTGGGCCAGCGAGATCGCACAGGTGGATCTGACGCCCAGCGGTGGGCCGGTGCACACGAACCTGGACGCCGAGGGCGAGCTGCACATGGACGAGTTTGGCTGTGTGTGGGATCGCTCGTCGGGCATGCCCCACCCGGTCCAGCACCCCCTGGCCGAGGACTACCGGCTGCTCGACACGTATGAGTTCCCCGATCCCTACCACGAGGGGCGCTTCGACGCCGCCCAGGCGCTGGCCGACCGCTGGCGCGACCGGGCCTTCCTCTTCGGCAAGTTGGGCATGGTCCTCTTCGAGCGCGCCTGGAGCATCCGGGGCATGGTCCAGTTGATGGTCGATATGGTGCAGCGCCCGGAATTCGTCCACGAACTGCTGGACCGCATCCTGGTGGAATGGAACCTGCCCATCATTGACCAGCAGATCGATATCGGCGTGGACGGCTTCTATTTCGCCGACGACTGGGGCACCTCCTCCGGACTCATGTTCAGCCCCAAGATGTGGCGCACCTTCATCAAGCCCCGCCTGGCCGCCATCTTCGATCACTGTCACGAACGCGGCGTCTATGTCGGCCTCCATTCCGATGGCCGTATCCAGCGCCTTTTCCCGGAGTTGGTCGAAATGGGGCTGGACATCTTCAATCCGCTGGAACCGGCGGCCATGGATCGGATGGAGATGAAGCGGCTCTACGGCGACAAGGTGACCTTCTACGGCGGGGTGGATGTGGAGCGCACCATGCCCTTCGGCACGCCCGACGACGTCCGCGCCGAGGTGAAGGAATTGGCTGAGAAACTGGGCGAAGGAGGCGGCTATATCCTCCAGACCAGCCACCAGGTGCTCTGGGATACGCCCATGGAGAACATCGTCGCCTATATCGAGACCGTGCGCGAACTGGCCGGGCTGGAGACGCCGCGGGTTTGATAGGGTATTGCATCCCGGCCTTCCTGGAAGCTCCGAGCTTCCAGGAAGGTGCAAACAAAAGTGAGGGTTGCAGGACGGCTATGAATTCCACGAATCTCGAAATTCCAGGGCTAGGGACGGTTTCGCTTGACTCCGGGCTGATCCCGCTCGTTGCGTGCAGTGACGGCCTCCATGTGCCGGGCCGGAATGGCGTCGTCTCTGTGGTCGCCACCGGTGATGGCAAGGTGGAATTTATCGTCTTTGCCGGCCATACGTTGGCCTACGTCCGCTCAGCGCTTGGCTATCCCGCCTATTATCCTGTTCACCCGGTCGCTGTCCAGAAGCCGGTCAAGGCCGTGCTCATGGATCTGGATGGCACCAGCGTGCACAGCGAGGACTTCTGGATCTGGATCATCCAGCGCTCCATCGCTTCGTTGATAGAGCAGCCCGCTTTTGAGCTCGAAGATGCCGACCTGCCCTATGTATCGGGCCATAGCGTCTCCGAACATCTCAGCTACTGCCTGGAGAAGTATTGCCCGGAGAAATCGCTTGAGGATGCCCGACGTCTCTACTTCGTTCATGCGCGCGCCGAACTGGCGGCGATCGCCCAGGGGGAAGGGCGCGTTGATGCCTTTCAACCCACGCCCGGTCTCAAAGAATTTCTTCTGGCCTTGAAAGAGCGGCATATCCGCATCGCTCTGGTGACGTCCGGCCTCTACGAGAAGGCCTACCCGGCCATCGTTGCGGTTTTTCACGAATTGGGATTGGGCGATCCGGAAACTTTCTATGACGCGATTATCACCGCCGGGTTTCCGTTGCAGGCCGGGACCCCGGGCACCCTGGGGGAGCTGACGCCCAAACCCCACCCATGGCTCTATGCCGAGGCGGCCACGGTCGGCCTGGGTATCCCCTTCGCCGAACGGCATCATATGATCGGTATCGAGGACAGCGGGGCGGGCGTCTGCTCGATCCGGCTGGCAGGGTTTTCAGCCATCGGCGTCGATGGCGGCAATATCAATCAGAGTGGGGTCAGAGATCTATGCAACCACTACTTCCATTCCTTGGATGAAATATTGACGGTCATTTAGGGACGCCCAAAATGAGTTGAGAACCTCCGGGAGGCGGCCAGCGGCGCCCCCATGACCGAACAATTTCAGGCCCTCTCCCAGAGGTTGGGCCTGACATCGGAAACGACACGGTTGTGGATTGCACCATGATAGGAATGCCCGCCCTCGCGCCATGTGTGCAGGTTTGTTGACAGCTTATCATTTTCCGTTAGAATAAGGGACAATCGGTCAGAATTGTTGAAATCGATAATAGTTTATGGCCAGATTGCTTTTGTTTATGTTTGTATGCCTTTGACCTGTCTACGGCAGGATTGCGTTATCCGAGCATGTTTCACACAAAGGGGAAATTCTGTGACACGCGAAGCTGAAATTCTGGACGAACTGTACGACTACACCCTGGACGGCGAAGACGAGCCTGTGGTCGAACTGACCAATGAGGCCCTGGCCCTGGGCATGGACCCCATGGTGGTCCTGTTCGACGCCCTCATTCCTGCACTGGAGGAGGTGGGACGCCTTTTCGAGCAGGGCGAATATTTCGTACCCGAGATGCTGGTGGCCGCCAATGCCATGGCCGGAGCTATGGATATCCTCAAGCCGCTCATCGCTGAGTCTGGAGCCAAGCCCATCGGCTCCTTCGTCATGGGCACGGTCAAGGGCGATATCCACGACATCGGTAAGAACCTCTGTAACGTCATGCTGGAGGGGGCCGGCTTTGAGGTCATCGACCTGGGCGTGAACGTGCCGCCCGAACGCTTCGTGGAGGCCATCCGCGAGCACCAGCCCGACGCGGTGGGCATGAGCGCGTTCCTGACCACCACCATGCCCATGGCCAAGGTCACCATCGACGAGATCGGCGAGGCTGGCCTGCGGGACCAGGTCAAGATCCTGGTGGGCGGTGCGCCCATCACCCAAGACTACGCGGACCTGATCGGCGCCGACGGCTTCGCACCCGACGCCAGCGCCACCGTGCGGCTGACCAAAAAATTGCTCGATATCGCGTAGAAGAAAAACAGCATAGAACGCGGATTCTGCGGATTAGGCGGATATGTACGGATTTTAAAAATCCGGCTCTTTCAGTCCAATCCGCTTCATCCGCGTTCTATAAAATCAGGAGCGTATCACCATGAAACGATCACAGATCAATGCTATTATCCGCGAGGCCGACGAATTCATGCGCGCCCACGGCTTTCACCTGCCGCCATTCGCCTATTGGACACCAGAGGAGTGGACCCACAAAGGTGAAGAAGCGTCCGAGATCGTGGACTGCATGCTGGGCTGGGACGTCACCGACATGGGGAGCGGGAATTTCGAAAAGGTGGGGCTGATCCTCTTCACTGTGCGCAATGGTCGGGTGGAAAATCTGAAGACCTGCACAGGCAAAACCTACGCAGAAAAGCTGATGATGGCCGAGGTGGATCAGTTGACGCCCTATCATTTCCACTGGTCGAAGACCGAGGACATTATCGTGCGCGGCGGGGGCAAGCTGGCCATCCAGCTTTACAACTCCACCGAAGACGGCGGCCTGGCCGACACCGACGTGACAGTAAGCATGGACGGCGTTCGTTACACCTTCCCCGCCGGCCATATCGTCGTGCTCTCTCCTGGCGAGAGCATCACCCTGCCCACGGGCCTTTATCACCAGTTCTGGGGCGTGGAGAGCCGGGTCCTGATCGGCGAGGTGTCGGTAGTCAACGACGACAACAGCGACAACCGCTTCCTCGAATCCCTGGGCCGCTTCCCCACCATCGAAGAAGACGAGCCGCCCCTCTATTTGATGGTGGGCGATTACCCCCGGTACTACCAACGCAGAAAATAGGCGAGCCGTAAGAGGCGACGAGCGCGTGGAAATTTTCATCGACTGAAAAAGATGCTGGCGTCAAGCGCGCCGATCCGGTATACTATGCGTGAGATGCATGCAGACCGGCGGCGCGTTTACGCGCCCGGGCTTGTTGGTCGGCGCACATCTCGTCCCACGTTTGTCCAATCATCCAGCCAAGCGCCATGCGCCCAGACCCGTGAGGACAGCCTGATGGAAATAATGCAGTGGGTGTGGATCGTTATCGCGTTGCTCCTGATACTCGTCCAACTTCTGATCCCCAACGCGACGTTGCTTTACATCGCCATCGGCGCGCTCGTGGCCGCGCTGCTTACGCTGGCCGGCTTCATCCCCCTGGTCCAGATCGGGGCGTTTCTCCTTTTCGTCATCATTGGTCTATTGCTGCGTCCACGCTCGCGGACATTCGCCACCGCTGCCGCTGAAACGGTCTTTGGCCTTGAGCGTCTGATCGGACAGGAAGGCGTTGTCGTCACCGCCATCGATCCTGAGCGGCTCACCGGCCGGGTGCGGGTCGATAACGAAACCTGGAAAGCCTTCTCCGACACCGGCGAACTGATCCCGGATGGCACGCAGGTGATGGTGTTGGCGCTGCAAAACGACCGCCTGCGCGTCCGCCCGCTGCCCAATGAACCACTTCCCCGTCGTCGGCCCTTTGGACAGGATTGAATCGGGGACGTTTTGAGATCGAGAGATTGGGGAGATTGGGGATCGACGCCCGCCCCAGTCTCCAATCTCTAATCTCTAATCTCTAATCTCTCAACCTCCAATCTTCCAATCTTTCAGTCAATCAACCTCAACCCATACCCCTCAGCCATACGCCGCGCCCACTCTATCTCATTTGCATTTAGTGTAGCCGCTAACTCGCCTTTGGCGTAGGCCGGGGCCAGGTACTGGGTGAGTAGACTCACCTGGAGGTCGGGCCGATCCGCCAGCCAGGCCAGGATGGGTGCGGTGCAGCAGTCGAAATGGCCGGGCATGAGTAGATGGCGCACGATGACAGCCCTCCCATCCCTGCGCACCCGGTCGATGGCCCCGGTCACAGTGCGCCAGTAGTCGGGCAGGCCCCCCAGTCGTTCGCCACAGCCGGCTGGCCCCGCTGCAGGACCGAATTTGAGATCCGGCAGCCAGATGTCGATGGCGCCTTCCAACAGATCGAGCGCATCGTCGGTCAGGTAGAAATTGGAATTAAGGACCACAGGAATCCGTTTGCGGTCACCCAACTCGGCCAGCGTGGCCAGGATAAAGGGGATGTGGGGCGCGGGGTCGCCGCCGATGAAGCAGATGGCGCGCGCGCCCTGCTCCTGACGTTGGACCATACGCGCGGCCAGTTGCGCCGGCGTGACCGTCACGCCATAGGTGGGGCGGAAGGCGAAGCGGGCCGCGGTGCAAAAGGAGCAGGTCGCGGTGCAGCCGCTGAAGAAAATGGCGTGGGCCGGGCGCAGGATCTCCTCTTCTCCCATGTGCAGCATTTCGCTGGCGATATAACTCTCCTCACCGACGCGACAGACGCCCCGGGCCTCGGCGCGCGCGGGGCCGCAGTGATGGGGACAGAGGTGACAATCCGCCAGATGGGCGTTGGCCAGCCGGGCGTCAGCCATCGTCCCCTCCACCGCTTCGATCGTCGCGCCAGAAGCGAACCCGCAGCAGATCGTTCAGGTTCAACTCGCGCGCCATGACCACCTGGCCGCCGGTGGGCGCCTTTTGCACCGCCACCATCGCGTCATGCATGAGGGATGCACGCCCCAAATAGATGATATATCGCCTGTTTTCAGCGCGTAACCAGACGTACTCCTCCTCTGCAAGTCGGGCCACATCATAGTCATCGACCCACGGCTCATCGGCCATCTCCACCGGCGCGCCCTCCTGAACAAGGCCGGCGCAGGTGGCGCACACTCCTTTTTCGTCCACGCATTGGTTGCAGTAGCTCCCCCAGCAAAGTTTACAGGTGCTGCTGTGCTCCTCACAATAATACTCGCCGCAGATGGGGCATGGCTCGTTGCAGAGGGGACAGACCGGCTCGCCGCCCACATTACACGCACCCAGATGAGACTCGCACAGGACATGGCCGCACTCTTCCAGCGTCAGTGCGTGCTCCTGGCAGAGGGATTCGCCGCAGACCTGGCAGGTGGCGCTACAAGCCGGGCAGCCGACGCGCCCGCAGACCGCACACGTTCGCTCCTCGAACGCCACCACGCCGCATGTGGGACAGTAGGCCAGACAGTCCCGACAGACGGGCGCGCCTGTGACCGGATTGCGTTCGTAGAAGCCAGGCCCCACCGGCCGGCCGCAGACGCTGCACGTAACCAGGCAATCGTCGCAGAAACGCTGGCCGCTGGCGCTGCACACGCCCAGATGGGTGGTGTACTGCTGGCAGCCGGGGCAGCGGACCGCACAGGCCGGGCAGATAAGCCGGGTTTCGCCGCGGGCGATATCCACCGCGTCCAGGCGCAGGTGGCTGCGACATTGGCGCACGCCGCACTCGGCGCACTCACCCTGACAGGCGTGACAGACCATGTCGCCGCAGACCGGGCAGGGGCTGATATGGTCGGTGCAGGCCCGTTCGCCACAGGACCAACAGAACTGGCTACACGTTTCGCAGTTTTCCGCGCCACAGACCGGGCACGCGTCCACGCCGCAGACGTCGCAGAGGAGATCGCCACAGGTGGCGCACGGGTGCAGACAGGCGTCGCAGGTGACGTGGCCGTTTCGATCCAGGGTGATGGCGCTCACCTCCCGCCCGCAGGCATGGCAAGCCGGGCGCGTCAGGGAGCCATCGAAGCGATCCAGGGTGACGCGAACCGGCGTCTCGCGACCATAGGCGGCCAGGGTCAGATCGGCCACCGCAGTGGGGACCTGAATGACCGCATAGCTGACCAGGGTCACCCGCACCCGCAGCCGGTGATTCTCGACCTCTTCTTCGACTTTGCGTTGCAGATCCGCCTCCAGCGCGCGCCGCTTCTCGCCGCTGGGATCGTGGGCGTCGTAGACCTCGCTGATTTGCTGCTCATAGTAGGTGATGAGGCGGCTGAGGGTCTTGTGCAGTCGGGGCAGGATCTCGGCCTCATGGGTGATACAGCGAGCGTCGGCGTGGTAGATGGCGTATTTGCGTGCGGCCTCGGCCCAGCGGGTGAGTTGGGTCATGGGCGGCAACTTGATCGCAGGCGATTGGCTCCCTTCTTTCGCCATTGGCGGCTTGGCCGCGGCCATCAGCGCGTTCAGATCCAGGGCCTTCGGGTCCGGCTCCTGGCTCTCGCCGACCAGCGGCAGGCGCGTTCCCTCCTCGTCCAGGGCCACGGTGAAGAGTTCTTCACGCTTGTCGTCGGCGCGATAGGTGATGCGCCAGTTGAAAATCAGCAGGCGGCGGCTCTCCTCGCGCATGCGCAGCCCGGTGATGGCGGCGTTAAGGGGGCGCACAGCCTGTAACAACTCGTCGCCGGCCGGGAAGCGAACGGGCAGGACGAGCGCAGTCAGCACACCCCGCTGATCCAGCCAGGTCATCATACGGTCGAAGGCGCGGCTGCCAAGGGCGACCAGCTCCCGGCCGGCGCGGACGTCTTCGTGATGAAAACAGAGGGAAAACTCGCGTGTGCCGAAATGATCGGCCAGATCATCCGGGAGCGTCACATGAAGGGGGGCGTCGGCTTGTCGATTCAGGGGGCGGATGTCCGCACCGAAGAGATGGAAAAACTCCCGGGTGAACCGGTGAAGCGCGGAAATGTCGGAAGTGGATGATTGTAGGTCGAGTTTAGCCGCCATAACCGGATTATTATAGCACAGATGGGCCTTTTCGAATCAGCAATCATGGTCGGAAGAAACGAATTTTAGCAGATTATGGAAATTGGGCGCGACTTTTTTGCGATTCATACGTCTTGGATGATTATGCAAAGTCATGTTACAATAACGGCACATTATGTCATAACCACAAGGAGAAACTGGATGCGCCAGCAAATCGATCAGTTCTTGGATTATCTGGTTTCCGACAAGGACTGCACCGTAAATACGACGGCAGCCTATCGCAACGATCTCACGCAGTTCATTCATTTTCTGGAAAGTTACTCTGCACCGGATAAGAAGCAAGTCGCGTCCTGGCGCGATCTGGATTCTAACGTTCTGCAAAATTATTTGCTCTACTTAAAGGGGCGCGAATACGCCTCATCGACGGTGGCGCGTAAGTTTGCGGCGGTCAAAAGTTTCTGCCAGTATCTGTACAATACAGGCGAGGTCGACAGCGATCCCACCGTGGGGTTGGAATCGCCCAAGGTCCAGAAGAGTTTGCCCCGCACCATCGATCCAGATGAGATCGAGCGTCTTTTGAACGCGCCGACCCGAAACAAATCACCCAAGTCCCTGCGGGACAAAGCCCTGATGGAAACGCTTTACGCTACCGGTATGCGGGTGACGGAACTGGTGAGCCTGGATGTCGGGGATGTAGATCTGAAGAAGAAAACGGTCGTCTGTGGAGCGTCCACCCGCCGTAGCCGGGTGGCGCCCATCTACGACAAGGCGGTTCGGGCGCTGGGGGTCTATCTCGATCGGGGGCGCCCTCAATTGCTCATCGATCCTGACGAGAAGGCGCTCTTCCTCAACCATCGTGGACAGCGCCTGACGCGCCAGGGCTTGTGGCTGATCATCAAGCGCTACGTGTCCGAGGCCGGCATCGAGGGTTCGGTGACGCCCCACACCTTGCGCCACAGCTTCGCCGCCCACATGCTCGACTCCGGCGCAGATCTGAAAGAAGTTCAGGAGCGACTTGGTCACGCCAACCTGAGCACCACCCAGGTCTATCAGCAGGTCTCGGATGAACACGCCTCGGAGTTGGTTGTGGATGGCAAAGTGACGCCGGTCGTCGGGGCCTGAATGCAGAGTTGATAAAATTGAAAAATCGGTTACACTAAGGCAGTCGGCATTGGTCGGCTGCCTTAGTTTTTCAACGCCCTCACCGATGCGGACGTCTGACCGATGAGACTCCTATAACCTGCAATTCTCTACACCCTCGTTTTGAGAACAAATGATGGATCCATTCCAAAGAGGCGTTATGCAACCCAACAACGAATCTTCATATACGATGGCCGCCTATGACGAGGCCGCGAGCTATATTCGCTGGCACACCCCCCTCGAACCGCGCGTGGGGCTGATCCTGGGGAGCGGGCTTAGCTCCATGGCCGACCAGGTGGAGGACGCCCATATCATCCCTTACCAGGACATCCCCCATTTCCCCACCAGCACCGCGCCCGGGCATGTGGGCCGCCTGATCATCGGCGTCCTGGCCGGCGCGCCCGTCTGCGTGATGCAGGGGCGTTTTCATTACTACGAAGGATACAGCCTGCAACAGGTGACGGCGCCCGTGCGCGTGATGAAATTGCTGGGCGTCGAGACGTTGATCCTGACCAATGCGGCCGGCGGCCTGAATCCAGATTTTGCTGTGGGCGATCTGATGCTGATCGAAGATCATATCAACTTTCCTGGCATGGCCGGCCACAACCCGTTGCGCGGCCCCAACCTGGAGGAGTTCGGCACGCGTTTCCCTTCGGCCAACCGCACCTACACCAAACGGCTGCGGACCCTGGCCGATGAGGTGGCTGAGCGGCAAGGGATCGAGTTGCGTCACGGCGTTTACGCTGCGGTGGCCGGCCCCAGTTTCGAGACGCCGGCAGAGATCCGCATGCTGCGCATGCTCGGCGGCGACGCGGTCGGCATGAGCACCGTGCATGAAGCCCTGGTCGCTCGCCATGCCGACATGGAGGTCCTGGGCGTGAGCACCATCACCAACCAGGCTATCGATTCCTTGGACGCGGTCGACGAACCGACCCATAAAGAAGTGCTCGAAGCCGGAAAAATCGTTGTGCCCAAACTGAGCCGTCTGCTGCTCGGTATCCTGGCGGATCTGGCCTGATCCAGCCTATTGGCCAAGGAAACGCATTATGATTGAAATCCATGATGTCATCAACTATTACAATGAACTGGCGTTGACCGACCATCTGGGGCAGGACAGTTGGCGCATGATGGAGGCGGGGCTTCGCCAGCAGCAGTTGATCTTTGGCGACCGCCTCCTCACCACGGTGGTGCGCCCCCTCTTCCATACCCGTCGCGGCTGGGCCTACCTGCGCGAGCGCTCCGAAACCATGCTGGATGTGTTTCGCAAGGCCAGCGACGCCATGATGGATGATGCCGAACTGCGCAGCCAGATCCATCTGACGCCCCTGGAAGAAGAGTTGATCCGGATTCCCACCGGCTATCGCACCAACATCCCTACCGCGCGCCTGGACAGCTTTTTCGTTCGCCATGATGATGGGCGCATCAACCTCAGCTTTCTCGAATTCAACGGCGAAAGCCCGGCTGGCATGGCTTATGGGGATGTGCTAGCCGAGCTGTTCATGCAACTGCCGCTCATGAAACGGTTCAACGATCGTTACGCCTTCAAGCCGCTCCTCAGCCGCCGCCACGCGCTGGATGCATTGCTCCAAAGCTACTACGAGTGGCGCGGCAATCGGGACAAGCTGCCGACCATCGCCATTGTGGACTGGTATGGCGTGCCCACGACCACCGAATTCCAGATGCTGGCCGAGTATTTTGGCCGCCAGGGCATCGTCGGCGTCATCTGTACGCCGGAAGATCTGGAATACCGCAACGGCCAGATGTATGCTGACGGCAAGCCGGTCGATCTGATCTATAAGCGGGTGCTGAGCAGCGAGTTATTGGGCCGCTATGGACTGGATCACCCCATCGTCCACGCGCTGCGGGATGGGGCCATCTGTATGGTCAACCCCTTCACCTGCAAGCTGGTGCACAAAAAGGCCAGCTTCGCCTTCGTCTCCGATGAGCGCAACGAGCATCTCTTCACCCGCCGGGAACTGCGGGCCATCTACGATCATATTCCGTGGACCCGGGTGGTCGAGCGGCGCTATACAGTCGATGACCAGGGCGCACATATTGACCTCTTGCCATGGGCCAGCCATAACAAAGACCATCTCGTGCTCAAACCCAATGACGACTACGGCGGATCCGGTGTCGTCATCGGCTGGGAATCCACCGACGAGGAATGGGATCAGGCCCTGGATCGGGCGTTGGAGGAGCCGTCCATTGTCCAGGAACAGGTTGAGATCGCATACGAAAACTTCCCCTTCCTGG
>JAJRVT010000082.1 GCA_024277175.1 Chloroflexota bacterium | reverse complement strand
GTCCAGGGCGCGCGCGAACTGGTCGGCGCCGAAGTCGATAGGCTCGCCCAGCACGCGCCGGGCCGAATCCTGGAGCATGGCCAGGGTCAGTTCATCGCTGTCGAGGCCGGCTTTGACCGCGTCCTGGACCATGCCCGACACAATTTTGTGGGCTGTGCGGAAGGGTAGCCCGGCTTCCCGCACCAGGGCGTCGGCCAGCTCGGTGGCCGTGGTGAAGCCCGCATTCGCCTCCCGGCGCAGGTGCTCCTCGTTCAGTTCCAGCGTCTCGAAAAAAGCCGTGTACAACTCCACCGACTCGCGGGAGGCGTCCAGGGCTTGGATCAGAGGCGGCAGGATCTCGTCCTCGATGTCCTGGGTGTCGCCGTAGGGAATGTTGTGACACTGCACCGCCACCGTCCCCGCATAGCCCAAGGCCCGGCTCAGCCGCGCGCGCAGGTGCTCCAGCACGACCGGGTTGCGCTTCTGGGGCATGATGGACGAGATCTGGATGAAGCCGTCGTCGATGCGCAGGGCGTTAGCTTCTTTGGTGGCCCGCACCAGCAGATCGTGGGTCATGCGCCCCAGGCCGATGGCCAGGGACTGGAGGGCGAAGGCCAGATCGGTCAGGTAGTCGCCGCCGCCGATGGCGTGATGGGTGCTGACCACGATCCGGTCGAAGCCCAGCAGATCGGCCACCCGCTCCCGGTCGATGGGGAAACCCGTGCCGGTGAACGCGGCCGCACCCAAGGGCGACTCGTTCATGTTGGCGTAGGCCGCGGCTAGGCGCGCCTGATCCTTGGCCAGGAAGGTGAGCACCCCCGCCAGATAGTGGGCGAAAGTGACGGGCTGCGCCGGCTGGGTGTGGGTATAGCCGGGCATGAGCGTGCGCAGATGGCGTCTGGCCTGGGCCAGGACCGCGGTGCGCAGGCGCAGCAGATCGGCGTAGATCGCCAGGATCTCCTCGCGCAGGGCCATCCGCGCCAGGGCGTGGCCCAGATCGTTGCGGCTGCAGGCCAGTTGCAGGTTGCCGCCATAGTCGGCCCCCGCGATCTCGATGATCTGGGATTCGATGCGGAAGAAGAGGTCCTCCACCCCCGGCTGATAGGCGAAGTGATCGACGCCGGCCTCGCGGATCTGGCGCACCGCGTCCAGGATAGCGGCCGCGTTCTCCCGGCTGATGACGCCGCAGCCAGCCAGCATGAGCGCGTGGGCCTCATGGGAAGCCAGCATAGGCTCGAAGAGATAGGCCTGGGCGTCACGATAGGCGTGCTGCAGGACGTACTCGCTGTAGACAGGATTGGGAAATGTAGAAGCCATGGTAATTGTCAATGGTTAATGGTCAATTTTCAATAATCAATGGTCTGATCGCCACGCAGGCGACATTGATCATTGAAAATTAACCATTGACCATTGACCTTTTCTATCCTTTGATGCCGGTCAGGGCGATGCCTTTGATGATCTGGCGCTGGAAGATGATGAAGACGAGCAGCAGGGGCAGGGTGGCCAGGCTGGCGCCGGTCATGATTTTTTCCCATTCGGTGAGGGATTCACCCCGGAAGAAGCTCAGACCCACGGGCAGGGTGTAATAGGCGCGCCCGCTGGCCACGATCAACGGCCAGAGGTAAGCGTTCCAGTTGCCGATGAAGTTGAAGATCATGAGCGCGGCCACGGCCGGTTTGACCAGGGGCAGGGCCACCCGCCAGAAGATGCCGAATTCGTTGACGCCGTCGATGCGGGCCGCGTCCAGCAACTCGTTAGGCACGCCGTCGAAGAACTGGCGCATGAGAAAGATGCCCACGGCCGTGATCACGCCGGGGAAGACGATGCCCCAATATTGGGCCGGGCCTTCGTTCCACCCCCAGTGAACGCTCATGGTGTACCAGGGGATAATGAGCATTTCGGTGGGCACCATGAGTGTGGCCAGGATGCCGACGAAGATGATGTTCTTGCCAGGGAAATCAAACTTGTTCAGGGTGTAGCCCACCAGACTGTCGAAAAAGGCCACGCTCGCGGTGCTGATGGTGGCGATGATCAGGCTGTTGAGGTACCAGCGCGGGAAGTCGCTGGTGGTCAGGACCGTGGTGTAGTTGTCCAGGGTCGGGTTCTTGGGCAGAAACGAGAACTGGACCAATTCAGAAGCCGGTTTCAGACTGGTGAGCAGCATCCACAGGAAAGGGACGACCATCACCACCGCGCCCAGGCTGAGGAGGAGGTAGACGAGCGCCATGGACCACGAGAAGGGACGTTTGGACCGCGACGGCCCGGTGACGATCTTTTCGGCTAATTCAATTTTGCTATCGAGGCCCGTATCGAACGAACTCGCCATGGATGTTGCTCCTGTAGCAGATTGGATAGACCGCGGATTGGGCGGATTTAGCGGATTTTTACGAATTTTCTTTGAAAATCCGGCTGGTTCCGCCCGATCCGCCCAATCCGCGGTCTATTCGCTTTTCAATACTCCACCCGGCGCGAGAGGAGGCGCATCTGGACCAGGGTGATGAGCAGGATGACGGCAAAAAGAATGATGGTCAGGGCCGCGGCGTAGCCCATGTTGTAGGAGGAGAAACCTTCCTTGTAGACCTCCAGCACCACGGTCGTCGTGCTTTTGAGGGGACCGCCGGCGTTATCGGTGCTCATGTTCTGGACAAGGTCGAACATGCGCAGGAACTGGATGGTCTGCAACACGGCCAGGTAGACGATGACCGGGTTCAGCAAGGGGAGGGTGATGCGCCAGAAGCTCTGCCAGCGGTTGGCGCCGTCGATCTGCGCGGCCTCGTAGTACATTTCCGGGATCTGCTGCAAGCCGGCCAGGAAGATGATGATGGCGAAGCCCAAACTGCGCCAGACCGCGACCAGGGCAATCGAGGGGAGCGCCTGTTGGGGACTGCGCAGAAAAGGCTGGGTGGGCAGTCCCAGCGCGGTCAGGGTCTGGTTGATCAGGCCGGCCTGAGGGGCGTACAGCCAGTTCCAGACAAAGGCGACCGCCACGAAGGAGGTCACGTAGGGAATGAAATAGGCGGCGCGAAAGAAGCCGGAGAGCCGCCGGATCTGCATCAGCAGCAGCGAGATCCCCAGGGCCAGGACCAGTTGTAGCGGCACGCCCAGAAGCACATATTTGAAAGTGTTCAAAAACGCCGCCCGCACCGCACTGCGCGGCTTGAACAGGTCTTCCCAGATGGCCTGGAAATTCGCCGCCCCCACCCAGGGGCCGGACCCCTGGAACACATTCCAATCGCGGACGCTGATATTGAGGGCCAGCACCGCAGGATACCAGCGGATAACCACAAAGAAGACCAGACTGACGCTCAGAAAAGCGTAGGCCCACAGGATTTGGCGACGATGTAGCGTGAGTTTCATGGCAAATGCTCGTAGTGGCGAAGAGATTGGAGATTGAGAGATTGGAGATCAACGTCTCGTCGACCAAGCCAATCTCCAATCTCCCAATCTCCCCAATCTTCAATTTTTACTCTCGCCCGGCCCAGAACTCGTCCAGCATCTCCTGGACGGTCTGAACGGCGAAGTCGAGCTCCTCGGCCGGGTCGGCGCCGTTGAGCACCACGCCGTCATAGGCGTCGATGATGGCCTGGCGGTCCTTGCTCTCGTCCACGAAGAAGGTGGAGTGGGCATAGGGCAGACCGGCCACGAACGCGCCCAGTTTGGGATCCGCCAGCAGGGCTGGATCGCTGGCCGCTTCCAACTGTGCGGGCAACTCGCCGACCATGTCTACCCACAGACGTCCGGCTTCAGGCGTGGTGATGAACTGGAGGAACTTGA
The DNA here is from genome assembly GCA_024277175.1 of Chloroflexota bacterium. Classification (GTDB taxonomy): domain Bacteria; phylum Chloroflexota; class Anaerolineae; order Caldilineales; family Caldilineaceae; genus JAJRVT01. The sequence goes on along the minus strand of JAJRVT010000082.1, from coordinate 2,185 downwards.
TGGAGGCTTCCATGCGCGCCGGGTCGGCCGCGGCCTTGGTGGTGATGCCGTGGGTCCAATAGCTGCCGAAAGTGCTCTTGATGCCGTTGTATTCGGGCAGTTCGGTGACGCCGAAGTTCAGGTCCGGCGCGTTCTTGGCGATGGTGCCCAGGCGGAAGGAGCCGTCAATGTGGAAGCAGACCTTACCGGCCAGGAAGTCATCCGGCTCGGTGATGAGGTCGCGCCGGCCCGTCTCCAGTTCGGTTTCGAACTTCAGGAACTCATTCCAGGCGTCATAGCCGCCCTGGCTGGCGTTCCAGAGCACCTGGCGGTAGTCATCGCTGTAGGGCTGCTGGCCAAACTGGCGCAGGAGCACCTCGCGGAACCAGTGGTGGGCCTGGCCGGCCGGATTGACGACGAAGCCAAAGACGTCATAGCCGTCGCCGTTGCGCACGGTGCACTGGACGGCCTGCTCTTCCAGTTCCTGTAGGGTCGTGGGCGGGCTTTCGGGATCGAGGCCCGCGGCCTCCATCAGGTCCTTGTTATAGAAGAGGGCCAGGGTGCGCACGGCCGTGGGCAGCGTGTAGAGCTTGCCGTCAAAGAAGCTGGCCTGAACCATGGGGCTGAAATCGGACGCCACCATTTCGGGCGGGAAGGCGTCTTCGGGCAGGGGAACGATGTAGCCGGCGTCGATCCACGCGGTCTGCCAGCCGTAGAAGAGGGTCGCCACGTCCGGGCCGACGCCCGCGGGCACGCTGGCCGCGATCTTGTCGCGGAAGTTGTCGTAGGGAATGTCCGAGTTATGGATCACCTTGATGCCAGGGTTCTCTGCCTCGAACTGCTTGATGAGTTCGTTCATGGCGTCGACGCGGGCGCCGAAGTTGTATTGCCAGTACTCGATTTCGATGACCTCGCCTTCGGCGGGCGCGGCCTCTTCAGCAGGCGCTTCCGCCGCCGCGCCTTCCTCTGCTGCGGGGGCCGGCGCGGCCGGGGCCGTGCATGCGGCCACTAGCATCAAGGCAGCCAGCAGGAATGTGAACAACAACGCTTTCCTCGATTTGAACATGGTTCTTCCTCCTAGGATTTTGGTTTGAACAGCGGACAGAAAACAGGTGTAAACGAAGAAATAGTTTGACGCAAAGATGCAACGGCGCAGAGCACTGTAACCATCTCCTGACGTATAGGTCATGCATCCCTGCATGACGCTTCCCGCCGGCCGCGCCCACCCCATAACGCCGCCCCGCGCATTACGTTTCACGCATTACGCTTCCAACTCAATCTTCAACAACCGCGCCGCATTCCCCGCAAAGATCATCTGAATATGCTCGTCCGGCATGTTGAGATCGAGACAGTCGCGTAGTTGGTCCTGCAGGTAGCGGATCGCAAAGCCGCGCGGGAACCAGCTTGAATCCGTGCCGAAGATGATGCGACCCGGCCCGATAGTCTCGTAATACTTACGGAAGAGATACTTGACCGTCACCTCGCCGGGCACCCAGCGCACCCACTGGTTGCTGCCGCAGGTGTCCACGCTCACGTTGGGACAGGCCCAAGCCAGTTGCAGGGTCTCCCGCTCCCAGGCGCAGCCGAAGTGGGGGATGACGAAGTCCACCTCAGGGAAGGACTTGGCCACGTTTTGCAACTTGAGCGGGTTGATGTTCTGGTGCCAGGCGATGCCGCCGGAGCCGCCCTGGATGCCGAAGTGGATCAGCACCGGGATGCCCAGTTCTGCACATTTTTCCCAGACAGGGAAGGCGGCCGGGTCCTCGATGGGTTCCTCGATCATGGGGGCCAGCAGCTTGTAGCCCCGCAAGCCCAGCTCAGCCGCCCGCTCCAGCCGTTGGACCGCGTCGGGCAGGAAGGGCGAATGGTGCGCAAAGCCGATGAAGCGGTCCGGATACCAGCTACAGATCTCGGCTAGGTGCTCATTGCCGCCGCCGGTGACGAAGCCGATGGCGCGAATGCCGTATTTATCCAGTTCCGCCAGCCAGCGGCGGGCCTGCTCCCGGTCGCCGGGGTGGTCTTCCTTGGGTTCGGGTTTGGGAAAGCCCCACATGCGTCGCCAATGTTCGCCGTAGGGCTGGGCTTTTTCGCGCAGGATCCGCCGTCGTTCCTCGCTGACCTGATCCATGTAGCGCTGCATGGTGTCGCCCATGTCCGGGAACCAGGGGCGGTCCGTGGGAAAGTGGGCGTGAAAGTCGATGATCTC
>JAJRVT010000081.1 GCA_024277175.1 Chloroflexota bacterium | reverse complement strand
GTCAAACTTACTCACAAACAGATGCAGTTCTTGGAGCAACGCTTCCAACGGTTGGAGGGTCTCGAAAAATGGTTCGTTCTCATCACCCCTCTGACCGATACGCAAAATGTATAGTTATTTATCTGCGTTCGCCTTAGTTGAAGACGATGCCTAAATAGAAAGCGCATTGCGTGCAATGATGTTCAAACGATTTATACTTCAGGCTGTTTTTGGAAAGAAACCGAATTTTTCAAAAAAACTCGGTTTCTGGCAAGCGCCGTTGATTATCGCCGCGCTCTTCACCCTGGCTGCCTGCGTCAGCCCGGAATCTCCCATGGCCGCGCCCTTGGCCACGCCCATCCCCACCTTTACGCCGGAGCCCCTCCCGCCGCGCATCACCACCGTCATCGACGGGCTACTCGGTCCCATCGGCCTGGCCGAACTGCCCGACGGCAGCCTGCTGGTGGCCGAGGAGGGGACCGGCGGCCGCGACGACAGCGCCGGCGTCACCCTGGTCACAGCCGATGGCCAGGCGGGGCGCTTCATCTCCGGCCTGCCCAGCACCTTCGATTCGGGCGACCTGGCCGGCGTGCCCCTGGTCAGCCTGAGCCCGGACGGGAAAACCCTCTATGTGGGCAACTTCGGGGCCGGCCATCTGTGGACCCTGCCCCTGCCGCCCGACCAACTGGCCAACGGCTTCACCCTGCCGGCCACGCCCTACACGCCGGATGACATGGGCGTAGCCATGGAGCGGTTCAACAACGTCATGCTGGTCAACCCCTATGACATGGTCTTCGACGACGAGGGCGTCCCCGTGGTCACCGACGCCACCGGCAACGGTGTGGCCAAGGAGACGCCGGACGGCAAGACCCGCTTTTTCCACCGCTTCGCCTACCTGCCCAACCCGGACCAGCCCGGCGACTTCCTTCAGGCCGTGCCTACCGGCATCATCCGCCATGCCGACGAAGAGCACGGCGACGAATACTGGGTGACGTTGCTAAGTGGCTGTCCCTATCCTGACGGTGCAGGCGAACTGGTGGCCATCGACGAGGCCCGCAACCAGCGCACTGTCCTCGGCGGGCTGACCATGCCCATCGACGTGGCCCAGGGACCGGATGGAACCATCTGGGTGCTGGAGTTCGCGCGCTTCACCCCCGGCGGCGACTGCTTCAGCGGCCGTGACTATCAGGTGGAGACCGGTCGCCTGAGCCGCCTGAACGATGACGGCTCCCTGGAGACGGTGTTGGACAACCTGAACTTCCCCGGCGCGGTCCTGCCCCTGGCCGACGGCAGCCTCTACATCTCTGAGGTCTTCCCAGGGCGGATCATCCATGTGACCTTCGATGAACGCGCCGAACAGGGACGCGAAACAGACGTTTCGGACGCCGGCATTGCCCCGCCTACGGCGCAAACACCGTCCCAGAGAAGCGCGATTCAGGACTATGACAAAGCTTTACAGATCGTGGCTGACGTCTACGCGCTGCAAGCCAACCCGGGCGCGGACCTGCGGGAGGGCGACACGCCCCAGGCCCGGCTGGGACAAGCGCTTTTTTTTGATCCCATCCTTTCCGGCGATCTCAACATCGCCTGCTCCACCTGTCACAATCCGGCTTTAGCCATGGCCGACGGGCGCGTCCTGCCCATCGGCACGGGCGGCCAGGGGCTTGGGCCGGAAAGGACGTTCGTCGAGGAGATCACGCTGGCCGACGAGGCGGGCGCCGTGCGGCGGCTGGCGGGCGTCACCGATGAGGAGAGCGGGCGGACCATCGTCCATAATCCCTTCATCGGTCAGTTTGTGGGCCGCAACTCGCCCACCGTCATCAACAGCGCCATGATCCCCAACCAGTTCTGGGATGGCCGGGTGGACGGCTACGCCATGGCGACCCTGGCCAAAGCTGATGAAGCGGGCGCGACGGTTAAAACCCTGGAGCGGGCCGTCAACGACATGGCCATGGAGGACCCTCTGGCCGCCCAGGCCCTCTTCCCAATGACCAGCCTTCACGAGATGTCAGGCGCGACCCTGGGCGGACTCGCGCCCCAGACCATCCGCACCCGGCTGTTGGAGCGACTGCGGGCGATTCCGGCCTACGTGGACGCGTTCCGGGCCGCGTACGGCAGCGAAGACGAGACGCCCCAGGAGGCCGTCACCCTGACCCGGCTGGTGGACGCCCTGGCCGCGTTCGAGCGCCAGGTCATCTTCACCGACGCGCCTTGGGATGAATACCTCAAGGGCGATGAAGAGGCGCTGACCGAGCAGCAGAAACGGGGCGCATTGCTTTTTTTTGGCCAGGCGGACCCGGCGGTCAACTGTGCGAGCTGCCACAGCGGCGATCTCTTCACAGACCTTCAGTATCACAACATCCTCGCGCCCCAGCTTGGGCCGGGCAAGGGCCATGGCTACAGCGGCCGCGAGGACTGGGGCCGAGCCGGCGTCACCTTCGACGCGCGTGACCGCTACGCCTTCCGCACTCCCAGCCTGCGTAACGTGGAATTGACGGCCCCTTATCTGCATGACGGCGCCTTCCCCACCCTGGAAGCCACCATCCGCCACCACGCCAACATCCGCGAGAGCGTGCTCAGTTATGATCCCACGGCCAACGGCATCCCGCCCGATCTCTACAGCAGCATGAGGCCGGTCAACTTGGGTGATCAGCTACGCACGGCCGATCCCCGGCTGCGGGACGGGCTGCCCCTCAGCGACGAGGACATCGCCGATCTGGCCGCTTTCCTCACCGCGTTGACCGACCCCGCTGCCCGGGATCTGCGCTATCTGCAACCGGACGCTGTCCCCAGCGGCCTGCCCATGGATCCGTGGCCGGAGACTGTCCCCGCCGGCGAGGCCATTGTGGAGACGACGCCAGAGGAAAGCGAGTCATCCACTCCCGCCGAGACAGGAGCGGTTGTCGAGCAGCCGGCCGAAGCTGAGACGCCGGCCATCGCCACCGATTTCAGCTTCACCGACGTGGCCGCGGACGCGGGCATTGACTTCCGACACGGCGCGTTCGCCACCGCCATCTACGAGGACGCCAACGCGGCCATGAGCGGCGGCCTCTGCTGGATCGACTATGACAACGACGGCTGGATGGACCTCTATCTGGTCAACAACTACGCCGAGGACGAGGAAGCGTACTGGCTGGAGAACGGCGGCCTGCCTTCCAACAAGCTCTATCACAACGAGGAAGGCCGCTTCGTGGATGTCAGCGCGGAAAGCGGCGCCGACCTGGCCATCCGGGGCAACGGCTGCCTGGCCGCGGATTTCAACAACGACGGCTGGACCGACATTCACGTGACCGCGTACGGACCCGACGCCCTGCTCTGGAACAACGGCGACGGCACGTTCACCGAGGGCGCGGCCGCCGCGGGCGTGGCCACGCCGGAATGGAACAGCGCCGCGGTGGCCGGCGATCTCAATGGCGACGGCTTCCTGGACCTGTTCGTGGCCGCGTTTATTGACTTTGACAAGCAGATTCCCAAGCCATCGGGCGCATTCCCCCAGGACTACTACGGTCTGTCCGATCACCTTTATCTCAACAACGGCGACGGGACCTTCCGGGAGATCACCGACGAGATCGGGCTGGAGCGGGAGGAGCGGGGGCTGGGCGCGCTGCTCACCGACGCGGACCTGGACGGCGATCTGGACCTCTACATCGCCAACGACGGCCATCCCAACCGCTTCTATCGCAACGATCCCTGGCCTGGCGGCGTGGAGGCCGATCCCCTGGGGCTGGGCTTCCGGCTGGTGGATGTGACGGACACGGCCGATGTGGGCGATTCCGGCAGCGGCATGGGCGTGGCCGGCGGCGACTACGACGGCGACGGCTGGCCGGACCTGGTGGTCACCAACTGGGAACGGGAACTCAACGCGGTCTATCGCAACGAGACGGGTGACCAGGGCGATCTGGCCTTCCAGTACAGCACCTTCCGCCTGGGCATGGTGGGGCTGGGCAACGGCGTCACCGGCTGGGGCGTGGCCCTGGCCGACTTCGACCACGACACCGACGCCGATCTGCTGATCGCCAATGGCCGGGTGCCGGTCACCAACCTGGAGACCGATCCCGAGTGGG
>JAJRVT010000080.1 GCA_024277175.1 Chloroflexota bacterium | reverse complement strand
GGTGCTCATTTCCTCGATATTCATAGCTGCATTGGGGAAAAATACGCCGCCGATCCAGGCGCGGATATTGCCGATGGCGCCGCTGGAAAAGAAAATATCGAGTGCATAGCGCCAGAGCGTATCGAACACTTCCTGAATGCGTAAATTTTCGATGATGCGGTTGCGCCGGAAGCTGGGCAGGCGACTGATCCAGGCCCACAGCATCTGGTTTTCCTCCATCTGGGAGACGGAGGGGCGGTTGTACCCAAAGATGACATCGAATATGGCCATCAACAGGCCGATAAGGGCCCCGGCAATCAACAGGGTGAAGACGTTATTGTAGGTAAAAATTTCCAGGCCGACAAAGCGCTGGAAGATATCCACAAGCCATAACATCAAAGCGTTGATGATAATCAAAAAAAGCCCCATGCTCTGGATCAGAAACCGCCCGAAGGCGACCACCACCAGTGGTCTGATGACCACATTGACCAGGCCCAGGAGTAAGCCCAGAGTTAGATAGACGAAAGGGAAGGTGGCGGAAATTTTCAGCCCCGGGAGAAGCCAGGCTGTGAGCAAAATGGCGAGCGATGTCACCAACAAACGTAAAACGAAGGAACGCATGGCGCCTCCTGAATCAGTATCAGAACAGCGGGAGATTGGAATTCAAAGTCAGAAGTGACGATTCAGAACCACTTTAGCCGTCGCCGCCCGGGACAGCCTGGCGCTTCCCGGGCGGCGACGGCTAAAGTGGTTCTGGGCGCGCCGGATTAATTTATTTCTCCCCATCAAGGAAATTCGAAAGCACCTGCCGTTTATAGGCGAACCAGATGACGCCAAACCAAATCAGAGCCAACACCCCAATGATCCCGTAGATGAGTATAGGCATCGGAAGCAGGCCATAAAACTTGCGCAACGGCTCGATGGTGGCGATGGCGAAATAGGCGACGAACATAACCAAACTGATCCAGAACATGCGTTTATCATCGATTTTTTCGGTGAAAACAGCGAAGACGTTGAAGGTGGGGCTGGCGAAATTGATCAGGAAGAGACCCGTAAAGATAACGAACGGCGTCAACGCCGACCGGGCGACAAGGGTGGCTGCGGCATCCCGCGTCGCCTCTTCCGTGGTGATGGCGTACCCCAAAAATTTAGATACATGATCCATCATCTCAGGCGTGATGGTGACGGTAACCAAGCCATCCTGGACGAGATAATACGTCACCGCGTAAATAATCACGCCCAAGATCCCCGTTAAAAACGCAGCCGGAACAGCAAAATAGAGGGTGGTCGGCAGGCTGGTGTCCACATCGCGCCGGGGATGGGACCACAGCGCCATGAGGATAGTGGGGATGCCCACGGTGAGCATGGCGTAGAGAGCCATATTCGGCGGCACGAAAGGCGTATGCAGCCCCATGATAGCCACCGACGCCATCACCATGGCCGCACTCAGAATGCGGGCCACGTAGAGCCAGGTGATCCCCTGCATGCCGGAGACGATGCGCTGTCCTTCCCGGAAGGCCGGCCCCATGGCCCCGAACGAATCGCCGAGCAGGATGATGTCGGCCACGCCCCGGGTGGCGGCGCTGCCGCTTTCCATGGACACGCCCAGGTTGGCCTTCTTGAGCGATAACACGTCGTTGACGCCGTCGCCGATCATGGCCACATAGTGGCCGGCCCCCTGGAGCGCCTCCACCAGCCGTTCCTTCTGGTCCGGTGTGATGCGCCCAAAGATGGAGGACTCCTCCGCGGCCTGGGCGAATTCGGCATCATTCATGGTCGCCAATTCGGGACCGGAGACCAGTTTGATATCGTCACCGAGACCGGCCTGTTTGGCCAGGGCCGCCACCGTCTCCGGGTTGTCGCCCGAGATGACTTTGAGGGTCACGCCGGCCTCGCGGAAGTCCTCGATGGTCTCCTGGACGTGATCACGCAGTTGGTCGCCGAAGGAGATGACGCCGATGGGCGTCAGGGACGGCAGGATAGGGTCGTCACCGCCCGGGGCGTGAAGCTGGGTCACTTCTTCATTGCGGGCGAAAATCAGAACGCGCAGACCCTGCTCGGAGAGTTTCCGCACCACCGGCTTCAACGCCTCGATGTCGCCCAGATAAGGTTCCAGCATCTCCATCGCGCCCATCACATAGGCGCCGTGGCGATCTCCATGGTCGAACGCGACCGCGCTCCACTTGAGCTTGGAGGAGAACGGCACCTCATCCGCTACAGGCAGTTGAGCGCCCTCCACCCCATCGATGAGAGCCTGGGAGGTCTTATTGGTCACCGATGCGCTACGGGCGAAGTCACCCAGCGCCCGCTCCACCTCCACCTTGTCCAGACCGGCCAGGGGAACTACATCCTTGTATTCGATGCGGTTGGCCGTAAGTGTGCCCGTCTTGTCGGTGCAGAGGATGTCCACATTACTCAGTGATTCGACAGCGTTGGTCACCTGGATCAACGCGCCTTTGTCCAGCAGACGCACCGCACCCAGCGCATAGGAGACGATGGTGATGAAAAAGAGCCCCACAGGGATCAGCCCAGCGATGACGGCTGCCGACTGCATGCTCACGACCGTGGGCGATCCATTGAGAAAGGCGCCGATGAACAGAAGCGAGCCAAAGAAGATGGCCAGGAGGGTAAGCAAGCGAATGATATAATCGATCCGACGCTGCAACGGCGTCTTATGGACCTTGAACTCGCGCGCGGTGGCGGTCAGACGGTTGGCGAAGCTCTCCTCACCCACCTTGTCGGCCCGATAAAGCGCGGAGCCGGAGATGCAGAAACTTCCGGACAACACTTCGTCGTCCGGCGTCTTGATGACGGCGTCCGATTCGCCGGTGAGCAGGGACTCGTCGATCTCGGCCTTCCCTTCCAGCACAGGCCCGTCCACCACCATCTGGTCCCCGGGGCGGACGACGATCACATCGCCCCGCACCACCTCTTCCTGGGCGACCTCCTTCTCCTCCCCTTCGCGGACAACCGTGATCCGGGGGCGGGAGAGGACGGCGATCTCATCCAGCTTGTGTTTGGCCCGGATCTCCTGAACGATCTGAATGGTGACGTTGACCAGAATCAAGCCGGCGCTGTTGAAGGCGTCGCTCCAGCGCCCCATCAAAATGAAGCCGGTACCCAAAACAAAGAGAACTACATGAACTAGATTGAAAAGGGCATGGAAAATAATATCTTTATAGCTGCGACTCGTCTTGAGCTTGACGTCGTTGCCTTCGCCTAATTCGCGCCGTTTGAGCACTTCTTGCTCGGTCAATCCTTGAATGTGATCCATGGTATCCAACGCCTATAGTATATGGTGTGTAATTGAGGAGATAGCTGGCTGACATTCGCCATTGTAGCCCAGACCCGCCCGGCGCGCAAGGGAGACGCACTCATTCCGGGGGTGATTTCTTGCCACCATAAGCGATCCGTTGCAGAGGAATGGAGGGAATGATGCGCTTCCCATGGGTATTGGCGTAGACTTTCATGAACTCCGCGCCGTAGAGCAGCACGTTGACCGAATAGTAAATCCAAAGCAGGATGATTACAAACGTGCCGGCCGCGCCGTAGAGGCTACGCAACTGGGTGTGATGTAGGTAAATGCTGATCAACCGCTCACCCACGGCGAAGAGGAGGGCCGTCACCCCAGCGCCCACCCAAATATCGCGCCAGGCCACGTGGGCGTCCGGCAGGATCTTGTAGATCATAGCGAAGGGGATAATGAGGAAAAAGGGTGACGCAATCAGATGTAGATAGGGCAAATAGGATTCCATATCCGGCCAGAAAGCCACCATGACCTCCTCTGATGTAGCCAAGAGGGCGGAAATCATGATCAGAAAAACCAGAAAGAGATTTACGCCCAATACCGTCAACGCCGCTATCCCGCGATTGATCAGAAAGTAAAAGACGCCACTGCGGATGGTGGGCGAACGCTCCGAACGAACGCCCCAAATCTGGTTCAACGCCGTTTTGAGTTGGTGGAACATGCCTGAGGCGAAATAGAAAAGCGTCAGACCCGTGACCAGGCCCGTGATTAGCGTACTCCAGGTGAGGCCTTCGCTCTGATGGGCCCTCTGATTCTGGCGCAGAATGTCTTCCACCAACTGGGCGGCGTCCTCACCGATATATTCCTCCGCCTGAGCCACAATCTGTCCCGGCGCGATCTCGCTTTGCCTGTAGAAGAGGCCGGAGAGATTGATGAAAATGAGGAGCAAGGGCACCAGCGAAATGGTGGTGTGGAAAGCCAGCGCCGCCGACATCCCCATGACGCCATCGGCGACGAAATCACCGGTGGCCTGACGAAAAAGGCGGATGGCGGGCAGAATCCCCGTGCGTTCAAGCAACTTCATGCGAATTTACCGTTGAGTAGGAGTGTATCGGTGAGAGCAAAGGGATGATAGAACGCGGATAGAGCGGATCGGACGAATTTACGCGGATTTTTCTTGAAAAGAAAATCCGGCTGTTTCCGCCCAATCCGTACAATCCACGTTCTATTCCCCATCAATCAAGTTCGATTCCCAGGATGTCGCCGGCGCTGACCTGGTAGCATTGGGCCAGTTTGCGCAGTTCAGCCAGGGTGAGCCGGCGGTCTTTGTACTCCACGTCAAAGAGGGTCTGCTGAGAAAGCCCCGCCATCTCATGGATCTGCTCATAGGAGTAGCCGTGGACAGCCCGCAATTGGCGCAAAAGCGCGGCCACCCGGCTGCGGGAAAGCCTGCGCACCGACTCGCGCGCGTCCACCCGCTCGTCCTCGATATCCGGTTCGACGGCCCGCTCCTCCATCAAGCCGAGACGTCGGATGGAGTCCTGAAGCCGTTGCAGAAAGTATTCCTGAGACATGGCAATTGGATCGATAGAACGCGGATGAAGTGGATCGAGCGGAAACAGCCGGATCTTTAAAAAATCCGTGAAGATCCGCCCGCTCCGTACAATCCGCGTTCTATCCCTTTATTCGAACGCGGGGATCCCCGTCAGGTAGCGACCGAGGATCAGCTTCTGGATCTGGCTGGTGCCTTCATAAAGGCTGGCCACGCGCCCATCCCGCCAGAGACGTTCCGGTACATACTCGTCCGAATAGCCGTAGCCGCCGTGGATCTGGATGGCCATGTCCGCAGCCCGCTTGCAGGCTTCGGTGGCGTAGTACTTGGCCGTGGAGACGGGGATGGTGCTGCGCTGGCCCTGGTTCTTGACCCAGCCGGCCTGGTAGCAGAGCAGGCGAGCGGCGTCCGCGTCCACCTTCATCTGCGCCAGCATGTCCTGGATCAGTTGGAAGGAAGCGATGGGCTTGTCAAAAGCGATGCGCTCTTGCGCGTACTTGACGCTGGCGTCCAACGCGTGCTGGATAATGCCCACGCAGCCGGAGGCCACGCCATAGCGGCCGTTGTCCAACGCGCTCATGGCGATCTTGAAGCCTTCACCCACCTGGCCCAGACGGGCGCTGTCGGGCACGCGCACGTTGTCCAGGAAAATCTCGCCCGTGTCCGAGGCGCGCAGTCCCAGCTTGCCCGTCATCTTGCGGCTGGTGAAGCCAGGCGCGTCGGTCTCCACCAGGAAGGCCACCATGCCCTTGTACTTGGACCCGGGCTGGGTTTGGGCGAAGATGATGGCCAATTCGGACCAGGTGCCGTTGGAGATCCAGACCTTCTGGCCGTTGAGCACCCACTCGTCGCCATCGCGCTTGGCCGTGGTCTGCACGTTGCCGGCGTCAGAGCCGGCGTTGGGCTCGGTCAGGCCAAAGCAACCGATCCACTCGCCGCTGCACAGCTTGGGCAGATAGGCCTGCTTCTGCTCCTCCGTCCCCCAGGCCAGGATGGTCAACTCCACCAGCGACATTTGGACGGAGAGGGTGGTGCGCACGCTGGAATCTGCGTAGCCGATCTCTTCGAAGACGATGGCTTCTGAAATGTAGTCCAACCCTGCGCCGCCATACTCTTCGGGGACCGGCACGCCCAAGTAGCCCAGCGCGCCCATCTCCCTGAGCAATTCCCGGGGGAAGAAGCCCTGGCGATCCCAGTCCCGGGCATAGGGAAGAATTTTTTCACGTGCGAATTTGCGCACCGACTCCTGGATCATACGCTGTTCGTCATTCAGACTGAAGTCCATACCCCATTGCTCCTTTGCAATTTCTTTAACCGTGCATTGGTGATACCGCGGCTTGTGAAAAAACAGATTCACGCCTGGAATTATAGCACAACGGGATGGACAACACACACAATCTCTGCTATCATAAATCCACAACCGAAACGGGGAGCTCGGACGCGCCGGGCTGAGAGGAAGGCCGATCCGCCTTCGACCCACAGACCTGATCTGGATAATGCCAGCGTAGGAACCATAGCTGAGGGCGTTGACCTTATCCCGATCAGGGGTAAGGTTTTTTGTTTTGGGATAGAACGCGGATGAAACGGATTGGGCGGATTCCCACGGATTTTTTGTATCTGCTCAATCCGGCGTTTCCGCGTTCCATCGGATACAAGCCCGTATAGCTACCTAAGGAGGAATCCATGCGACCCTGGAAACTGTTCGTGATATTCGCCCTGGCCCTGGGACTGATGGCCGGATGCCAGCAGGCCGCGCCGCCCACGGCCGGAACCGGAGAGGAGACCGCTGCGCTCGGCCCCAAAACCCTGGTGCTGGCCGGCCACGATTCGTTCAGCGTCAGCGAGGAGGTCATCGCCCAGTTCGAGCAAGCCAACAACGTCACCCTCCAGTTCCTCTCCCTGGGCGACGCCGGCGAGGCCCTGAACAAGATCATCCTCAGCAAGGACGCGCCCTTGGCCGACGTCTTCTTCGGCGTGGACAACACTTTCCTCAGCCGCGCGCTGGACGCGGACGTCTTCGTCCCCTACGAATCGCCCCTCCTGGCCAACATCCCCGACGAGCTGAAACTGGATCCGGAGAATCGGCTGCTGCCGGTGGACTTCGGCTTCGTCAACATCAACGCCGACCGTCTCTGGTTCGAGGAGCAGGGTCTGCCCCTGCCCGAAACCCTGGAGGACCTGACCAAGCCTGAGCACGCGGGCCTGCTGGTAGTGGAGAACCCGGCCACCTCTTCGCCTGGCCTGGCCTTCCTGCTGGCCACCATCTGCCACTTCGGCGAGGACGGCTATCTGGACTTCTGGCGCGCGCTGGCGGCGAACGATACGCTGGTAAGCGATAGCTGGAGCGAGGCCTACTTCGAGCACTTCACCGTGGGCTCCGGCGGCGCGGGCGACCGGCCCCTGGTGGTCTCCTACAGCACCAGCCCGCCCGCGGACGTGCTCTACGCCTCCGACGGGCGCACTGAGCCGGCCAGCGTCAACGTCAACCCGCCGGACGGGACCTTCCGCCAGATCGAGTTCGTGGGCGTCCTGGCCGGGACCAAGGAGCCCGAACTGGCCCAAAAGCTGGTGGACTTCATGCTCAGCCCCCCCTTCCAGGAGGACATCCCCTTGCAGATGTTCGTCTACCCCGCCAATCAGGACGCACAACTGCCCGATCTCTTCGTCCAGTTCGCTGAAGTTCCCGCGGATCCCGCCCAGGTTGCGCCCGAAGCCATCGAGGCGAATCGAGAGGCGTGGATTCAGGCGTGGACGGATGTGATGACAAGGTGACAAGATGACAGGGTGAGGGGGTGACAAGGTGACTCGTGACGAGTGATGAGTCATCTTGTCACTCGTCACTCGTCGCCCCCTCACCCTGTCACCCCCTCATCGACGCGATTATGAAGAAAAAGCTACGACAAACAAGCCTGCTACTGCTCTATGCCGCGCCGCTGGTCTTTCTGGCGGTTTTCTATCTCTATCCGTTGGCGCGGATCTTGCAGACCAGCTTTCGGGCGGACGGGGCATGGAATTTCGCCGGCATCGGGGAGACCCTGGCCCGACCCTACTTCTGGCGGGTGGTCTGGTTCACCACCTGGCAGGCGGTCGCGTCCACCGGGCTGACCCTGGTCGTGGGGCTGCCCCTGGCCTACATGTTCGCCCGCTACGACTTTCGGGGCAAGTCCCTCCTGCGCGCGCTGACCACCATCCCCTTCGTCATGCCCACGGTGGTGGTCGCGGCCGCATTCACCGCGCTGGCGGGGCGGAGCGGCCTGCTCAACCAGTGGCTGCAAGCCTTCTTCGACCTGGACACGCCCCCCATCCAGCTCATGCAGACGGTCTGGATCATCCTCATCGCCCACGCCTTCTACAACGTGAGCGTCATCATCCGCGCGGTGGGCGGCTTCTGGTCCAACCTCAACCCCAGCCTGGAGGAGGCGGGCGCGGTCCTGGGCGCGAACCGCTGGCGGCTCTTCCGGGAGGTGACCCTGCCCCTGCTCACGCCCAGCATCACCGCGGCCAGCCTACTGGTCTTCCTCTTCTGCTTCACCAGCTTCGGCGTGGTGCTGATCCTGGGCGGGCTGCGCTACGCCACCATCGAGGTGGAGATCTACCGCCAGACGGTGAGCTTCTTCAACCTGCCCGTGGCCGCGTTCCTGAGCCTGGTGCAGATGGGGTTGACCTTCACCGTCATGGCCGTCTACACCCGGGCCCAGGCCAAGGCCAGCCTGCCCCTGGAGACGCGACCCCGCCAGCGCACGGCGCGCACGCCCCGCAACTGGCGCCAACGCGCCCTCCTGATCCTGAGCCTGGTCGCGATGCTGACCCTGCTACTGGCCCCGCTGCTGGCCCTGGTCTGGCGCAGCTTCACCCTGGGCGGCCAGGGGTTCACCCTCCAATACTACCAGGCCCTGACCGAGAACCAGCGCCAGAGCGCGTTCTTCGTCCCGCCCCTGGTCGCGGTGCGCAACTCGCTCATGTACGCGCTGGCCACCCTCTTCCTGAGCCTCTTCCTGGGCATCGCCAGCGCCTACCTGCTGGACCGGCCCCGCTCCTGGATGACGGCCATCCTGGACCCCGTCTTTCTGCTGCCCCTGGGCACCTCGGCCGTGACCCTGGGCTTCGGCTACATCATCTCCATGGGTCCCCTGCGCACCTCCCTATGGTTGGTCCCCATCGCGCACACGCTCATCGCCGCGCCCTTTGTGGTGCGCACCTTCCTGCCCGCGCTGCGCCGGCTGGATCCCCGGCTGCGAGAGTCGGCCGCGGTGCTGGGCGCATCGCCCCTGCGCACCTGGGCGGAGGTGGACGCGCCCCTGCTCTTCGGCGCGGTGCTGGTGGCGGCCACCTTCGCCTTCACCATCAGCCTGGGCGAATTCGGTGCGTCCCTGCTCATCACCCGGCCGGACATGCCCACCATGCCCGTGGTCATCTACCGCGCGCTGGGCAAGCCGGGGCTGCTCAACTACGGCATGGCCCTGGCCATGAGTGTGATCCTGATGGCCGTGTCCGCGGTGTCGCTGGTGGTGATCGAGCGCTTTCGGATTGGGGAGATGGGGGAGTTTTGAGGGATGTCAAGTCCTGAAATATGTTGACACCAATACGTGACTAGGTTACATCAGCCAACCGCTTGAAAATGGACTTCAGCGGGTTTACGATAATCGAGCGAAAGATGAGGTCGT
>JAJRVT010000079.1 GCA_024277175.1 Chloroflexota bacterium | reverse complement strand
GTTAAATAGGGCTTCACAAAGGCCCATTCTTCATCGGTTACATCGCTTGGATATGGTTTTCTGTTCATCAAACCCAGATTACTATAACGATGTATGATCAGCGTATGCGAAGGTTATGATCTTTGTATATGCAAATGCAAAAGTGCATAACAGACTCTAGCAAGGTGATGAGTGTGGCGTACGCGACTCGAGGGATCTCGACAATTTTATGGGGATGCGTTTTGGCCGTCTTTCTGGCCGAGGTCGCGTTCGCCCAATCCGAGCCGCCAGTGATCGTGACCACACCGGTGGCGACGCCAATCTCAATGCCGGCCCCCACAACCGTCTCTACGGGTATGCAAACGACGGATGATGCGACCAGGCCGGTTGTGGGTGCGTATGTGGTCAAGCCGGGCGACACCCTGCTCTCCGTGGCCATCGAACTAAACCTGGACCTGGAGGACGCCTATTGTCTGGTCGCACCTGACTTCAGCGTCAGCCAGCCGCTGGTTATCGGCGAGGAACTGGACGTCTTTGGTCCCGACGTCCTCTGCCATGCAGTATCCCCGGGTGAGACCCTGTCTGGGATCGCCGAGCGCTATCACACCACGCCGGACGCGATCCGGGCCATCGTCTGGAACCGCTGGCCGGCCGAACGTAGCGATATCGAAGTCCTCAAAGGAGGCGGCCATCTGCGCGTGCCCCGGGTTGAGATCGCCTCTTCGATGCCGGTGGAGGGTGACGTCAGCCTGCTGCCCCTCATGTTACGTCAGCCACTGGACGCCGCGCCCGGAACCTTGCCCGCGGTCGCGGCCTTTATGAACGCCGAGGGTGCGCCGCCTGTGGGCGGTCCCCGGGTGAGCGATGATGCGCCCCAGCTCGCGCCCGTGCCTGCGGACTGGCCCTATGGCAGCGGGCGCTTCGCCTGGCCTATGTATGGCTGGCTGACCCAGGGCTATAGCGGCGACCACCGGGCCATCGATGTGGCCGCGCCCGCGGGCACGTTGGTCACCGCGGCCGACCGGGGGCGGGTGATCCGCGCCGGATGGAGCGATCTGGGTTATGGCTACTTCGTGGTCATCGACCACAACATCGACTATGTCACTGTCTACGCCCACCTGAGCAAGGTGTTGGTGCAGGCGGGCGAGATCGTGGCCCAGGGGCAGCCCGTAGGTCTGGTCGGCTCCACCGGCAACAGCACTGGTCCCCACCTTCACTTCGAAATTCGTGACTTCGGTCGTCGCGTCGATCCCATCGATCTGCTGGCGCGCTGAACCCCCTTGATAGAACGCGGAAACGCCGAGTTAGGTGGATTTTCATGGGCTTTTTATCCGCGCAAATCCGTGGAGACTATGATGAATCTGAACCTGACGCGTTCTCCGGTGGAATCGTCTGTGCATCTGCACGCCTGGACGCCATGATCAGGCGCCGCTCCAATTCATCCAGCTTGACGTGAATCTCCTGCAGACTCGTCTGGCGTTCCTGGTCTTGTTGATCGATCATCTCTCTGAGAGCGTTAAGGCTCGCTCGCGCATTGTAAGGGGATATTTCCTCGTCAATTCTTTTTAGCTCATCCCGCGTCCGCCGCGGGCGAGTGAACACTTCGGCCATAAAACTGGTCAGCACCGTAAAGATGCCGACGCCGACGCTCATGGCCACGACCGCGATGAGACGTCCGGCGGCGGTTACAGGGTATTTGTCACCGTAACCAACCGTCGCCATGGTCACCAGCGCCCACCATAACGCGTCTCCGGCCGTTTTGATGTTGCTTCCATTCACGCCCGCCTCTGTCCTGATGATGAGGATGCTGCTGAATTCCAGCACCACAACCGCCGCCAGTACGACGCCCAACATGGCGCTTTGGGCTCGTTTGCGGATAACCACATTCGGTATGGACGCCATATCGGTGCGTCGTAGTTTGGTGATGATGATTAGGAACCAAATCAGGCGTAGGATGGCGGCGAAGGGGATGGGCAAACTGCCCAGAATGAGGAGATATCCGTAATATTGGAAAAAGACGCGGCGGCGATGCCGCCACTTCCACACCCGAGAGAGGGCGTCTCCCATCAGAAAAATAGCCACGCCGCTGCTGATGGCGGCGGGAATGAGTCTTCCTTCTCCACCTCTGATCAGAACAAGCATAACCGAATTGATGATCTGGAGAATGATCAGCGCCAATACGAAAATTTCGTAGTTGGCCCGTATAATGATTTCTTTGCGCTGGGCAGTCGGGTCTTCCATTTCAAGTGTGGATTCTTCTGTTTCCGTCATGATCCGTTCCTTTTTATCGTTTTCGTGACCATTCGGACGGGCTTGGTTAGAGCGCGGATTCTCTCAACGCGCTAGTCGCATCAGATCCAGCACCGGCCCATGGATGCAGGCCCGGGTCAGCCCGCCGTTGGCCAGGGGGACTACACAACTTAGGCACGCACCCACGCCGCAGACCAGATCACTCTCCACCAATACCTGGGCGAAACCCGCCTCCAGGCGGAAGCGATGCTCACGCACCAGGTGGGCCAGTCGCACCAGATCTAGCCTTGGCAAAGCGATGCAAAGCTGATCCGCCCAGGCCAGAGTCTCCGCCACCTGTCTGAACAGTTCTTCCATGTCCGCCGCCAGTCGCAACTCCGCAGCCAGGGGGAGCAGATCGAGCAACGCCCCCCGTTTCGGCCCTGCACCCTCGCACGCCAGCGCCAGCGCAGTGATCCGCCCGCCTTGGTCCAGCGTTGGCTCGATTAGAGACAGGAGCAGGGGGAATCGCTCCACATCGGCCAGCAGCAATAGATTGGCCTCAGGACCGGGTGGCGTAAACCCGTTTCCCAGCGGTCCCAGCAGATTGACAGTATCCCCAATGTCCAGCCCGGCCAGCCAGGAATACCCAGGATTATTGGAGGTAGCCGGCAGCGCCAGGGTCCAGGCGTCCCCGTCCGCTGGCGGAGCCTTCCGCCCTTCTTCACCTTGACTGCGGGCGTGAACTACGAAGAGGGGATGACGTGCGTAGATGGACCAGTCGCGCGCCCGGTCCGCTGGCGTCTGTGCGCCGCATCGGGCTAGAAAGTAGCGGCCGGCTATCGCCCCCTGAACCAGACCCGGAGGCAAACCCAGGTGCAGAACGTTCAGCCCGGCGAAGCGGGCGGGGATGGGCCGGACCACGGCGTCCAGGGTCCCGTCTGCGGCGCGTTCGATTGCGCGGCTCACCGGTTGCCCAGGCAGACGCCGATGGAGCGGGCCGTTTCCACCCAAGGGTGATCGGTCGGCACCAGCTTGCGCCTGCCCACCACCTGCTCCAGGGGAACCGGCTCCGCACCGTCGCCGCGCGCGGCGACCATGACGCCGAACACGCCCTGGTCGATCAGCTTGGCGCAGGCGCTGCCCAGGGTGGTGGCCAGCAGTCGGTCGGCGGCCGACGGCGTGCCGCCCCGTTGCAGATGGCCGAGAATGGTCACCCGGGATTCCAGCCCGGTCAATTTCTCCAACTGCTGGGAGACGCGCATGGTGTGGCCCTTGAGGCTTGCTTCCAGTTTTGCGAGTTTGGCGCGGGCTTTCTTGCGCGCCTTGCCCCCTTTGGCTTTTGCCACCTTGGCGCTGGCCTTGGCCAACGCGGCCGCGTCTTCGGCGGAATGCGCGCCTTCGGAGACGGCGACAATGCTGAAGTTACTGCCCCGCCGCTGGCGACGGCGGATGGCCTCGGCCACTACGTTGATGTCATAGGGCAACTCTGGAATGAGGATGACGTCGGCGCCGCCGGCAATGCCCGCACCCAGGGTCAGCCAGCCTGCGTTATGGCCCATGACCTCCACCACGATGATGCGATGGTGGCTGTGCGCGGTGCTGTGAAGACGGTCGATGGCCGCGGTGGCGATGCCCAGTGCGGTGTCGAAGCCGAAGGTGGCGTCGGTCATGGCCACGTCATTGTCGATAGTCTTGGGGAGCGTGATGATGTTCAGCCCCTTCTGCATCAGCCGATAGGCGTTCTTCTGGGTGCCGCCGCCGCCCAGGCAGACCAGGGCGTCCAGATTGTGCTTGTGATAGGTGTCCACCATGACATCGGTCATATCCATGGTCTGGCCGCCGATGGGCATTTTATGGGGCTTGTCGCGGCTGGTGCCGAGGATGGTGCCGCCCACTGTCAGGATTCCGGACAGTTCCTCCGACGTCAGGCGTACGGTTCGATCCTGCATCAGGCCACGAAAGCCATCGCGAAAGCCGATGATCTGCATACCGTATGTGCCGATGCCCGCCTTGGCGACGCCGCGGATAGCTGCGTTCAGACCGGGGCTATCCCCGCCTGCGGTGAGAATCCCCACGTAATTCGTCATCTCTTTGCTCCTTTTGTCCACCTGCCTATGATCGCCGTTTTCCAGAACTGTTTGAATTTTATACCATCTAGCCAAGGGATACAATTGACGATATAATCATAATCGACGGAGAAACCGGGTCTTTGTTAAAAATTCAGTTTCTTTCGCTTGATAGCGCAGCCGCCAGAGAACGTGCGGCTGCAAGCCGCACCTGGTATCTTATAGATGAGGCAAGAAGAGGCCGAGCCGCACCTGAAGATGAATCGAACTTGCTTCGTAGATAGGTCCATCTTGCCTCATTTCACCAAACTGGATACGCTT
>JAJRVT010000078.1 GCA_024277175.1 Chloroflexota bacterium | reverse complement strand
TGTTGCGGCTGCCCCGCTTCTGGCGGCAGGCGTGGCGCATGCTGAACCAGGAGCAGCCGGACGCGGTTCACTGCCACGATTTCGACACCCTGATCCCCGGCCTGCTGTGGGCCAGACGCCACCGGCGGCCTGTGGTCTATGACGCCCACGACTACTACGCCGAGATGCAGGCCCCGCGCCTGGGCGGGATCGTGGGCGAATTTCTGGTCGCGATCATCGAGATCGCGGATCAGACCTTGAGCCGTCTCGTCGACGCGGTCATCACCGTGGACGAGCGCATCGCCCGCCGCTATCACAACCCGCGAACCGTCATCATCGGCCACTACCCGCCCCTGGACTTCTCACGTGCCGGGGACGGGCCAGGAGATTTTCGGTCAACGGACTCGTCGGGGCCCGTCCCCGGCACGTTTACCTCAGACGCAAGCGACCAGACCCTGGTCTATGCCGGGCGTCTTTCCGTGGACCGGGGGCTGTTGGTCATTGCCCAGGTTATGAACGAACTGGCCCTGCGGGGACTCTATCCCCGGCTGCGTCTGCTGGGAACCTGGACCAGCCCCGCGGAACAGCGTGTTTTCGAGGAGGCCATGGCCGGCCTGGAGAACCAGATGAAGCACCTGGGCTGGATCCCCTACGAGCACGTGGCCGCAGAATTGAGCCGGGCAAACGTGGCCCTGGCCGTGTTGCAGCCGGTCCCTCGCTACATGAAGGCCGTGCCGGTCAAACTCATGGAGTACATGGCCTGCGGCCTGCCTGTGATCATCAGTGATTTTCCCTACAACCGGGCGCTGGTCAACGATGCAGGCTGCGGCCTGCTGGTCGATCCGGAGGATGTGGGGGCTGTCACCGACGCAGTCGCGCGCCTGCTCACCGACCCGGAGGAGGCGCGGCGGCTGGGGGACAACGGGGCCGCAGCCTTCCGCGACCGCTACAACTGGGAAGCGCTGGCCCCGCGCCTGCTCGATCTCTATGACTCGTTGTTGACCTGACCATGCGCATCCTTTATCTCTCCCAATACTATCCGCCCGAAGTGGGGGCCACCCAGACCCGGGCTCGCGAGATGGTCCAGGGGTTGGCGCGGGCCGGCCATGAGGTCATGGTCATCACCGAAGCGCCCAACCACCCCCACGGCGTGATCCCGCCCGCATACCGGGGCAAGGCGGTCACCCGCAGCCGGGAGGAGGGCGTGAACGTGTTGCGGATGTGGGTCAAGGCGTCGCCGGTCAAGGGTTTTCGGGCGCGCATGGCCTTCTATCTCTCCTATATGGTGATGGCCGCGTGGGCCGGCCTCTTTCTGGCCCGGGGCCGGTGGGACCTGATCTACGCCACCTCGCCGCCCCTTTTCGTGGGCGGCGCGGCCCTGGCCATCAGCTACCTGCGTCGCATCCCCCTGGTCTTCGAGGTGCGGGACCTATGGCCCGAATCCGCGGTGGCGTTGGGTGAGCTGAACAACCCGCGCGCGGTGCAGATGGCCACCCGGCTGGAGGAGGCCTGCTACCGTCGCGCCCGCCACATCGTCACCGCCACCCAGGGCATCCACGACCGGTTGCTGGCGCGCGGGCTGCCGCCGGAGAAAGTGACCACCATCCCCAACGGGGCCAACACCGAACTTTACTCGCCCCGCCCGCCGGACCCGGCCCTGCGGGCGCGGATGGGCCTTGAGGAGAGCCAGTTCGTGGTCCTCTACACGGGGCTCCACGGCCTGGCCCACGGGTTGGAGACCGCGATCGAGGCGGCAGATCTGCTGCGGGACGAGCGGGACATCGTCTTCTTGTTCGTGGGTGACGGTCCCCAGAAAGGAGCGCTGAAAGCGCTAGCGGCTGAACGGAAGCTGGACAATGTGCGTTTTCATGACGCCGTGCCGGAGACCGAGTTGCCCGACATCCTGGCCCTGGGTCACCTGGGGCTGGACACCCGCCGCCGGCTGGAGATCTCCCGGGGGACGCTGCCGGTGAAAATGTTCAGCTACATGGCCTGCGGTCTGCCCGTCCTGCTGGCCATCGAGGGCGAGGCCGCGGACCTGCTCCGGGAAGCCGGCGCGGGCGTGGTTGTTCCCCCGGAGTCGCCTGCCGAGCTGGCCGCGGCGGTCCGCACGCTGCGCGACGATCCGGCCCGGCGGACGGAGATGGGCGAACGGGGCCGGGCCTACGTCATGGCCCACTACGCCCGTCAAACCCAGGCCGCGCGCTTGGAGAAACTTTTGCGGGGCGTGGTTGGAGGGTAGAATGGGATTGAAGAGATTAGAGATTGAAGAGATTGGAGATCGGTTGGCGAGACCAATCTCCAATCTCTAATCTCCTCGCACACTATGACGACAATTACGGAGACTTTCAATGACCATACGTTTTGGACTGATCGGATGCGGGCGGGTGGCCCCGCGCCATGCGCTGTCGCTGTCCCAGTTGCACGAAACCGAGTTGGTGGCGGTGGCCGATGTGAAGGCCAGCCGGGCCGAGTATTTCGCCGACAAATATCGCGCCGACGCCCATTTCGACTATCACTCCCTGCTCGATCGAACCGATATCGACGCGGTGACCATCTGCGTGCCCAGTGGCCTGCACGCCCAGGTCGCGCTGGACGCGCTGGACGCGGGCAAGCATGTGCTGGTGGAAAAGCCCATCGCCCTGAGCCTGGATGACGCGGACCGCATGATCGCAGCGGCTGCCGACCGGGGCCTCAAGCTGGGGGTGGTGCTTCAGAATCGCTACAATTCGCCCATGCAGCAGGTGCGTAAGCTGATCGACGAGGGCGGCTTGGGCGAGCTCAACCTGGGCGCGGCCACCGTTCGCTGGTATCGCCCCCAGTCGTACTACGAGGACGACTGGCACGGCACCATTGCCATGGACGGCGGTGCGCTCATGAACCAGAGCATCCACCACATCGACGCGCTCCAGTGGTTCATGGGTCCGGTGGCGTCGGTGCAGGCCTACACGGCCACTCGCGCCCATCAGATGGAGGCCGAGGATGTGGGCGTGGCCATCCTGCGCTTCGCCAACGGCGCGCTGGGCACGGTGGAAGGCTCCACCCTGACCTGGCCCCAGAACCTGGAAGGCTCGGTGGCCATCTTCGGTGAACATGGCTCGGTCAAGATCGGCGGCACCGCGCTCAACCGCATCACCCTGTGGAAGGTGGCCGGTCAACTGGAGGAGGAGGCCGAAATCCTGACCAGCCAGCGGGTGGATCCGCCTTCGGTCTACGGCTACAGCCACCGGGAGGTGATCCAGGACTTCGCCCAGGCCGTGGCGGACGACCGGGAGCCGGGCACACCTGGCCCTGAAGCGCGCAAGTCGTTGGCGTTGGTCCTGGCGATCTATGAGTCGGCGGCCAGTGGACGGGAAGTGGAGGTAACGCCGAATTAGATTAGAATAGTTGCAGAAACGCGTCGGGAGTGATGATGGTGATGCCCGCAAAGCGATGTTTGGGTGGAAAATCTTTGGTGTTCCAGGTCACCAGGTAATCGACTTCGCCGGCCAGAGCAGTCGCCATGATAGGATGATCGCTTGGATCGCCAATCCACTGTTCGTAGTTGCCGCCGGTGATTTGGCGATAGTCAACGCGTTCAGCCAGATTGTACAAGGCGTCAATGAGTTCGGCTGTTTTCATGACGATCCAGCCTATTTCAATCATTTTACGCTGGAGTTCCCCAGCGATATAGTCGCTCCAGACGATTGTATATCGATTGTTGGCAGCCAAAAACAGGAGAGGTCGGCGCTCTGCGCTCAAGAGGACGGAGGTGTCTAAAACCGCCTTCATTCGTCCTTTGTCCGCTGTTGCTGTTTTCGATCCTGACTGAACATCGCCAGTATTTCATCGAGTGTTGGCGGTATTTTTTCAGCATCTAAATCGTCAAGAATTTGCTCGAAGGGAGCGAAGCGATTCATCACTTCAACGGAGATAAACCATTGTCCATCAATCTCAATGCCGGGCAGCGTTCCGTTGGCTAACCAGCGTTCCAATTGATCGATGTCCACCTGAATTCGACGCGCAGCGTCAGCCGCAGGCATGTATTGGTTGGCAAGCAACGACGCGATTTGTTCCCACAGGGATAGAGTGATCTGAACAGCTTTTCGTTGACCGCTTTCATCGACGACATATTGAACCGGAACGAGCGATTGTGTAACTGTCATGATATCCTCCGTGGACAGAATACCCTAGAGAAAACTAGGTGTCAAGTGAAATGGTGAATAAGGACGATCGCTCGCCTGCTTTGCCCGCCGTTGTTTCGCTGTGTATAATGAATTGCCATGAGGAAGAAAATCGAAATCGATCCCAAACTGAATACCAGCCATATCACACCCGAACTGATTGACTACGTTGTTCAAAAAATCGTCACTCATTTTGACCCCTATCAAATCATTCTGTTTGGGTCACAGGCGCGAGGCGATGTCAAGGCGGATATAGCATGGAAAACATGACGCTATGATCTCACGAACCAAACTGGACGTCTGGGCCGAAGCGCTCATCGAGGCGGGTTGGTTGGCGGCGCTGACCGTCGCTCCATTGTTTTTCAACGTCTTCTCCAGCCGGGTCTTCGAGCCGGACAAGATCAGCCTGATCCGCACCATCGCGCTGGTCATGCTGGTGGCGTGGATCGTGCGCTCGGTGGACAGCGGTCGCATCTGGCTGCCGGGCGGCGTCAGCAAAGATGACTCCGTGAAGCCCGGGCGCAGCGGCCTGTTGGGCGCGCCTTTCCTGCTCTCGATCCTGCTGCTGGTTATCGCCTACCTCATCAGCACCGTCTTCAGCGTGGCCCCCTTCGTGAGCTGGTTCGGCTCCTACCAGCGGCTACAGGGGACCTATACCTTCCTGGCCTATGTAGTTATCGCGCTGGCGGTCATGGCCCACATGCGCCGCACAGAGCAATTGCGCCGCATGCGCCATGTCATCATCCTCACCAGCCTGCCCATCGCCATCTACGGCGTCATCCAGCACTTCGGCCAGGACCCCTTGCCCTGGGGCGGTGATGTGCAGACCCGCATCGCGGCCAACGCCGGCAACGCCATCTTCCTCTCCGCCTATCTGATCATGGCCTTCTTCTTCACCCTGGAGCGGGTCTACAGCAGCTTCGCCCATCTATTGCGTCAGCCGGACGACGAGGAGACTGGGAATGAGGCCGAAGGGCAGGATATGCCGACTGCGCTGGCCGGGGGGGCCTATCTCTTCATCCTCATGGTGCAGGCCCTGGCCATCTTCTGGACCCAGAGCCGCGGGCCGTTGCTGGGCGTGCTGGCGGGGCTCTATCTCTTCGTGCTGCTGCTCTTCAGCGCGCTGCGTCCCCGCCGCTACCGGGCCTGGGTCACCGGTTGGGTGGGCGTCGGCCTGGCGGGCATGATCGTGCTGGTGCTGATGAACACGACCAGTATGTTCAGCTTCGTGGAATCCATCAACTCCCTGCGCAGGTTGAGCCGTATCCTGGACCTGGAAGCCAACACCGCCCAGGTGCGCGTGCTCATCTGGCAGGGTGCGGCCGATCTGGTCTCGCCCCACGCGCCTCTGGATTACCCCGACGGCTCCACCGACAAACTCAACCCGGTCCGCCCCCTGATCGGCTATGGACCGGAGGCCATGTGGGTGGCGTTCAACCCCTTCTATCCACCCGATTTGGCCCATCACGAGAAGCGCAACGCCAGCCCCGATCGCTCCCACAACGAGACCTGGGATTCCCTGGTCATCACCGGGCTGCTGGGTTTTCTGGCCTATATGTCCCTCTTCATCGCCATCTTTTACTGGGCGTTGCGCTGGCTGGGGCTGCTGGTGAACCGGCGGGATAAGTGGTTATTCGGCGCCCTGCTGACCGTATTCAGCTTGGCGCTGATCATCGTTTTCACCACCATGGACGGGGGCTTGCGCTTCCTGGGCGTGGCGCTGCCAGCCGGGCTGGTGCTGGGGCTGGTGGTCTACGTCACCATCGCCGCCTTTCTCCATCACGACCTGGTCATCAGCCCGGACGACATCCCGCGACAACTGCTGATCCTGACCATCCTGGCCACCGTCGTCGCCCACTTCGTGGAGATCCATTTTGGCATCGCCATCGCCGCCACGCGGGTCTACTTCTGGGTGATGACGGCGCTGCTGTTGGCGGTGGGCATGAATTGGGTCCGGCCGGGCGCGTTCGCGGGGGGCGATGAAGCCGCCGGCGTTCCGGTTGAACAGGGCGGCGAGTCAGTCATCCGTCCTCAGGCAAGCGCCAAAGTGCGTAAGGGGAAGCGAAAACCCCCTTCGGCCGCGCCGGCGTCGAATCGACGATCAGGGCGCGGACTGCCTCTGACCTCGACTACCGTCGTGACCGATCTGCTGGTCTTCATGACCCTGGCCTTTATCTACATGACCAACAGCGCCGGCCTGAAGAGCGCGGTCGACATCCTGACCAACAGTGTGACCAAACGTGTAGAGGGGGGCGAGTTGATCACCAGCCCGGCCCTGCTCTTCATGCTGCTCTTCACCTGGTTGGTGGCAGCCACCCTGGGCATGACCACCGAATCCCTGCGTCATCGGCGGGCGCTCGGCCTGGGCTGGTGGCTGCGGGGCTATCTCATCCACGGGCTGATCGTCTGGGGCGGCTGGCTGATCTACGGGCTTTATCAGGCCCGGCGTCTGATCCCTGGCATCAATGGCAGCGACCTGACCAGCCAACTCAACCAGGTGGCCGGCCATTTCGCGTTTTACACCTGGCTGCTGGTGGCCTGGCTGTTGGTGGCAGCCACAGTCTACGCCTGGTCCGCGCTGCGCGAGCGGGGACGCTCCGTAGGCAGACGGCTGATCTTCAGCCTGGGCGCGGGCGTAATCGCGGCGGGGCTGGCCTTTTTCGTCATCACCAACGTCAACATCGAACTGGTGCGCGCCGATATCATCTACAAGCAGGGGCAACAGTTCGACAGCCAGCGCAACTGGGTCAGCAGCATCGAGCTTTACCGGCGGGCGCTGAACGCGCGCAAGACCGAAGATCACTATATGCTCTTCCTGGGCCGCAGCCTGCTGGAGCGGGCCAAGGAAGTCAATGATGGTGGGACGTTCACCCTGCCTGAAAACCCGACCATCGACGATATCCTGGCCTTGAACGCGGACCAGATCGCGGCCATGGGACGGCAAGAATTGCTGCGCGCGGCAGAGACGGTGCTACTGGAAGCCCAGCGGGTCAATCCGCTCAACACCGATCACACCGCCAACCTGGCCCGTCTCTACCGCACCTGGGCCGATCTGTCGCCGGACAACCCTGAACTGAAGCAGGCCATGCTCGACAAGAGCATCGAGGAATACAATATCGCGGTGACGTTGAGCCCCAATGCCGCCCACCTCTGGAATGAGAAGGGCAACGCACACCTGGCCCGGGGCGAACGGGACCTGGCCGAAGAGAGTTATCTGCACAGCCTGGCCTTGGACGATCTCTACGATCAGACCTATCTGCTGCTGGCCGATTTCTATAGCCGCCAGGGAGACGACGAGAAGGCGGTGGATCTGTTGAAGCAGGGGATCGAGGCCATGGACGCCAATCCTCGCGTCAGGCCCACGCTTCCCATGTACAGCTATTTGGGCGTGGCTCAGGCCCGCACAGGCGACACTGAGGGTGCGATCGAATCCTACCTGGCCGTGATCAACCGGCGGCCCAAGGATGTACCAGCCCTGCGCAATCTGGCCATCCTCTACCGAGATCTGGGCCAGCCGGAAGAGGGCGTGAAATGGGTGGAGAAAGCGCTGGAAGCCGTCAACCCCCAGCGACTGGGAGACCTGCGCGATCTGCACCGGGTAGCTATCGAACTCTATCAACAGTTGGATGACGACGAGGGGTTGATCTCCCATTACCAGGCGCTGCGGGAGCTTGATCCCACCGACGCCAATATCCTGCGCAATCTCTACAATCTCTATCTGAAGCAAGAGAATTGGAACCAGGCGGTGGAGACGTTGCAGGCGCTGATGCAACTGGAACCGAACGAATACCACCACCCGCTGGCCATGGCGCAGATCCTGGCCCAGAACGGCCAGCCGGACGCCGCCCGCCAGTTCGCCGAGCGCGCCCTCGAACTGGCTCCGGATGAGGAGAAGCCGGCGATCCAGGCGTTTCTGGATGGACTGGCGCAGTGACAAGATGACAAGATGACAAGATGACAAGATGCGTCTCCCCTAAGATTGGGAGTCGGGGGGCCAGGGTGACTCCGGTGCATCCGATCACCCTGTCATCTTGTCCCCCCTCATCTTGTCACCTTGTCATTCTTTCGGCGGATTGGCGATCAGGCGGGCCAGCGCGTCCAGGCCTTGCTCCAGTTTCTCCATGCTGGGACCGAAGCTGATGCGACTGTAGTTGCCGTAGCGGGCCACCTCGCGGCGGCGCTCCGGGTTGACGTCGAAAAAGACGCCGGGCACGGTGATGACGTTCTCCTCCAGGCCGGCGGCGAAGAAGGAAAGTCCGTCATTAAGCGGCGGCGGCAGTTGAGCCAGGTTGGCCCAGACATAGAACGCCCCCGCAGGTTCGGCCTCCACCATGATCCCCATATCCCGCAATCGCTCCAGGGTGTAGGCCCGCTTTTTTGTGAAATGACGCTGGATGGCTTCCGTCTCCTGATAGACATATTCTGGATCCAGCAACTCCATGGCTGGCGCCTGGAAGGGATGATTCGGGCCGCCATCCAGAAACGATCCCGCACTGGCGATGGCGTTGATCACTTCCTTCGGCCCCAGGGTCCAGCCCAGCCGCCAGCCCGGATATCGCCAGTTCTTGGTCAGCCCGTCCACCAGGATCACCGGGTCCTTGTCCACATCCTCCACATAGGCCGCGGCCGAGACGATCTTGGGGGGGTGTGCGTTGAGCATGCCGGTGTAGATATAGTGAGAATAGAACTCATCCAGGATCAGCGAACAGTGTAGATCGCGCGCCATCTGCACCCAGCGCCGCAAGCGTTCGCCCTCCACCAGTTGACCGGTGGGATTGCACGGGTTGGAGACCAGCAACGCCTTCAGCCCCCGCCCCAGGATCTCGCGTTTAAGGGTGGCCAGGGGCGCCTGGTAGCCTTCCTCCTGGTCAAGCAGAATGGGGATGGGAATGAAGGCCTTGAAGACGCTGAGCAGTTCTTCGTAGGCCGTGTAGTCAGGCAGAAAATGGCCCATGTTGATGTTGCCCAGGGCCGCGGCCAGCCGGGTCAGGGCCACGCGTCCCCCGCCAGCGATGCTCACATTCTCCCACGTGTACTGGGAAGATTTTCTCTGGCGGAAGAGGCGGTTGTAGAGGTCGGCGATCTTCTGGCGCAGGGCGATTTCCCCGGCCACCGGGCCGTACTCCTGACGGGGCACATCGATGGTGATGGTTTCGACGCGTGGCGGAGCGTCCGGCAGCGGGCCGGCCTCGGGCATGCCCTGGCCCAGATTGGCCCAGGCCGGGTCGGTATACGCGTACCCGCGCCGTCTGGCGCGATTCATGACATAGATGACGCCCGTGCGCGGCACCCGGCGAAATCCTGGAATGGTGGATTCTGACATAAGATATGTTCCTGAAATCGAAGCGATAGATCGTTGTGACTATTCAGCCAGACTCAGTCTGCGTTATCTGCATTCTATTCAATGCGGTCTGAACAGCAACGGCTGTGACCCTTACTGGCGATCCTGATGATACAACGGGTGATTATGGAGCAGGGCCCCAATTGTGTCAAAAAAGACGCACCGGAGCAGATGATTACCATTGTTAATTAATGGTTAACATTAAACGACTCTGTTAAACCCCACTTGACCACGGCTATAAGTCATGGTAGCATATTCACATCTTGTTTGACTTCCTCTGGCGTCCCCGAATCAACGCTTATTTTGGACGGACTGATCATGATCGCAAACCCGGACAGGCTGGTCGTTTTCCTGCAGTCGTTGATTCGCATAGAGTCATTGTCAGGCCAGGAGGGCGCGGTCGTCGATCGGATCGAGGCCGAGATGCGCTCGTTGGCTTACGACCGGATCGTGCGCGACGAGAACGGCAGTCTGATCGGTTTCATCGAAGGCGAACGCCCCGGCCCCACCCTGCTCCTCGACGCCCACTGCGACACGGTGGGGATCGCGCCCGGCGCGCCCTGGTCCCATGATCCATTCGCCGCTGACATCGAGGGCGGTCGCCTCTACGGGCGCGGTTCGTCTGACATGAAGGGAGCGTTGGCCGCCATGGTCTACGCGGCCGCTGCCGTGGATCGTTCACAACTGGCCGGGCGGGTGGCCGTCAGCGCGTCGGTGCTGGAAGAAGTGATGGAGGGTGTGGCCCTGGCCGCGGTCATGGCCATCGCCAAGCCCGACTTCGTGGTCACCGGCGAATCCACCGGCCTCAACCTGAACATCGGCGGCCGGGGACGGGCGGAGGTTCATCTGGAGGCCTTGGGCAAACCGGCCCACTCCTCCTCCCCGCAACTGGGCGATAACGCGGTCCTGCGCATGATCCCCGCCATCCAGGCCATCCAGACTATGGTTCTGCCCAGCGACCCGCTGCTGGGACCGGCCATCATGACGCTGACCGACATCATCTCCGACCCCTATCCCGGCTACTCGGTCGTGCCCAGCCGCTGCCGGGTCACCTACGACCGCCGTCTGCTGGCGGGCGAAACCCGGGAGAGTGTGCTGGCCGCCATTCGAGCCTTGCCGGCGTTGGAGGGGATCGACGTCTCCATCGCCCAGGGGGAGCATGAAGCCTATACAGGTGCGGTCCTGCGCGGCCCCAAATTCTTCCCGGCCTGGAAGATGGCGCCCGATCATCCGCTGGTGGAGGGTGCGCTGGCCGGGTTGCAATCCGCCGGGCTGAACCCGAAACTGGGCGCCTACGCCTTCTGCACCAACGCAGCCTACAGCGCCGGCCGCACCAAGGTTCCCACCATCGGCTTCGGCCCTTCCCTGGAGACCCAGGCCCACGTGGTCGACGAGTACATCGAGCTGGAGCAGCTGATGGCTGCGGCCAACGGCTATGGAGGAATTATCGAGGGCGTGATCCGTGAAGACGTAAAACGTAAGAAGACGTAAAACGTGAAGATGTGATGCGTGACTTGCAACCTGCAACTTGCCACTTTACAACTTGCCTGACCCAAACCGTTCATTCGTAACCAACAAGGAGAGAAGCCCATGAAGAATCCACGTTCATTGATCACTCTGCTGGCTGCGCTGGTGGTGATGCTCTTGATCACCGCCGGCTGCACCGCGCCGGCTGCACCGGCGGGCGGGGAAGCTGCGCCGTCCGAGGCAAGCGCGCCGGCGGAGGGCGGCGAAGTGATCGAACTCACCTACTGGCACACCAACCCCGGCCCGGCCGGCGACGCCCAGGACGAGTTGGTGGACATGTTCAACGAGTCCCAGGACGCCATCCAGGTCTCCTCTGAATTCCAGGGCGGCTATGGCGATCTGGCCACCAACCTGCTGACCGCGTTCGCGGCTGGCGGGGGACCGGAGGTCAGCCAACTGGGCACCTTTGAGATCCGCGAGTTCTGGAAGTCGGGCGTGCTGGAGGACCTGACGCCCTATCTCAACGGCGACAACGGCATTGACACCAGCGACTGGCCCGGCACCATGCTGGACGCGGGCAAGTTCGACGACGGCATTTACTGGCTGCCCTTCAACGTGGCCGTTCCGGTCCTCTACTACAACAAGGAAGCCTTCGAAGAGGCCGGGATCGACGGCCCGCCCGAGACCTGGGACGAGTTCTTCGAGGACGCGCGCAAACTCACGGTCAAGGATGACAGCGGCAACGTCACCCGCTACGGCGTGGCCTACATCCCCGGCTGGTTCTCCTGGGCCATGCAATCGGCCATCTGGTCCGAGGGCGGCGAGCTCACCAACAAGGACTACACCAATATCACCCTCAACGATCCGGTGGTGGTGGAGGTGGTGAGCAAGTTCAAGGAGTTGCTGGACGAAGGCGCGGCCATCTATCCTGACCAGGCGTCAGGCGGCCACCGGGGCATGTTCATGAACGGGCAGGCGGCCATGATCCTGGATTCGCCCGGCCCTTTCGGCGATATCATGGAGAACTCCCAGGGCTTTACGCCCATGGTGGCCAACTACCCCGCGGGCAAGGCCGGCAAGGTCTACAACCCCGGCGGCGGCGGCATTGTCATGCTCACGGTCACGCCCGACGACAAGAAGGACGCGGCCTGGACGTTCATGAAGTACATGCTCTCGCCCGAGAGCCTGGCCTACTATGCCGAACGCAGCGGCTACACCGCGTTCACGGGCGCGGCCCAGGAAGCGGCCGGCGATCTTCTCCAGGATGAGCGCTACGCCACCATCCACGCGGCCTTGCCCTACCTGCGCGGCGACTTCTCGGTGAACATGTCACCGGCTGTGCGCACTGCGTTCGACGAAGCCTGGCAGAAGGTCTTCGTGGAAGGCGCCGACGTGCAGCAGGCCCTGGACGAAGCCCAGGCCAAGGCCGAAGAGAATATCAAGGACGAAACTTTCGCGCCGTGACGAGTGAAACGTGAAGACGTGAAGCGTGAAACGTGAGGCGGAGAGATTGGGAGATTGGAGAGATTGGGTGTGTTGCACCCGCCAGCAAATCTCCAATCTCCCAATCTCGTGAATCTCCATCTCACGTCTTCACGTTTTACGTTTCACGTCCAACCGCCTATGTCTGTAAACATGCACCGGATCCGAACCAGTTGGCATAAAAACCGTCGCGAGTGGCTGACGTTTCTGGCGTTCGTCGCGCCCAACTTTATCATTTTTGCAGTCTTCACCTATTGGCCCATTATCTACAGCTTTTATCTGAGCTTCGTGCGCTGGAACTTTCTGACGCCCAACAAGCAGGTGGTGGGGATTCGAAACTACGCCCGCCTCATGCAGGACGACAACTTCTGGGAAGTGCTGGGCAACACCCTGGTCTATGCGGTCAGCGTTGTGCTCATTGCCCAGGGGTTGGCTTTTCTGCTGGCCCTGTTGCTCAACCGCCGGGTGAAGGGGCAGCCTTTCTTTCGCACCGTCTCCTTCACGCCCCACATTACCACCACCGCGGCCGCGGCCCTGGTCTTCGTACTCCTGTTGGATCCCAAGCTAGGTCCCCTCAGCCACGTCTACAACTTTTTCAGCATCCAGGGACCCCGCTTCCTGGCCAGCACCACGCTGGCCATCTGGGCCATCATCATCGTGGGCATCTGGAAAGAGATCGGCTTCGCATCCGTCTTCTTCCTGGCCGGGCTTCAGGGCATCAACCAGGAATATTATGAGGCCGCGCGGGTGGATGGGGCCAGACCCTTCGCCATCCTGCGCCATATCACTGTGCCGCTCATGGCGCCGGTGATCTTTTTCCTCATGGTCAGCGGCTTCATCCAGGCGACCAAGGTCTTCGATCTGGTGGCGATCATGACCGAGGGCGGGCCGGTCTACCCCTCCTCTTCGACCTACGCCTACCATCTCTACCAGCTTGCCTTTCGCAATTTCCGGGCCGGCTACGCGTCCGCTTTCGCCATTATCTTTTTCATCGGGGTCATGACCGTGACCCTTTTCCAGTTGAGATATTCCAAACGTTGGGTCGACTACGAGGAGTAAGGCATGGGTTCAGGCTTTTGGCATAATCTGCGGTATAACTGGCGCAGTGGCGTGGAGGCGGCCTGGCCTTTCGCGCTGCTCACCCTGATCGCCATCGTGCTGGGCATGCCTTTTTTTTGGATGCTGATCACTTCCGTCAAGCCCCTCAGTGAGATCATCATCTATCCCCCCCGCTTCCTGCCCCAGGACGTTCGCCTGGAAAACTATGTGGAGGCGTGGAACGCGGCCCCCTTTGACCGCTTCTATATCAACAGCATCGTCACCGGCGTCGCCACCACCCTGCTCCAGGTGATCTTCGCCCTCTTCATGGCCTACGCCTTCGTCTTCATCAATTTCCCCAAAAAGGACCTGCTCTTCCTGGCCGTCCTGGCCACCATGATGATCCCCATCGAGATGAAACTGGTGCCCAACTACCTGCTGCTCAAGAAACTGGGCTGGGTCAACACGTACTGGGCGCTGATCATCCCGCCGGCCGCGCACGCGTTCCCCGTCTTCGTCCTCTACCAGGGTTTCAAAACCTTGCCCATAGAACTGATGGACGCGGCCAAGGTGGACGGCGCCACCCACACCCAGACCCTGCTGCGCATCGTCACCCCCATGACCCGGCCCCTGCTGGCCGCGGTGGCCCTGGTCTCTTTTGTGGGCCGCTGGAACGACTACCTCTGGCCGCTGATCGTCACCAACACGGTGGCCATGCGCACATTGCCCATCGGCCTGGCCTATCTCAAGGACACCCAGGAGGGGGGCAACCGCTGGAATCTGCTTATGGCCGGCTCGGTCTTTGTGATCGTGCCCATTTTGATCCTGTTCGTCTTCACCCAAAAACAGTTCGTGGAGGGGATCACCAGCGGTGCGGTCAAGGGG
Source organism: Chloroflexota bacterium (assembly GCA_024277175.1). Lineage (GTDB taxonomy): Bacteria > Chloroflexota > Anaerolineae > Caldilineales > Caldilineaceae > JAJRVT01. Next base: position 4,466 of record JAJRVT010000078.1, on the reverse strand, counting down.
TAGGCAATGGTCAATTGTGAATTGTGAATGATCAATGGTTAATGCTCAGGGAGTGACGCCGATTCCCAATTTCCAATCTTTAATCTTCAATTTTTAACTTTCTTCTGGGGGACAGATGACGCGACCGGTTGTAGCAGTGACCATCGGGAAGAACCACTATCAGCGCATGATGAGCGAGGCCGCGTGGTCCGCGCTGGCGTCGTTTGCGGAAGTCATCGAGCACCCCGGCGGGGAGCCTGCGGACAAGGCGGCGTTGATCGCGCTGCTGCTGCCGCCGGCCGACGCCTGCATCACAAGCTGGGGCGTGGCCCGGCTGGATGGCGATGTGCTGGCCGCGGCCCCGCGCCTGAAGGCCATGGCCCACATGGGCGGCAGCGTCAAGCGCTTCGTCTCCGATGAACTGTGGGCGCGGGGGATCCGGGTCACCAGCGCGGGCGTGCGCCTGGCCATCGACGTGGCCGAGACCACCCTGGGCCTGATGATCGTGGGCATGAAGCGGGTCTGGCCCCTGGGCGAGCACATCCGCGCCGGCGGCTGGCGGGAATCGCCCTGGTGGCCAGCCCGGGAGCTGGTCAACAAACAGGTGGGGATCATCGGGGCCAGCCATGTGGGCCGCCATGTGATCAAGCTGCTGGAGGCCTTCCGGGTCACGGTGTTGCTCTACGATCCTTTCGTCTCTGAAGAAGAGGCCCAGACCTTGGGCGTAGTCAAACTGGAGTTGGATGACCTCCTTCGACGGGCCGACATCGTCTCCCTCCACGTCCCGGCCAAGCCCGACACCATCCACATGCTCGACGCCGAACGGCTGGCGCTCATGAAGGACGACGCCCTGCTCATCAACACCGCGCGCGGCGTCCTCATCGACGAACCGGCCCTGGTTGCAGAGCTGGAGAAAGGGCGCTTCTTCGCTTTCCTGGACGTGACCGACCCCGAACCGCCCGCGGCTGACAGCCCCCTGCGCCGCCTGGAGAACGTGGTTATCACCCCCCACTCGGCCGGCTGCATCGAGGATTGTACGTCCATGGGCGAGCTGGCAGTGGAAGAGCTGCGCCGCTTCTTCGCCGGCGAACCGGCCATCTACCAGATCCGCCCCGACATGTTCGGACGCATCGGTTGAGGCCGCCCGCCATGACGCCAACATCTCCGCCGGAACCCGGCGCCCTGCGGCTGATCCGGGGAAACGCCAACCCCCAGGGCATGGACGACGCCCAGCTTTTCCTCTTCGCCGGCAACCCCACCATCGCGCGTATCCAGGAGGTGCAACTGGGCGCGGGCGTGGTCCTGCCGCCGCGGCGGACCTTCTCTGCCAAAGAACGGGCCCGGGTCAAGGTGCTACACTTCAACGATCTCCATGGCCACATCTGCCGTCTGACGCCCCACGGCGACATCCCCGTTTTCTCCAAAATGGTGGGGCGCATCCGCGCGGTGCGCGAGCAGCATCGAGATGATCCCAACACCGTGGTGATGGTCATGTCGGCCGGAGACGACCTGATCGGTTTCGTCTTCGATGAGTTGCTGGGCGAGGATGAGGCGAGCTTCAAGCTCCACGTGGGCTATGAACTCTATTCCAAGGCGGGCGTGGACGTCTGCGGGCTTGGCAATCATGACCTGGACCTGGGCGTGGGCGCGCTGGCCCGCTCCATCCGCCACAATGCGCGCTTCCCCCTGCTTTCGGCCAATCTGCTGGCAAGCTGGCCGCTGGCGGGGCTCTACTATCCCGCGGCCCTCTTCATCAGCAAGGGCGTCCGCATCGGCGTCATCGGCCTGACCACGGCCGGCCAGATGCGCCAGCAGTTGGACGCCAACATCCAGATAGCCAGCCCGGTGCAGACCGTCTACAATCTACTGCCGGTCGTGCGTCCCCTCTGTGATGTGGTCATCGTGCTCAGCCACCTGGGATACAGTCGCAGCAGCCACTCGGCCAATGTCCAGGACGCCGGCGACGTGGAGCTGGCCCGCACCCTGCCCCGCAACAGCGTCCAGCTGATCGTGGGCGGCCACACCCATCACGTCCTCAACGAGCAGGGGCTGACGCCTGACAACATCGTCAACGGCATCCCCATCGTCCAGGCCGGCACCCTGGGCCAATACCTGGGCGAGGTGGACATCACCCTGCAGGAGCAGGCCACGGTGACCCACGCCCGGCTGCTCCGCACCTCTTACCTGCCCACGGATGAAGCCTTCGAGCAGGAACAGGTGAAGCCCCTGGCCGCGATGGCCATGCCCATGTTCAACTCGGTGCTGGGGCGCACGGCCAACGACCCGGACCTGAGCACCGACAGCGTGCGCAACCTCTTCGCGGCCGGGGAGTCGGCCTTCGCCAACTTCATCACCGACGCCATGGTCGCGCGGGCCAGGGCTCACGACTATTCTGCGGACCTGGCCATCATCGACGCCTCCAGCGTGCGCATTGGCTTGCCCGTAGGGAGAGAACTCACATTCGGTGACTGGTTCAACGTCATGCCCTTTGCGGATATGCTGCGCCTCTGCTGGCTCACGGGCGCGCAGATCAAGCGGCTGGTGGAGGACAACGCGCTGCGCATCGACCGCCCCTGCGAACCCCACACCGAACGGGGCTTCATCCATTTCAGTCGCGGTCTGCGCTACGCTATTGCCCTGGGCGAACGGCGGGAGGATGCGCGCGCCTACAACATCCGGCTCAACGACGCGCCCATCGAATCCCAACTACACCGATCCTTCCTGGTCGCGTGTAGCAGCTTCATCCGCCAGCCGGCCCGGGCCTGGGAGGGTTATGAGGTCTCCCGGCTTTCGCTCATGGACATCCAAACCTTTACTTATCTGGACACAGGCCTCTTCCTGCGCGATGAGCTGGTGGTCTATATTCGCGAACATGGCGGCGTCACCGCGGAGGCAGGCGCGGTCCGGGATGGTCGGTTGGTGGTGAACGGGGAACAGACAATGGAGAGCGACGATCGGGGCGTGGCCGCGTTGGGAGTTTGACGAAGAATGGAGTCGGCATCCCCGGACAGATCGCACTACTTGACAAAGCGCGTCCGGGGATGTTCCGCATGAGAATGTGTTTTATTTGCTCAAACGCAGACGCCGCGTCTCTTGCTCAACCTGGTCGATAGAGGTTGCGTCCAGGGCGAAGAGGCTCAGTTGCTGGAGTTGATCCAGGCCCAAATGATGAATCTGAGCCACAAGTTCGTCGTCCAACGGACCGAAACGATAGGTCAGCAAGCCCAGCAGCGTGCGCGCCGCACCTTCCGTCCGTCCTTCTTGACGCCCCAATTCAATGCCTTGTTCAATACCTTGTTCGATGCCCTGCTCAAGGCCTTCCTCAAACCATTTTGAAGCCAGTGTAGGCATGAGTTGCTCCCCTTCCTCGGAGATCGTCTCCTCAAGCGCGGCCTGCACTTCCTCGGCAGTCAAGTGGGGGCTGGCCGCGCCCAGGTAGATCAGCAATGTCTGGATGTATTCTAACGCACTTTCCTTCTCTGTCAACTGAGCCAAAAGCTCCAGCATCTTGGGCAAATGCTCCCGTCCCAGATTGGGATCGCGGACGCTGCGAAAGGCCTGCAAGACCACCCGCAGCAGAATCCTCCCCTTGATTTCCGTCTCGCTCAAAGGGGATATATCCAGCAGGCTGCAACTGAAGCGAGGCCCATAGATGTGGAGCGCCTCATCGCCTGCCAGCAGTTCGATCATATCCCTGGGCGCATTCCAGGCCTGCTCACCGTGGTAGACCAGCAGCGGAACAATAGGCGGCAGCCGGGTCAGAGCGTCATCCGCGCGCAGGGCCCGCTCCCAGATGCGTACGCAATAGCGCAACATCTGGAAGATGGTGAGCGGATCGGGGTAGCTCTTGTGCTCGAAGAGCAGATAGACGTAACCGGAATCGTTTTCCACCGTTTCGACCTCATAGAGCAGATCGGAGAAGTGCTGTCGCAAGTCCGGGTCAACGAAACTCTCCTTGGTCAAAGAGAGAGTGGAGAGATTCAGGCGGGAGCGGATCTCAGGTGGCAGATAATTCCTCAGGTAGTCGCATACGACTTCCTGCCGCGCGAAGGTTTCCCTGAAATAGCGGTCGTGGGGCGTTGAGAGTGAAGACATGGCGGGGGACTCCATGAAAATGGTTATTGGTTATCAGCTAACGTCTGCATCTCCCATGCTATCACCGAAATGGGGGTGCGTCAATCCCTTTGAAAAGACGGGGTGCATTCTGATCTGGGGGCGAATTTCGGGGCGGGGCCGCCTTGAACTGCAAGTTCAGGCTGATAGCGGAAGTCGGCTACAAGCCGACTGGCGGGAGCGGCGCCTCTTTGCGGAAGTCCGCTAAAGCGGACTTCCGCTTTCAGCCTGAAATTCTATTTCAAGGCGGCTTGCCCCCAAATCCGAATGCACCCGAAAAGACGCCCTTCAATCACAGACTCCACATACGCTGTGCGTTCTCTTGAAGGCGGGTGCGCATGGCGGGGACGTTCGCGCCCAGGACGCGGCCGTCC
>JAJRVT010000077.1 GCA_024277175.1 Chloroflexota bacterium | reverse complement strand
CGGGCTGTGACTTCCGTCCGTCCTGCAACACCCACGATCTTGGCTATGGCCAGTGCAACGCCAACAAGCCCCAGGTGGACAGCAACTTCTTGAATGATATGGTGGCAGCCTGTGACGCGTGCTATAGTGATTTAAATGTGTCGGGCAAGGCCGACTGCTATGCGGCAGCCCAAGCGCTCTATCAGGCTGTAGACAAAGGTGGCGCCACGCCATACAGCGAGGCGCAGGAAGAAGCCTGCGAATGCGAGAAGTGTCCTGGCGGTCGGGTTGGCGCGGCCAGTCTTCCTCCTTGGCTCAAGCCAGCCGGGCTAAACAGCGCCACGGCAGGCGAAGACCAGGTTCTGACCGGTCTCACATACTACCTGGTCGCGAACCTGGACACAGGGGCGACCCAGCGGGGTGTGGCGGGCAGCAACGGCATCGCCTTCGAACGGGATATCATCCTGGCCCCCAACACCCGGTATCGTCTCTTCCTCCTCCATGCAGAGACCCTTTACGAGGCCTCCATAGACGTCGTGACCCCTCCTTCAGGTCAGGCATTGGAACTGCCTTCCTTCTACCTGTTCGAAACCCTGGGCTATGATCTGGATGAAGATGGCCTGGGCGCGGTAGGTGAAGAAATCATGGGCACAGACCACGCCAAGGCCGATAGTGACGATGATGGCGTGCTGGACGGCGTGGAGGTCCAGGCGGGACAGAATCCCCTCTCCGGCGTGCTGGTGCAGACGGGCATCATCGCGTCTGCGGAGACGCCGGGCCAGGCTGTGGACATCTGCGTCAGCGGCGACGTGGCCGCGGTGGCCGATAGTGAAGCCGGCGTGGCCATCTTCAACGTCTTCGCCGGTATGAATCCCCAGATCGTGGCCCAGGTGGATACGCCGGGTAGCGCAGGCGGCGTGGCCTGTGACGGCCAACGGGTGGCCGTGGCCGACGGCGACGGGGGGCTGGCCATCATCGACATGGGCAACCCCGCGGCCGCGGCCCTCACCCGGCAGGTGACCTTTGGCGGGGCCGCGGTTTGGTCCGTGACCGCGGCCAACGGCAGCGCCTATGCGGGCCTCTCCGACGGCCGCGTGGTCCAGGTGGACATGGCCAGCGGCGCGATAGGGCAGACGGTCAACCTGGGGGAGACCATTCAGGACGTGGTGCTGGTGGGCGACTTCCTCCATGCTATTTCCATGGACGCCATCTCCTCCATCTATCTCGATGGCTTTACTGTGACCTCATCTCAGTCCCTCTCCGTTGTATTCGATCTTGCCATCTCCCGGCGGCGACTGGCCGGGGGAGACGGGTTGCTCCTGGCCGCCCAGGACGAAAACGCCGAAATCTATCAGGTGACCCGACCGACCCAACTCCAGTTTCAGGCCGATATCAACTCAAGCATCTTCGGCTGGAACCATGTGGTCCCCAACGGCGCGGGGCTGGCGGTGGCCGCCTCCGCACCGGCCCCTGACTCGCCCGCGGACCAGTGGCGGGTCTCGGTCTACGACATCCAGGACCCGACCCAGCCCGGCTTCGTCACCGAGTACAACACCCCGGGCCTGGCCATGGCCCTGACCATCGACAAAGGGCTGGCCTACGTGGCCGATAGGGAAGGCGGCGTTCAGGTCATCAACTTCCAGGCCACGGACACGGCCGGCATTACCCCCACAGTGACCCTGGAAAGCAATTTCGCGCCCGGCGTATTCCAGCCCGGGGCCGAAATGCGCCTGACCGCGCTGGCCCAGGATGACGTGCAGATCCGGGACGTGGAGTTCTATCTTGATGACCAACTGCTGACGAAAGACGGCAGCTATCCCTTCGAGATCCGGTTCACCGCGCCCGCCGGCGAGACTATTACCGTGCAGGCCAAGGCCACGGACACAGGCGGCAAGTTCGCCTGGACCCAGGTGCAGACCCGCACCGCGGCCACCGACGCTATCGCCCCCGAGGTGGTGGCCTTCACACCGGCCTGGAACGAGCGCGTAAGCCAGGAAGGTCTGGCGGTCCGGGCCACCTTCAGCGAGGCCATGAACCCGGCCACCCTCACGCCGGATAGTTTCCAGCTTCTGGACGCCTCGGACGCGCCTGTTCCGGGCGGAGCTATCAGCTACGACGGGGCTGCGAAAACGGCCACCCTGACCTTCGCTGCGCCGCCCCCGGCCGGCGTCTACCAGGCGGTTCTCGCCGGCGCCATCACTGACGCGGCCGGCGCGGCCTTGCCCCCGCGGGCCTGGACTTTCGAAGTGACCGAGCTTCTCAGCGGCCAGTTCGTCACCTTCAGCGATGACCCCGGCCCCGGCCTGATCGCCATGGATATGGATGGGGACTGGCTGGTGGTGGGCGCATACAAGGCCACGGTGGGCGGCAACGCCGAGCAAGGGGCGGCCTACCTCTTCACCCGGGACCCCAGCGCACCCGGCGGCTGGCGGGAGGTGAAGAAGCTCACCGGCGGTGACGGCGCGTCCGGAGACGAGTTTGGCCGTGCGGTGGCCATCTCCGGCGACACCGTGATCGTGGGTGCGCCGTCGAAGGATCTGGCCAGCCGCAACCAGGGCCAGGTCTACGTCTTCGCCCGCAACCAGGGCGGCGCGGACAACTGGGGTGAAGTGACCCGCTTCGCCGATGTGGCGGGGCGCTCTCGATACTTCGGGCTGGAGGTGAAAATCGTCGGCAACACCTTCGTGGCTGTGCCGACAACGGTGCTGAAAGCCGCCTACATCTATCGGCGCAGCGCGGCCGGAGCCACCGACTGGACTCTCCTCAAAGAAGTGACCCTGGACGACTCCTTCGGCCAGGACTTCGGCGCCGGCCAGTCTGTGGCCCTGAGCGCGGACGAGCAGACCCTCATCGCCAGCGTCCCCCGGCTCAGCATCGACGCCAATGACCTCAACGAGGGCGTGGTGCGCATCTTCCAGCAGAACGCGGACGGAGCGAACAACTGGGGCCAGACGGGGGAAATCACCGCCGGCGACCCGACCGAGGACGCTCAATTCGGTGGCGACATTGCCCTTCACGGGGATGTGCTCGTGGTCGGCTCGCCCTACTACAACACGTCCCAGGCCATGAACGCCACGGGCAAGCTCTACATCTTCGTGCGTGACGCCGGCGATCCCCAGGGATGGCGGCAGGTGGCCGTCTTCGACGAGCCGGACACCCTGACCCGGGTGCGCACCTTGGGCGGCGTGGTGGACGCGGCCCAGGGCCTGGTCATTGCCACCGGGGCCAGCGATGTCTACGTCTACCAGCCTGTCAACGGCGACCCGGAGCAGTGGAGTCGCACTCTCCTTTGGAAAGTGGATGACGAACCCGACGCCAACTACTTCACCGGCATCATTGCGACCGAGGGGGATACCATCGCCACCACCGCTGGCACGGCAGACGGTCAGAACGCGATTTTCTTCCTGGACCTGACGCCGTAGACGATTTCCCGGAATGAACATCCCCGATGTGGGCCAGCGTATCACAGGTCCGCACCGGAGATGTTCATTCCGGGAAATCGCAGGCCAGCGATGGCAGCAGGCCGTCGCGCCGGGCATGGCTCGCGCCCAGCGCGTCGCCGGCGATCAGGCGCAGGTCGAGATGGGTGATGAGGTAGGCGATGAATCGGGTTGACGTCTCGATCGGCAGTTGCCCAATGCCTCTTCTAAATGGTAGAATAGCAGCGGAAGTTCAACCCATAGCATTTACCATCATGGAGACCCCCGCCATGTCCGCTCTTTCGAATCCCCACGACCGCTATTTCAAAGAATCGTTCGCGCGAACTGAGGTTGCCCGTGACTTTTTGAACGCGTATCTGCCGCCTGAAGTACGCGCCTGGCTGGACATCTCCACGATGACGCTGCAAAAGGAAAGCTTCGTGGACCCGGACCTGCGCCAGCATTTCTCGGACATGCTCTATCAGGTGCAGACAGTCGCGGAGGAGCCGACCTACGTTTATCTCCTCTTCGAGCACAAGAGCTATCCCGATCAGTTCACCATCTTCCAGATGTTGCGTTATTGCGTGCGCATCTGGGAACAGGCGCTGCGGGACGACGATTCCCTGGCCCGGCTGCCGCCCATCCTGCCCCTGCTGGTCTACCATGGAGAACAGCCCTGGCGCGCGCCCCAGGACATGGTCGAGTTGCTGGCAGGGGATGAGGCGCTTCACCTCTATGGGCCCCGCTTCAGTTGTCGGTTGTTGGACCTATCTAGCTGGAGCGTCACCCGGATTCGAAAGAGCATTCTTCGGGTGGTCTTGCAGGCCTTGCAAAGCGTCCGTGACCCGCGGCTGGGTCGGGACCTGTTGCCCGGCATGTTGAAACTGCTGATTGAGTTGACAAAGGAGCAAGGTGCGATAGAATATATCCAGGCGTTGTTGACCTATCTGAGCGCAGCCAGCCCCCACCTGACGGAAGAAGAGGTGATTGATGCGCTCGATCAGGCAACGGTGGATAAAGGAGGAAAGACGATCATGCCTACACTGGCTGAAAAATGGTACGAGCAAGGTGTTGAACAAGGTATTGAACAAGGTATTGCGAAAGGTGTTGAACAAGGCATTGCGAAAGGTGTTGAATGGGGGGAACGTCTCGGCGCAGCCCGCACCCTGTTGGATCAGTTGAGCTATCGCTTCGGCCCGCTGGACCCGCTCCTGGAGGAGCAGATCCGCGCGCTATCCATGTCCCAAATCCACACGTTGAGCCTCTTCACCCTGGACGCGTCGTCCATCGATCAGGTGGCCGCGCAGGTGGAGCGCCTGCGCAACGAATAACCCGGAAGAGGGGAGGAGAAGTTCGACTTTTGTCAAAAGTCGAACTTTTTTTCTTTTTTCTCGTCTTTCCTCTCCCTACCCTGCCGACCGCGTGACCACTCCCCGCAACGGTCCCAGCGGCAGCTTGCCCACGATCACATCCATATCCTCGCCGCGGAAACCGCCGGCCAGCGCCAGCGCGACCACGTAGATCGGCCAGCCGATGATCACGGCCAGCAGGGGGAGCAGCCCCAGCGCGGTCATGAGCCAGGCCGCGCCGAGCATGGCCGCAGTGGCCAGGGCCGGCGGGATGATGATGCGCGCCCAGGGGACCACGCCCACGTTGCGCTTGACGCTGTAGTAGAAGGGGAAGAGCAGGCTGAACTCGCTGAGGATGGTGATCACGGCCGCGCCCACGTAGCCGAAAGTGGGGATCAGCAGCAGGTTGCCCACGGTGTTGAAGACCACGCCGATGATGAAGGCCTTGGTCAGGTAGCGCTGCTGGTCCACGGCGATGAGCACGAACTGGGTCACGCTGTTGACGAAGCCGATGGGAATGCTCCAGATGATGATCTGCAGGGCCAGGTTCGAGCCGCCCAGGTAGGTGATGCTGCGGCCAAAGAGGGTGATGGTCTCGGGCACGTCGATGTATTGCGCGCCGCCCACCAGCCAGACCAGGGGCTTGGCCAGCAGGGTGAAGGTGACGGCCATGGGCAGGCTCACCATGAGCAGCAGGCGGATGGAGATGAGGTAAGAGCGCAGCAGACCGTCGTCATCCCGCCGGGCGTAGCGGCTCATGAGCGGGAAGATGGCCATGGTGAAGACGCTGGGGATGATGTTCAGGCCGTCCAGGTACTTGAGCGAGACGCTGTACAGCCCCACGCTGGCCGCGCCGGCCAGGGGGCGCAGGATCCAGATGTCGATGCGCCAGAAGATGGTGGCCAGCAGGTGGTTGATCATGAGCGGACCGCTGACCCGCAGCATCCACTTCTGGAGCGGCCAATCCCAGGCCCATTCGGGCTTGAAGAGGGTGCTGCGCAACATGCTGAAGAGGATGATCACCTGGAGGATGTTGGCGACCAGGGCCACCCCGGCCAGCCCCACAAAGCCCCAGCCCATCAAAAGCACGGCCGCGCCCACGGTCACCTTGAAGAGGGCCGTAGCGCTGGAGAGGCCGGCCGGATACTCCATCTTTTCAAAGGCGAAGAAGGTGCTGGAGAAGGCGTCGGCCCAGTTGGCGAAGAGCATGGCCAGGCCAAAGATGGCGATGGCCGCGACTTCGGCCATGCCGATGCTCTGGACGTCGAACCGGCCCCAGCTTCCCAGGTTGTAGTAGAACCAGGTGACCAGGGCCAGCACAGGCATGGAGACCGCCCATAGCAGGGTGCGCAGGGAGAGCACGTTGGTCAGATAGCGGCTGGAGCGGTTCTTGTCCGCGGCCACGTCCCGGGTCAGCAGGGTGCCCAGGCCGTAACGACTGACGATCTCGAAGAAGCCGTAGAGCGCAACCACGAAATAATATTTGCCCGTGCCCTCCGGTCCCAGCAGGCGCACGTAGAGCATGGCGAAGGCGAAGTCGATGACCTTGTTGCTCAGGTTCAGCGTCATGGGAACCAGCGAATTCTTGGCCACCGTGCGCACATCGCCCTCGGTGGCTTCCGGCCGGTAGTACTTGCCCCACGCCCAGTAGAGGAGCAAAAAAAGCATAGCCATGAAGGCCAGGAAGCTGATGTAGAGGCCCAGCTTGAAGCTCATGGGCGAGTAGACGAAGCGCACCGTCCACTGGCCGGCCTCGGGCAGATAGACGGCCCGGAACGCGCTGTCGGCCCGGTAAATGGGCAGTTCCGTCTCCTGGTTTTCGCCGCCGCCAAAGGGGCGGATGTAGGCCTTCCAGCCCCGGAAGTAGGCGTCGGTCAGCACCAGCCAGCCCCGGTCGCTCAGGTTCACGTCCACGAAGACGTCATTGGCCGTGTAGCGGCTGATATTGGCTTCGGCCACCTGGGGGCTGGCCCGGGTCAACGCGTTGGGGGCGGTCGGCGTCTCCTCGATGAAGACCACATCGCGCAGGTCTGCGCTGGTCAGCGGCTGCTCCTGGGTCGGGACGACCTGCGCCTCCGGGACGATGAAGGCCCGGGGCATAACCTCCTGATTTTCATAGACGCCCACGCTCTCGTCCCGGTAGATCTCCTCCCAGCTTAGGTTGGGGACATAGTGCTCGGTCAGCAGATACTTGACGTTGAGCAGGTCCAGCAGGGGGTTATCCAGGACCGCGTAGATGTCGCCGCCGTAGACGTCGCCGCTCACGTTGCTGTAGAGGGGCGCGATGCGATTGTAGAGCAGCTCGTTCTCCTGGGGTGCGATGCGGTCCATGAATTCGACGTACTGGCGGGGCACGATGGAGTCATAGCCGCGGATGTCCTGCCAGCCGTAGTACATGCCCACGTTGGCGTTGAAGGTCTTGTCGCCGGGCGCGTCGAAGGTGGTGAAGCGCCAGAGGGGGAAGGAAATTGAGGATTGAGGATTGAAGATTGGAGAGTGGGCGTTGGCCGCGCCTTCGCGCTGGTTGATGAAGGCGACCACGGGCGGAACCCCGGCTTCGCTCAAGGGCGATAGCTCCACCGGCGAGGCCGGGTTGAAGCGCCCATGGGCCAGCCAGAGATCGGCGAAGACCAGCGCGATCAGCAGGAGTGCGGCGAAGGTG
>JAJRVT010000076.1 GCA_024277175.1 Chloroflexota bacterium | reverse complement strand
GGTCTGATCCCATTTGGCAAAATCCGGACGGAGCATGCTCGCTTTCCTTTCGGGTGCATTCACTGGTTTTCACTTTTCTATAGTGTACCATCACTTCCGAAATAAGTTGTGTTTTCATTCTAACTTCAGTTTAAATTGAAGATTAAGGATTAAAGATTGGTTTGCGATTGGTTCGCCGTCTATGGGGGATGCCTGGGTGGCGAAATCAGGCGTTTTGGCGTTTCTAAGGTAGCCCCCCAGCCCCCAACTGTGGGGGAGACGTTGTCGGAGGATTGGGATGGCGGGATCACGCGTTTTTGCGTTGGTTGCGCATGTAGTTGATGTAGCCGTTCAGGTCTTTAGCCAGGGCGTCGAGTTGCCTGAACAGGGCTTGATGGGCCTCATCGCTAACCAGCTTGCGCTGATGGCTGCGGCCAAGCCAGAACTTGGTTTCGTACAGGCTGCCACGGGCGTAATACAGAAATTGCAGCTTGTCGCCATAGTGAAAGCGCCCATAACTTTCGGCCAGATTGGCTCCGATAGAGTCCGCCGCCCGGATCATCTGACTACCGATCACCTCACGCTCGAACCGCTGCCATCCCTCCGTCGCCTGCCAGATCTCTTGCCCAACCCGCTCTGCCTTCTTCAACAACGGAAAATTCTCCAACCCACTCGCCATCTCATCACCTCCGGGAGACAAAGTAAACGCTACCAGATCACATCCTACAACGCCGATCCGCCCTCAACCAATCTTTAATCTTCAATCCTCAATTTTTATACCACCTACAACGCCGATCCTCCGCCACCCAATCTTTAATCTTCAATTCAATTCTATAGCCCTTTTTCCGCCCGCTCCACCGCCACCGCCAGCGCCTTGGCCTTGTTGAGCGTTTCATAATACTCGGCCGTGGGATCGCTGTCGGCCACGATGCCGCCGCCGGCCTGGAGGTGGCAGGTCTGGCCGTGCATGACGATGGTGCGGATGGTGATGCAGGTGTCCATGGCCCCGTCGTTGCCGATGTAGCCCACCGCGCCGGCGTAGGGGCCCCGACGGGTCTTCTCCAGTTCCTCGATGATTTCCATGGCCCGGACCTTGGGCGCGCCCGAGACCGTGCCCGCGGGGAAGGTGGCCCGCAGCAGGCTGAAGGCGTCGTGTCCTGGCTGGATCTTGCCGCGCACGTCGCTGACGATGTGCATGACGTGGCTGTAACGCTCCACCTGCATCATGGCCGGCACGGTCACCGAGCCGTATTCGCAGACCCGGCCCAGATCGTTGCGCCCCAGATCCACCAGCATCACATGTTCGGCCCGCTCCTTGGGATCGTTGAGGAGGTCCTCGGCCAGGGCCTCGTCCTCCTCCGGCGAGTCGCCCCGCCAGCGGGTGCCGGCGATGGGGTGCAGGTAGGCCACGCCGTCCTCCAGGCGCACGTGCATCTCCGGACTGGAGCCGATGATGCGCACCGGCTCGCCCTCCACCCCGGCCACACCCTGGAAATCCAGGAAGTACATGTAGGGTGACGGGTTCAACATGCGCAGCGCCCGGTAGATGGTGAAGGGGTCGGCCTGGGTCTCCCGGGTCAGGCGCTGGCTGAGCACCACCTGGAAGATGTCGCCGGCCCGGATGTGCTCCTTGGCGATGTTGACGTTGGCCTCGTGCTCGGACTGGGTGAAGTTGCTGCGCCACTCCGCGTCGCTGCTCACCGCCGGCGTGACGGGCGGCGTCAGGGGCTGCTGCAACTGCTTGACGATGTGGTCGATGCGGGCCACCGCGTCGGCGTAACCGGCGCGCAGGTCAGCCTCGTCTTCAGAGCGGGCGCGCATGTTGGCGATGACGATCAGCTTGTGCTGCACGTGATCGAAGACCACCAGGTTGTCGGAGAAGAGCAGAATCATGTCCGGCACGTCCAGGTCATGGGACGCGGTCTCCGGCAGCCGCTCCATGAAGCGCACTAGAGCGTAGCCGAAGTAGCCCACCACGCCGCCGGTGAAGCGGGGCAGGCCGGGCGCTTCCACCGGCTGGCGCCCGGCCATCAGTTCCTTGACGATGGCCAGGGGATCGCCCTGCTTGCGCTCCAGTTCGATGCCGCCCGCGCCGCCGATGGTCACCTGATCGCCCTTGGCGACTACGGTCATGGGCGGGTGGACGCCGATGAAGCTATAGCGGCCCAACTGCTCGCCCTTCTCCACCGACTCCAGCAGAAAGCTCAGGCCGCCCTGGTCCAGCCCCTGGGTACGCAGCTTGAGATAGACTGAGACCGGCGTCTCCAGGTCCGCGGGCAGCTCCCGGTGGACCGCAATCAGGTTGCCCTGGCCGGCCAACTGTCGCACCTCTTCCAGCGTTGGTTTGTATTCGATAGCCATGATCGTCTCCAATCGTCGTATCTGTTCAGCGACCATCAGTGGAACGCGGATTTTCACGGATGAACCCAGATTTTTTACGGGTTTTCTCTGAGAAAATCCGTTTTTTTATCAGCGAAAATCCGCGTTCCAACGGAGCCAGACTGGACGGATACTCTGCGTTGAAACGTAACTATTCAGGCCGAAGCCGGTTGATAGATAAGACATACAGAACGCAAAGGTAAATCACTATACTTTTGCACTTTTGCCTGCCAGATTTGCCATCGAGCCGATTCCGGTGAAAAGATAATAATAGAGAATCTTTCACCGGAGGGAGATGATGGACTTACTCATTCCAGAAATTCTGTACAGCTACTTGTATTTGT